>NZ_QPND01000001.1:0-508180 GCF_003344565.1 Saliphagus sp. LR7 | reverse complement strand
ATAGAACGCGATTCGCTGCTCCATCGCTGTCATCACCGGCACGTCGTAGCGTTCGGCTCGGTACTCGAGGTCCTCCCCGTCGGCCCGCCGCTCGGAAACGAACTCCCGGTGGTCCTCGAGGCGGCGCCGGGCGACCGACCGCGAGAGGTCGGCCACCTCGCCGACGTGCTCCTCGAAGGCGGAGACGAACCCCTCCTCGAGCTCGTAGCCGACCGAGTTCCGCCCGGCACAGATCGCCGCCAGCGTCGTCGTTCCGGTCCCCCAGAAGGGGTCGAGGACGGTGTCGCCGTAGGCGGAGTACATACACAGGAGCCGGTAGGGGATCTCGAGGGGGTAGGCCGCCGAGCGGTCCCGGAGGTCGTCTCCCGAAAGGGACTGCAGGCGCCCCCGGACGTCGCTCCAGAGGTCCGAGAACCACCGGTTTCGCTCCTCCCAGAAGTACGCGGCCTCGTATCGCCGCTCGGCTCCGGGTTCGAACGACCGCGACTCGCCACCGTTGCGAAAGACGAGAACGTGCTCGTGTTCCAGGGTGACGTAGGCGTTCGGGGGGACCATCCCACTGCCCATGAACTTCGCGGCGCTGTTCGTCGGCTTTCGCCAGAGGATATCGGGGAGAGGGTCGAACCCCCGGTCGGCGAACGCCTCGACGATCCGCGCGTGGTTCGGATAGACCCGGAACCGGTCGTCTACGGTGCGGGTCGCGTCGCCGACGTTGATACACGCGATGCCCCCATCGACGAGCACCCGGGAGAGCTCGTCCCAGACGCGGTCCAACTGGGCGTGCATCGCTTCGAACGCCCGCTCGCCCTCGCCCGCCTCGAGAGCCGCCCCGACCGCCGGATCGAGCTCCGAGAAGAGGTCGTCCCAAAGCTCGATCATCGGGTACGGCGGGGACGTGACGACGAGTTCGACCGAGTCGTCGGCGAGCGAGAGGTCGCGTGCGTCGCCGACGCGGACGCGGTGGGTCGTCTCCATTCGTCTCCTCGGTTCGCCGTCCGTCCCTTAGCTCCTTCGTCGCGGCTCGAAGGCCCTCTCGGGGGTCGGCGAGGGACACCGACGAACCGCCGGCTCGCGGGTCGGCAGTCGTGAAAAAGACGAACTCCGCCCGAAGCGCCGGTTACTCGGCCTCTTCTTCCTCGACTTCGGCCTCTTCCTCGTCCTCGTCGTCGTCGGCCTCCTCCTCATCGTCCTCGTCGTCGTCGGTTCCGAAGTCGTCGTCGAAGTCGCCGCCGAACTCGTCGTCCTCGTCTGCGGTCTCGAACTCCTCGATGGGCTCCCACTCGTCGTCTCCCGACTGGAGCTTGCGCCGGATCAGGGCGACGGCCGCGACGAGACTGAGGCCGACCAGGATCGGCCGGAGCCGGCCGCCGGAGGGCTCCTCGGCGTCCTCTTCTGCGTCCTCACTTCCCTCGTCCTCGCCGCTTACGACATCGTCGATCACGTCGGGCTCCTCGAAGTCGTCGATCGGAACGTCCTCGGCGTCGATGTCGACGTCGCGGGCCCCGAGCAGGTAGCCCGCGGCAGCGCCCAGCCCGAGGAGGGCGCCGGCCATCGGGACCGTCCGCGAGGGGTCTTTCTTCCCCTCGCCCGCCTCGTCGATGGCGTCGAGGATCGGCTCGCGCATCGGGGTCTCCAGGCCGACGGTCACGGCTTCTTTGACGACACGTTCCGCGAGGGGTTGTGCTTCGTCTTCGTCTGCGGGCATGTCTCACCAGAGAACGTCCCCACTGATAGGTCTGTCCAATATTGATATCGTGTCTTTTCGAAGCGTAAAATTCCTTGGCGGCGCGCTGACGCCCTCTCGGCGGCGGTTCGATGTGGGTCGTCGTTCGTCGAGAGCGGGTTCGACGCCCTTCGCTGGCGCGGTGGTCCCGGCCTATAGAGCGACCCCGATCCCGAGGTCGCCGGCCGCCGCGAACCCCCGGAAGCCGTAGCCAAAGAGGAGTGTCGCCGGGATCGCCCCCGCCAGCGCCGCCCGTATGCGGGAGGTGTCGTGGACGACGACGAGCCCGAGGACGAGGAGAAACGCCCCGTAGGACGCAGAGAGGAGCCGAAGCGCGGGCACCGGGACCCCCGCGAGCGCACAGGGCGCGGCCGCGTAGCCGATCACCTGCACGGTCTGGCTGATCCCCGCCCGATCGGGGACGAGGACCATCAGACAGAGCGTCTGGATCGCCGCGATGGCGTGGAGAGCGAGGGGAGCGACCAGCAGGACCACCAGTCCGAGCCAGAACGCCGCGGCCAGCGCCGGGGCGACCCCGAGGTCGGGATACGCTCCCGGCTCCAGGGCGTAGCGGGTCGCCTCCGCACAGAAGACGACGACCACGAAGAAGACGAGTCCGGGCGCCTGATCGCCCGGGGCGACCCCGGCCTCGAAGAACCGCCGCGGGCGAACGAGCACCTCGAGCCAGGCGCGCGCGATCGCCCGCGGACCCCGCTCCCGGCCGCCCTCGGGCTCCTCGATCCAGGTCGTCATTCGTGGCGAACTCGGGATGGCGGCCTCAAGCGTCTGCCGATTCGGGTTCATACTACGGCGAGACGTCTTTCAAGGTTCTCGGCGCCCCGTACTGGCGAGAATCTTCACGTAGTTACAGCCAGCAGTATCACCTCCCGCGGGCGCCGACGTTCTGCTCGCTCTCGAAGGAGTCCGGGTCGGGCTCGATCCGGGCGTACTGGACGGCGTGGCGGCCGAGCGTCGCGACGCGCTCTTCTAACTTCTCGTCTACGAACTCGCCGTCCTCGAAGGCGGTCCGGGCCGTCGGGATCGCGGCCTGATGGGGAATCACCCAGGCGTTCAGCGACCGACAGACCGACCGCAGATGTTCGAGGGTCGTCACCGGAAACGAGCCGCCGGCGACCGCCAGCAGCCCCACGGTCTTGTCCTCGAACTCGTCGAACCCACAGTAGTCGAGTGCGGTCTTCAGCGGCGAGGAATAGGAGCCGTGGTACATCGGCGACCCGAGCAGGATCGCGTCCGCATCCCGAAGCCGGGCGGCGACCTCCCCGGCGTCCCCGGCCTCCGAGCGATCGATGTCGGCGTCGAACGTCGGCACCTCGAGCTCCCGGAGGTCAACGAAGTCGGTCTCGGCGCCGCCACGGCCGGCTTCCTCCAGGGCTCGCGAGAGCGCGAGGGCGGTGTAGCTCTCCTCCCGTAAACTGCCACAGAGGGCGGCGACGCGGATCGGCTCCTGGCCGCCGTCGGCTTCGACGCGGGTCCGTCCCTCCGACTTCGTCGGGTTCATGCTCCCTTCGTTGGCGGGCCGGGCCAAAAGGATACTGTCGGCGCCCAGGCGCCCTCGTTTCTCGGCCGACGCGTGGCGTCCAAAAATCTACATTTTTGATGCGTGGGCGCGATGGCCGTCTCATGTCGGCCGCTCGCTCTGAGGAGGGGATCCCGCCCCGGTACGGGATCGGCACGTTCCTCGTCGTGCTCGTAGCCCTCGCGTGCGCGGTCCTGGTCGGCCAGTCGTTTCTCCGGCTCCGGACCGTCCTCGCGGTCGCCGCCCTCGGTCTCCTCTCGGTCGTGGTCTCCCTGTTCTACAGGTTGGTGGTCGCAGTCGAGCGGATCGCGTACGAACCGTAATTCCCCCGCTCTCCCTTCGAGGGCCCGATCTACCGCCGGAGGCGCGCGACCGTCCCACCCTCCCGGTTCTCGATCTCGATCAGTTCGTCCTCCGAGAGGTCCGCCAGGATCCCCTGCAGCCATTCCTTGCCGTATTCGCCCTCCGGCGCGTAGTCGATCCGGATCCGGTGGCCGAGGTCGTCGATCGGGAGATCGTCGTACTCTCGGAGCGTCGAGAGCACCCGTCCGCGGAACTGCCGGCGGCTCCCCTCGAACGCCGGCTGGGTGGGGACGTCCGGCGCCGTAAAGTCACCGGTCGCGTAGGCGTCACACCATCGGCGCCAGGGACAGCCCGACTCCTCGCAGCGGGGGGTCTGGGTGCAGGCCACGCCGCCGAGTTCCATGATCGCGTTGTTCCAGACCCGCGACTCGCCCTCGGGCATCAGTTCGGACGCGGCGTCCTCGAAGGCCGCGTCGTCGTCGGGCACCGAGAACGCGCGATAGAGCACCCGCTTGACGTTCGTATCGACGACGGCGTCGCCGTTGTCGAACGCGAAACTCGCGACGGCGTTGCCGGTGTAGGGCCCGACGCCCATGAGTTCCTGCAGGCCGTCCGGACTCCTGGGAAACTCCCCTCCGAACTCCTCTTCTACCTGTCGGGCGGCCTCGTGGAGGTACTTCGCTCGGTTGTTGTACCCCAGGCTGTGATCGGTCCAGAACCCCACGACGGCGGATCGGTCGGCGGCCGCCAACTCCGCCGTGGTGGGCCACCGCTCTATGAACTTCGCCCAGGCCTCCTCGACCCGGCCGAGCTGGGTCTGCTGGCTCATCACCTCGCTGACGAGGATCGCGTAGGGGTCGTCGGTCTCCCGCCAGGGGAACTCGCGGTGGTCTGCCTCGTACCACTCGATCAGGGCAGTTCGGACCGCCTCGCGATCGACGTCGGCGAACGGCTCGGGCTCCCCCGCCGCATCCGTACCCTCGCTCATCGCTCGCCCTAACGAACCCCGCCGTTTACCGCTACCGGTTCGGCCGGCGGCGACGAAAGGCCTATACTCCGGGCTCGTCACCCCTCCCTATGAGCTTAGAGGAGTTGAACGACGACGTCTCTACCACCTACTCCGATTTCGGCGACGAACTCTCGATATCGCTCGACCGCGAGACCAGAAACGAACTCGCCCTCCTCTCGTCGGCCCTGGGACCCGACGAGAGCGACGAACTCGTCCGGCGGGCGATCCACATGCTGTTCCAGTCGGCCGTCGAGACCGGGAACCTCGACTTTCACCTCCGGTCGGGGTACGATGTCACCTACGATGAATACTTGTCGGGGATGACCTACGAGGAGATGACCGGCGGCGACCAGTATCCGGCGATGGACGACGAACGGCGCTACCAGTTCTAGGCTTCTCGTTTCTTCCGATCGTTTTCCGGGCCGTCCTCGCGCCCGATGACGACGGTGTTCTCGACTAACGCCTCGTGGCCCCGCCGGAGGCGTTCGGACAGCGCCTGGTGGGAGACGTCCATCTCCTCGGCGAGTTCGGTCATCGAGGTGTCCCTAGGGATCTCGTAATACCCTCTCTCGAAGGCCGAAAGCAGGGTGTCCTGCTGGCTGTCGGTCAGGCCGAAGCGGCCCTTTCGGCCGTCATCGACGTTGTAGATCGTGTAGATGTCCATCCGCAGGCCCTGGTCCTCGCAGTAGTCGTGGGTCCGCGAGAGGGCGTCCCGGGTCGGAAACAGGATGCGGAGCGTCCAGTCGTCGCCGTTGCCCTGTGCGGAAAGGATCGCCCCGTCCTCCTCGACCAGGATCTGCACCAGGGTGTCGATCTGATCGACCCACTCCATCCGGTACAGTCGTTCTTCCTCCAGATCAGCGAGCCGGTCGAACTCCTCGACGCTGTCGTCGTCTTCCAGTACGGACTCGATCTCGCCGACGCTCGGCCCGTCGATCCAGACGTAGGGCATGACGTGATCCGTGTCGTGAGCGACGACCCGCTCGATCTCGTACTGGAGGTCCTCGAACCGCGCTGCGGTCTGGCTCAGTGCGAACTCCTCGGCTGCCAGTCCGATCTCGACGACCGTTCCTCCCATGGCCGGGGCGTCGGCTTGCGTGCGTAAGTACCCTGCTCTTTCCGATCGTCTCACCGCGGCCGGACGCCCGTTCCCGGCCGCTCCGCCTCGAGGTCGATCCGTCCGCCCTCCATCGGGACCCCCTCGTATGGGTCGTCGGCGAGCAGCAGGGAGCCGTCGAGGTCGGCATAGTCCAGCAGGGGTGCGAGCTGACACGCCGCCGCGATCGAGGCGTTCGACTCGGTCATACAGCCGGCCATTACTTCGAGCCCGTGGGCGCGGGCGGCGTGAATCATCCGGAACGCCTCCCGGAGCCCGCCACACTTCATCAGCTTGATGTTCGCGACGTCGCATCGCCCCGCGACCCGCGGAACGTCGGCGAGGGTGACACAGGACTCGTCGGCGGCGATCGGTAGCGCCGACCGCTCGTAGACGAAGCGGAGGCCCTCGGGGTCTTCGGCCGGAACGGGCTGTTCGACGAACGCGACGTCTTCGTCCGCGAGCCGGTCGATCTTCCGGACGGCCTCCCGGGGAGTCCAGGCCTCGTTTGCGTCCACGGTGAGGGTCGCGTCGGGAGCGACGTCCCGGACCGTCCGGACGATCTCCCCGTCGCGGTCGGTGCCGAGTTTGACTTTCAACCTGTCGTGGCCCCGCTCGATGGCGGTCTCGGCTTTCTCGCGCATCCGCTCGGCGTCGTCGATCCCGATGGTGTAGGAGGTCTCGACGGTCTCCGTCGGGTCGAGTCCCCAGTAGCGATGGAGCGGGAGGTCGAGGCGCTTTGCGACGAGGTCGTGGCAGGCGATGCTCACCGCACAGCGGGCCGCGGGATTCCCCGCAACGGTCTCGCGCATCCGGCGTTCGATCCGCGCGAGTTGGTGGGGATCGCCGACGTCCTCGACGGCCGCGAGCAGGTCGGGGAGCACCGCCGCGACGGTGGCGACGGTCTCGCCGTAGTGAGTCGAGGGGGCGCCGGCACCGATCCCTACCGTCCCGTCCCCGTCGGTGATCCGGACGACGACGGTCTCCGCGGTCGTCTGGGTCCCCCGGGCGATCGTAAAGGGGTACTCGAGCGGGAGGGCCACTCGCTCGAACTCCGTCTCGAGGCTCACAGCACCGCCTCCAGCAGGTCGGCGGCGTCCCGGCGGATGGGGTCGGTCGCTGGGGCGTCGAGTTCGGCCTCGTAGGCCGCGATGGCCTCGCCGGCCGCGCCCTCCTCGAGGCCGGCGGTGTTCAGCGTGCCGGCGACGACGGGGGCCGGCGCGACGGGGGCGGCGAGCGATTCGTAGAGATCCACGTACTCCGATATCGGCGGAAGCTCGAATGATTCGTAGCCGTGGATCGCCTCCCGGCCGGCCTCGTGACAGAGCACCAGCCGATCGGGCGCGGCGCCGTGGAGGATGCCACAGGTGACCGCCGAATAGGCGGGGTGGACGATGCTGCCCTGGCCCTCGACGAAGAGGTAGTCGTACTCCCCGCCTCGCTCGACGACCATCTCCTCGACGGCGCCCGCGGTGAAGTCGCTGACGACGCGGTCGACCGGATTCCCCCAGCCCTCGATCATGATCCCGGTCTGGCCGGTCGGGATCACGCAGGCGTCGTGGCCCGCCTCGCGGGCGGCGCGGGCGAGTTCCATCGTGGCCGTCATCTTCCCGACCGAGCAGTCGGTACCGACCGTCAGCACGACCTCGGCGTCGACCTCGCCCGCGATCCCCTCCGCGACCGAGAGGTCCTCGGGGGGTTTGCGGACGTCCCACAGGTCGGCGCCGTACTCCGCGGCGAGGGCCGCGAACTCCTCGTCGTCGGCGAGGAAGTAGTGGAGCCCGGAGATCACGTCACAGCCCCGCTCGAGGGCGGCGCGGACGTCCCCGCGCCAGCTCTCCTCGAACCCGCCGCCGATCGGCGAGATCCCGATCAGGAGGGCGTCGGCCGCGGGGACCTCGTCCATGCCCGCGACGATCGGGGCGTCCCGTACGTCGCCCGCCAGGTGGTCTTTGACCCGCTCGCCCGCCCGGTCGCGGTCGATGACGGCGACGATGTTCCGGTCGCCGTAGCGGAGCACTCCGGTGGCGGTCTTCGCCAGGTCGGGGAACTTCTCGTGTGCGAGGATCGCGACGTCCATGGCGGGCTATCGTCGGTTCCCGGGGTAAACGTAGCGGTCGGATCAGCCGGCGCCGTAGGCCACGAGCTGTCGGGCCCGCTCGCGCCGCGCGAGCAGGACCTCCCGGAGCTGTGGGGGATTTCTGATCCGCGAGTCCTCGAGGAGCGCCTCGGGAATCTCGAGGGTGTTCGCCGGGACGGCCTCGTCCCCGTGGACCCGGAAGTGGGTCGCGTCGAGTTTCATCACGACCGGGGTGTCGAGGGGCTCGACGCCCTCGCCGGTCGCGTACAGCTCCCGGTTGACGCGTTCGTGCTGGCCGTCGTCCATCAGTACGCGGTCGCCGTCGGTCGGCGTCACGTAGAGACGGCCGAGATAGTAGCCTCCCGAAAAGGCCTCGAACATGATATTAGTACCCATGGGTCGAAGTAACATAACGGTTGGCCGGACGAGTTAAGCCCGAGCGCTATCAGCGTCCTTTCGGCCGCCGCCGCCGCCGGCCCCGGTTCGACGACTGCTACTCGCCGTCCCGCCTGCCGTCAGCCGCCGAACGCGTCTCAAACGGTCGGGCGACACAACGGTCGTGAACGGTTCGAACGGAGCGAAAGGGGCGACTGAGACGGGTAAACGATCCGAACGGAACTCCGGGTTTTTTACATTGGGCGACATGATCGCGACCGATGACCACGATCCGCTCCGCTCTTCTCGTCCTGGCCGTCCTGAGCGTGGTCGTCGCCAGTGCGGGTTCGATCGCCGTCGCCGACGGTGACGACGGGACCGACGAGCCGGCCGGCGCCGAGCGCCCGATGGGAACCGAACTCTCGACGTTCCTGCAGTCGAGTACGGCCGACGCCGGCGCGGCGGTCACGACCGGCATGTTCCTCGCCGGCTACGAGAACGGCGACGCCGACCGCCGCGAAGCCGCCGTCGCCGAACGAACGGCCGAACTCGAGGCGAAGCTCTCGACGCTCCGGGACGAACACGACCGGCTCTCCGATCGCACCAACGCCTCCTCGATCGCCGACCGGCCCGAGGCCGCCTCGCTCGCCTACACCGCGCAGTTGACCCGCCTCGAGGCCGAAATCGAGACCCTCGAGCGAGCGATCGACGAGCTCGCGCCCCGGGCCGACGAGGTCGGCATCGAAAGCGAGAGCGTCGCGGAGCTTCGGACGGGGGCGGCGGAGTTGGCCGAGTCGAACCGTACGGACGCCGGGATCGCGACTGGAACGTCCTGATTCCTGTCGGATCGCTGTCGGTCAGACACCCTTTTGAGCGCCCGGCTCCTACCGTCCACCGATGGACTCTGCGGCGCTTCTGGACCTTCTGGGCAACGAGAACCGCCGCCGGATCCTCCGACTGCTAGCGCACAAACCCTGTTATGTCACCGAGATATCCGATTACCTCGGCGTGAGCCCGAAGGCGGTGATCGAACACCTCCGGAAGCTAGAGGAGGCAGGGTTAGTCGAGAGCCGCACCGACGACCAGCGCCGCAAATATTTCCACATCGCCCGCAACGTCCGCCTCGAGGTCAGCGTCTCGCCGTACGGCTTCGGCGCGAAAAGCGCCTACCCATCGAACAACAGCTTCGACATTACCACCTGTCGGCACCTCTCGCTGGACGTCTCCTACGACGATTCGAGCGAACTCGACGAACTCCTCCGGGCCCTGGAGGACCTAGAGGGGCTCGAAAACGAGCTTTCGCTGGCCCAGCGGTGGGTCCAGGGCCGGCTCTGTGACGTCCTCGATCGCATCTCCGAGCACGTCGGCACCGGACCCGAGAGCCGGATCTACGCCGACGTGCTCGCGAGCATCCGCGAGGAGCCAAAGGGAGTGGGAACGCTCAGCGACCAGGTCGAGGCCCCGCGGGAGGTCATCGGCGAGCTCCTCGAGGAGATGGCCGACGAGGGGATCGTCCGGCGCTCGGAGCGGGGCTGGGAGCTGGCGACCGGCGAGGCGGAAGCCGAGACCCCCCCGACCGACTGATCGTCATCGGTCACTCGCTTTCGATTGCCGCCCGAAGCCCCCGTGTCGCGCTCTCGGGATCCGAGCTGGCGGCGATGGCGCCGACGACGGCGACGCCGGCGGCGCCGGCCTCGACGACGCTCCCGGCGTTGTCGGCCGTGATCCCGCCGATCCCGACGACGGGGATCGACGTCGCCTCCGCGATCGCCGCGATCCGTTCGGGGCCGATCCCGTCCTTGCGGTCGGCGACGTCCTTCGAGTCGGTGCCGTAGACCGCGCCGACGCCGAGGTAGTCCGCGCCCGCCTCCTCCGCGCGCCTCGCTTCCGGGACCGTCGAGGCCGAACAACCGACGATCCGGTCGGGGCCGACCAGCTCGCGGGCGACGGGGACGGGGAGGTCCGACTGGCCGACGTGGACGCCGTCGGCGTCGATCGCCCGCGCGAGGTCGGCACGGTCGTTGACGATCAGGGGGACGTCCGCCTCGCGAGTGAGCTCCCGGAGCTTCCGGCCGAGTTCGTGGCGGTCGGCGGCCGCCGTCCCCTTCTCACGGAGCTGGACGGCGTCGATGCCGCCCGAGAGCGCGCGGCGGACGACCTCCGGCGTGGAGCGAGCCGAGACCGATTCCTGGGTGACGAGGTAGGTCGTCCAGGTGTCGGGTGGTGTCTGCGTCATGACTGTGGGGTCGGCGGTCGGCCTACGACCCTCCGATTCCCAGCCGGGAGCGAGCGAGCCGCCCGAGGTAGTAGCCGGTGAGACAGACCATGAGGCCCGTCGAGAACCCGACGGCGGCCATCGATTCGCCCGACCCGGCGGCCAGTAAGGCGTGGTTGAACAGCGCCGAGATGCCGCCGATGGCGATCCCGGCGGTCACGACCTCCGCGTACAGGCGCCGCGGGGCGAGGGCGCCGATCGTCACCGCGACCGCGGCCAGCCCGGTGAGCCGTCCGGCCGGGAGCGTCATTCCCCCGAGGAGGATGCCCGCACCGACCGCGAGGGCGATCCCGACGGTCGCACGGAGCGAGAAGTAGCTCTCTGCCCCCGGCATCGAGGGCATCGCGGACAGCGACGCGAGCCAGGACTCGCCGTCCGAACTCCCGCCGGCGGTCGATTCCGTTCGGTCGCTCATGGTGGTGGCGTGGTCGGCGGGCCCTATGGGTCTTTGGCTCGCGGGCGGGGCCGAACGGATGGCTTGAAGTCCGGCGGGCCCGACCCTCCAGGCATGAATCCAGGCGACCGCGTTCGTGCCGACCGCGGGGACCGAACCTACGAGGGGGTGGTGCTTCCCTCCAGCACCGACGCCCACCTCGTCGTCAAACTCGACGGCGGTTACAACGTCGGCATCGACCGGGAGGCCGCGTCGGTCGACGTGCTGGCGGAGGGCGTCCACGATATCGGGGACGCCCGGGACGCGGAGGGCGAGCGTTCGGCCGTCGAGTTCGACGACGAGCTGCCGACGATCGCGCTGATCTCGACGGGAGGAACGATCGCCTCGACGGTCGATTACCGGACCGGCGCCGTCACCGCCCGCTTCGACGCCGAGGACGTCCTCCGGGCGGTGCCCGACCTGGCGGGCCGGGCGAACTACCGCGGCCGGGTCGTCGCGAACATCCTGAGCGAGAACATGGAGGTCCCGATCTGGCAGGAGCTCGCGAGCGCGGTCTCCGAGGAGATCGAGGCCGGCGCCGACGGCGTCGTCGTCATGCACGGCACGGACACGATGCAGTTCTCCGCGTCGGCGCTTTCCTTCATGCTCGAGACGCCGGTCCCGATCGTCTTCACCGGCTCCCAGCGCTCGGCCGACCGCCCGTCCTCGGACAACGTGATGAACGCGGTCTGTGCGGTCGAGGCCGCCAAAGCAGACTGCGCGGAGGTGCTGGTCTGTATGCACGCCACCGGGAGCGACGACCGCTGTGCGCTCCACCGGGGGACCCGCGTCCGGAAGAACCACACCTCGCGCCGGGCGGCCTTCGAGACCGTCGGTGCCGACCCGCTGGGAACCATCGATTACGACACCGAGGAGGCGGTCTTCCACCGCGATCACCAACGACGAAACGAATCGGAACTCGCCCTCTCGCCCGCACTCGCCGACGACGTCGACCTCCTCAAGTTCACTCCCGGGATGGACCCCGCGCTCCTCGACGCGATGGCGGGGAAGTCGGGAGTCGTCATCGAGGGCACGGGATTGGGTCACGTCCACACCGACCTCATCCCGCGGATCGAGGAACTGGTCGACGACGGGACGACGGTCGTCATGACGAGCCAGTGTCTCGACGGTCGGGTCTGCGATCGGGTCTACGACACCGGCCGAGACCTGCTCGATGCGGGCGTGATCGAGGCCGGCGACACCCTCCCCGGGACGGCGAAGGTCAAGCTGATGTGGGCGTTAGCGAACGCCGACGATCCCGCCGAGGCGATGGAGACCTCGCTTTCGGGCGAACTCCGCCGGCGGTCGACTCCGTGGGCATGAGCGTCTCGGACGTGCGGATCCGTCGGGCGACCCACGACGACTACGACGCCGTCGTCGCGATGGTCGAGGACGTCTGGGCCGATCGGGGCGGCGACTACCTCCCCGAGATCTACCACGACTGGCTCGAGGAGGAGGGCGCAGAGGACACGAAGACGTTCGTCGCGGAGGTCGGCGACGACGTCGCGGGGATCGTCCAGGCCGTACTGGTCGGCCCGGAAGAAGCCTGGTTCCAGACGATGCGGGTCGACGCCGACTACCGCAGGCAGGGGATAAGCGGCCGGCTCAACCGCGCCTCCTTCGACTGGGCGCGCGACCGGGGAGCGACCGTCGGTCGGGTCATGATCTTCTCGTGGAACGTCGCCTCGCTCGCCGCCGCGCGCTCGAGCGGGTTCGAGCCGATCACGGAGTTCCGGTGGGCCCACCCGGAGCCCGACCCCGACGCGGCGATCCCCGAGGGGTACGACGTTCTCGAAAAGCCCGCGGCGGCGTGGCGCTACTGGACCGATAGCCCCGCCCGCGAACACCTCCGGGGGCTCGGGCTGGCCCCCGAGGAGAGCTGGGCACTCCGGGAGCTCACCCGCGAGGACCTGACGGAACTGCCGGCGCTCGCGGTCGCCGACGGCGACGGCCTCCGGGGCTCGGCCTACCGGAGCCGGGTCGACGAACGGACCGGCGACGACGGCGAGGTCCGGACCCGGGCGGAGTACGCCGGCGCGGCCTGGGCCGACCTCGAGGGCGCCCGCGCGCTGTTCGGGGCGATCGCCCGGGACGCCGCCGCGGTCGGCGCCAGCGAGGTCCGGGTCTGTCTCCCCGAGACCGCCGAGACGGTGAGCGACGCCGCCTCCGTCGCCGACGCGGTCAGCGAGGAGCCCGACTTCGTCCTCGGGATCGACCTCACTCGGTAGACGGGACGCGATTCGCTTCGTTCCCACCCTCCTCGGACGGCCCCGATCCATCACTGTTCGGCGTCGCGCTTTTCCGTCCGGCGTCCTCCTCGGTATTCAAGGGGGAAACTCCGCGGAAGCTATCACGGGGCATCCCCAAGCCAATACGTATCATGAACACGGCCTCGACGCGGTTCGAACGGGCGGCGATAGGGATCGTCGTCGCGGCGACGTGGATCGCCGCGTCGTTCGTCGTCTCGCCGCTCGTCGGCGGCTTTGCGGTCGTGACCGTCGCCGAGGCGGTCATCGTTCGCTCGCCGGGCTGGCTGTCGTCGTCGGCGATCGGCCTCCTCGGCTTTGCCGCCCAGCCGGCGCTGGTCGCCGGCGTCGTCGCTGCGGTTCTCGCCGCGGCCGCGATTGCGGAGATCGTCCGACCGCGGGCGCCCGACGTGCTCACCCCGGCGTACGCCGTCGCCGTCGCCGTCGCGACGGCGTGGCTGTTTCTCGCGACCGGCGGCGGCCTCTCGATCGGGGTCGCCGTCGCGTTCGTCGTCGCGGTCGGCGCGCCGTATCTCGCGGCACAGTACCTGACGCGCCCGCCGGCACCGCCGAACCGCAGACGGTTCCTCCGCCGGGTCGGCGGGGTCGTGGCCGCCGGGGCGGTCTCGGCCGCCGGGCTCCGCGCGCTGTTCTCCCGGTTCGAGTCTGAAGGCGGCGATCGGGCCGGCGAGCCCCTGTCACGGTCGATCTCGCCACCCTCCGGCGACCCCGCCTTCGACTTCGAGGGGATGCCGGCCGCCGTCACGCCTCCCCGGAACCACTACACCATCGACATCAGCGTCGACGACCCCGACATCGACCCGGAATCGTGGAGCCTCGGGATCGACGGCGCGGTCGAGGAGCCATACGAACTGGGCTACGAGGAGCTACGCGGCCACGACGACAGCGTCGAGCAGACCACGACGCTGATCTGTATCTCGAACCCGGTCGGGGGCGACCTGATCGGGACCGCCCACTGGACGGGCGTCCCGCTGTCGTCGCTGGTCGAGGCGGCCGAGCCGGCGGAGGGGGCGGTCGATCTCGTGACCCACGCCGCCGACGGCTACAGCGAGGCGATCCCGCTCGAGCTCGTCGAGCGCGAGGACGTCCTGATCGCCTACGGGATGGGCGAGCAGGCGCTCCCGCGGAGCCACGGGTTCCCGGCGCGCCTGCTCGTCCCGGGCCGCTACGGGATGAAGATGACCAAGTGGATCACCCGGATCGAGGTCGCCGAGGCCGAACACGAGGCCTACTGGGAGCAACGCGACTGGAACGAGCGGGCGATCGCCAACACGATGTCGTACGTCCGCGCCGCCACGCGCGAGGGCGACCGGGTCACGGTCGGCGGCGTCGCCTTCGGCGGGCTCGAGACGGGCGTCGAGGAGATCGCCGGGGTCGAGGTCAGCGTCGACGGCGGCGAGACCTGGAACGAGGGCGAGTTGGAGGCCCAACTGGCCCCCCACGCCTGGCGTCGGTGGCGATACGCGTTCGACGCCCCCGACGGCTCGGAGTTCGACGTGGTCGTCCGCGCGATCGAGGCCGACGGCACCGTCCAGACCGACGAGGAGGCGGATACGCTCCCCGACGGGGCGACGGGGTGGCACCGCGAGACCGTACAGGTCTGACCGCCCGCGGGAACCCGCCAGCATGGGTGAGGACTATGGGCCCCGCGACCGATCGCCCGCCATGGGCTACCACGTCATCGACCCGGACGACCTCGACTCGCTTCCGGACCGACCGGTCGACGCGCGCTCGATCAGTGACGCCGCGGGCCTGGACAACGTCGGCATCCGGCGCTACGACGCCGAGCCGGGCGAACAGCTCCCGCTTGCCTACCACGTCCACGGGGAACAGGAGGAAGTCTTCTACGTCCTCGAGGGGACCCTCCACGTCGAGACCCCCGAGCGGGAGTTCGTCGTCGGACGCGGGGAGGCGTTCGTCGCCGACCCGGGGAGCCCCCACCGGGCGCACAATCCGGCGAGCGCCGACGCTCCCGTCTCGGTCCTCGCGGTCGGCGCGCCGGCGGTCGACGACGTCGAACCGTACGATCCCTAACCTCTCGCCCGACTACGCAAGCCGCGAGAACGCGAGGTTGCCCGAGATGTTCTCGACGTAGATCTCGACGACGTCGCCCTCCTCTGCGCCGGGGACGAAGATCGTGTACTCGCCTTTCTCGGCGACGCCGTCGCCTTTCCGACCCGTCCCGGTGATCTCGACGGTGTACGTCTTCCCTTCCTCGACGGCCTCCTTCTGCTGTTGTTGCTGGCCGCCCGACCGGCCCTTCGTGACGGGGCGGAACGCGCCACAGGCGTCACACCGGAGCATCGGGGTGCGGTCCTCCCGGACGAGGCGGGTGTCGGGGAGGCCACACTCCGAACAGAGGACGTACTCCTCGACGTAGGCGTCTATCGCCGCGCCGAACTCGGTCCCCGAGAAGGAGCCGTTGTAGCGGGCCCGTCCGTCGGCGAACTTCCCGCTGGTCCCCAGTTCGCGCTGGACGAACCGGTGGACGTGTTCGGCTTCCCGCGAGAGCACGTCGGCGATCTCCCCCAGGTTGGTAAACCGGGTAAAGGCGCCGTCTTTCTGTGCGGTCGGGTCGGGGATGTCGAGACGCTCCTGGTCCCCGCCGATGTCGGGGACCTCCTCCATCGCACGGTCGAGACTCGAGCTATAATCCATACCCTTAGTGGGGGTCGGCGACGTAAATCCGTTCTGCTCTCGTCCTCAGTGCTGGTCGCCGCCCGCGTCCGACAGCGACCCCTGACTCTCCTCCTCTATGCTCTCGAGGTCGCGTTCGGGGTTCGCTTCCGCCGGACCGCCGGCCTCGCCGGTGATCTCGCCGTGGACGGCCTCGCGGGCCTCCTCGGGGGTCTCGAACTCCTCGTTTGCCAGCCGGTCGAAGACGCTTCCCAGCGACTCGGTCTCGTTGGGCAGGTCGATCGGATCGTTGGCGTACTCGACCGCCAGCTCCTCGCCCGTGACGGGGTACTCCAGGCCGCCGAGGTGGGATTCGACCTCCTCCAACACCGCCTCGGTCCGGTCGGCACGTTCGGACTTCCGTGCCTCCGCTCGATCCTGGGCGCGGTCGCGGCTGGGTCCGTCGCTCATGGCCGACGGTACGGCGGCCGGCCCGAAAAACGGGCTGCCGGCGAACGCGGGGCTCGTGGGGGTCGGCGACGGGACCTCCAGCGGCGGGGCCTCCCGGTCGGAGGAATCCACGACGGACTTATCACGAGCTATTAACTAGTAACACACATGACCCGGACGCACGCCTGGATCGCGGCGATCGCGCTCGGCATCGGCGTCGCCGGAGTTGCCTTCCTGACCGCCGGCGCCCCTCTGCTGGCCGTCTACGCCGGAGGGTTCTGGGCGATCGGGGCGGGACTGACCGTTCACAACGCGGACTCGATCCCGGGATTGCTACGGAGCGATTCCGACTGGGGATCGGGCCCGCGGCTCTGGTCGGGCGCGTTCGGCGGGCTGTCGGCGCTCGCCGTGACCGGCCTGACGGTGCCCCAGGTGCGCCCGTAGCCGTCGATCTCGCGTTCGTCCTGGGGCTGTTCGTCGTCGGCGTCTCGGTGACGATGGCGAACGTCGGCACCGGCCTCGCGCTCGCACTCGCCGAGTAGTCGTCGGCCGGCGGAACTACTGGAAGGAGAACTTCTCGGCCGCGGTCGCCATGTCCTTGTCGCCCCGTCCCGAGAGGTTGACGAGGATCGTGTCGTGGGCTCCTTCCTCGGCGAGTTCGATCGCCCGCGCGACCGCGTGGCTCGACTCCAGTGCCGGGATGATCCCCTCGGTCTCGGCCAGTTCCCGGAACGCCGCCAGCGCCGCCTCGTCGGTGACCCCGGTGTACTCACACCGCCCGACGGCCCGGAACATCGCGTGCTCGGGGCCGACGCCCGGGTAGTCCAGTCCCGCCGACACCGAGTGGACCTCGACGTCGTCGTCGATGACCCGGGTTCGCATCCCGTGGATCGTGCCGTCCTCGCCCCGCGCGAGGGGCGCGGCGTGGCGATCCGACTCGCTTCCCTCGCCGCCGCCCTCGGCGCCGTAGAAGTCGACGGGATCGTCCCGGAAGGCGTGAAAGAGGCCGATGGCGTTCGAGCCGCCGCCGACGCAGGCCACGGCGGCGTCGGGCAATTCACCTACTCGCTCGCGGAACTGTTCTCTGGCCTCCCGGCCGATCACGCTCTGGAAGTCCCGGACCATCCGCGGGAACGGGTCGGGGCCGACGACGCTGCCCACGAGGTAGTGGGTGGAGTCGACGTTCTCGGCGAAGTCCTCCAGGGCGGCGTCGACCGCATCCGCGAGCCCCGCGCCCCCGCGAGTGACCTCGGTTACGTCCGCGCCCATCAGGCGCATCCGGAAGACGTTCATCTCCTGGCGGGCGACGTCCTTCTCGCCCATGTAGATCTCCGTCTCCAGGCCCAGCAGGGCGCCGACCATCGCGGTCGCGACCCCGTGCTGGCCGGCGCCGGTTTCGGCGATCAGGCGCTCTCGGCCCGCCCGTTTGGCGAGCAGCGCCTGGCCCAGGCAGTTGTTGATCTTGTGGGCGCCGCCGTGGAGGAGGTCCTCGCGCTTGAGGTAGATCTCCGCTCCGTAGCGCTCGCTCAGGTTCGCCGCGTGGTACAGCGGGGTCGGTCGGCCCGCGAAGTCCTCCAAGTAGCCCCTGAGTTCGGTCTGGAACGCCTCGCTGTCGCCGACCTCGTCGTAGGCGGCCGCGAGCGTCGCGAGCGGTTCGAAAAGTGGCTCGGGAACGTGTCGGCCGCCGTAACCCTCGAACTCTCCCTCGGACATGTCCGGAGAAGGGGAGCCGACCGTCATAAATCCGTCCGCTACTCCTCGATCAACTCGACGACGTAGCCGTCGGGATCGGCGACGAACGCGATCCGAACGTCTCCGAACTCCGTGGGCTCTTCCTTTAGCTCCCCGCCGTAGTCGGCGACGAGTCGATCGACGGCGTCGTCGATATCGTCGACGGCGATCGCGGTGTGATCGAACCCCTCCTTCGGGCTCGGGCCCGCGGAGACCCCCTCGCCGTACTTGAACTGGATCTCGGTGTCGCTCTCGCCGGCCAGGAAGTAGTTCGTGACGCCGTTTCGCTCGAACTCCCGGCTGCGCTCCAAGCCCAGACCCTCGGTGTAGAACGCTTTCATCGCCTCGACGTCGTCGACCCGGATCGCCGCGTGCAGGACGTCCATGCGGGCCGCTCGCCCGGGGCTCTCAAAAGCCTGCCGGCTACGAACGCTCCTTGTACCGGGCGTGCTCCAGCCACTCCTCGATCGAGGGCTGGCGCCAGTAACGCACCGTCCCGGATCTCGCGTCGTGTTCGATCACGCCTGCATCGGCCAGTTTCGGGAGGTGGACGTGTTCGAGCGCGGCCCGGACCGACGCCCGCCCCGGCTCGCCCGGACCGTCCTCGAGACGGGAGACGTGTTCGACGAGGTCGTCTACGGTCGCGACGCCGTCGCGGGCCTCCGAGAGGTAGTACAGCGCGTACCGCCGCTGGCGGTCGGCGAGCAGATCGAAGACGAGATCGAGCGACGGCGCCTCCCGCACGAGGCGCGCGGCCGATCGCTCGGTCTCACGCATTCACACACCACCTACCGTGAGTTACCATTCGTGACCACCGATGCGGGCTACTCCCCCATCGACATTAGTTGTTGTGTCCCTCCAACATACAATATGTCCGGTCGGCGCCAGGAGTCGACGCAGGCCGATCGGCCGGCGAACCGGCGACAGCTCTCACGAGACAGTCGTTCTCGCTCCCGAGAATCGAGTAATACAACCGACCGGTCCGGGAACCGACCGGACGACGGCGCCCTCCGGCCGCGAGGCTCAGTGCAAGCTCGTTACTCGTAGAGCCACTCGGCGTCGTGGGCGTCGTACTCCGTCAGTTCGTCCTCGTCAAAGTGGAGTCCGATCTCCCGCTCGTTGGCGCCCTCGTCGGCGTGGTCGGCGGCGTGGACGACGTTCCGGCCGAGGTCTAACGCGTAGTCGCCCCGGATCGTGCCGGGGTCAGCCTCCGCGGGATCGGTGTCGCCGATCATCCGGCGGACCTGCCGGGTCGCGTCCTGGCCCTCCCAGACCATCGGGACGACGGGACCGGAGGTGATGAACTCGACGAGGTCGTCGTAGAACGGCTTGTCCTCGTGTTCGCCGTAGTGCTCTTCGGCGCGCTCGCGGGGCATCGTCTCGACTTTGATCCCGACGAGTTTCAGGCCACGCTCCTCGAGCCGGGAGATCACGTCGCCGACGAGCCCGCGCGCGAACGCGTCGGGCTTGACCATCACGAACGTGCGCTCGTGGTCGCTCACTGGTCTCCGTCCTCCTGGGCGTCGATCCCGTCTGCGTCCTCGCCGCCGTCGCCCTCCTCGCTCTCGTCGTCCTCGTGGACCTCGTCCTGGGGCTCGGTCTCGGCTTCGACCCGGTCGCTGGTCGCCGTCTCGCCGTCGTCGTCGAACTCGCTTTCCTCGGCACGGTCCGGGTCGGTCGCGGCGTCGGCGGGGCCTTTCCCGCGACGGCCCTCCTCGGTCCACTCGAGGTCTCTGGGCTCGCGGCCGAGCTTGTAGTTCTTCTCGGCTTTCGAGTCGACGAAGTGGAGGATCGAGCCGTCGGTTTGGACGTACATGATGCCCGTGCCGGGCTCGATCTCCTCGCCGGTGTAGTCGCAGGTGCGGTGTTCGACCATCCTACTGGCCCCCGATGGAGTCGGCCTCGCGGGCGGTCTCTCGGAGCTGGACGATGTCGCCCTCGCGGACCGGCCCGAGGCAGTTCCGGGTGATGATTCGACCCTGGTTCTCTCCCTCCTGGATCCGGCACTTGACCTGCATCGCCTCGCCGTGCATGCCGGTCTTGCCGACGATCTCGATGACCTCGGCCGGCGTGGATCCGCTTTCGCCCTCTTCAGCGCTCATCTCAATTCACCTCAGTCGAGGTCCTCGAGTTTGCTTGCGATCTCGGAGACGTCGTCGTCGGCCTCGCCGGGATCGACGATGGCCGCCGCGGCCGAGCCGACCTCGAGGCCGGCGGCGTGGCCGACGTCGTCCTGGGTCTCGACGAAGACGACCTCGATCCCCTTCTCCTCTGCGAGTTCGGGAAGGTGCATGACGATCTCCTCGGGGGAGACGTCTTCCGCGACGTAGACGAGGTCGGCGTTGCCTCGCTCGATCGCTTTGGTCGTTTCGTTCGTTCCTTTCTTGACCGTTCCTGTGTCCCGGGCGACCTCGAGGGCCTCTAAGGCGTCCTCGGCGAGGTCGGCCGGCACGTCGGTGGTTACGTAGACTGGCATTGTGGTCACCTCCCGCGCGTGGGCTCGCGCTCCCCTGCCGTCCGGGCGCGTCCCGGGCCGGGGTACCGGCGGAGTTCCTGTAGGGCTAGGAGCATCATCAACCCCGCGCAGGCTGTACGACCACGTAGCGTATCACCCTTTAAAAGCGTGTTCAAACGGACGAGGGGGTGAGAGCCCCCCGCACGCCCGTTTCGTTCCGATCCGTCCCTTTTCGCCCCGATCCGTCCCGTTGGGTCCCGAGGAAAACCGAGGAGGCTTTTCGCCCGCGCCGACAACGGACGGTATGGACGTCGAACGTGCCGCCCTCGCCCTCTCGGCGGAAGCCCGGGAGGTAACCGAGCGGCGGCTGCTCGTGCTCGCAGGCGACCGCGAGCGGGGGTACGACGCCCTCAAAACCGTCCTCGAGGCGCTCCCGGTCGGGATCGGCGAGACGACGCTCGTCGGTCCCGACGACCGGCTCCGGTGTAAGCACCTCGAAACGGCCGAAAGCGGCCGGCTTCTGGGGGCGACCCGGTCGGTCGTCGCCGTCGACGCCCACGCGACGCTCCGGCCGAACGCCCTGGGTAGCGTCGTCGGGGCGGTCGACGGCGGCGGCCTGTTGATCCTGCTTGTGCCCGCCCTCGAGGGCTGGCCCGACCGCCGGGACGGGTTCGACGAGTCGCTCGCGGTTCCGCCGTTCGGCCTCGAGGACGTGTCGGGTCGGTTTCGCGAGCGCCTCGTCTCGACCCTGGGGGCCCACCGCGGGGTCGCGATCGCCGACGTCGATCGCGACCGGCTCCTCCGGGACGGCCTGACCCATCCGACCCCGCGGCTTCCCGACGAGGGCTTCGAGCTCCCCGACGATCACCTGTTTCCGACGGCGGCCTACGACGCCTGCCTGACGGGGGATCAGGCCGACGCGCTCGCGGCGTTCGAATCCCTCGTCGAGCCGGAGCCGAGGGCGGTCGTCTGTGAGGCCGACCGCGGCCGCGGGAAGTCGAGCGCTCTCGGGCTCGCCGCCGCCTGCTTCGCCGCCCGCGGCGAGGACGTTCTCGTGACCGCGCCGGCGTTCCGGAACGCCCGCGAACTGTTCGATCGGACCGAGGAGCTCCTCACGGAACTCGACTCGACGACCGAGCGCCCCGAGCCGGGCCAGGTCGACGCGGGCGACGGCTCCGTCGAGTTCCGCCCCCCCGAGGAGGCGGTCGAGGCGGCCGGGGCGGGCGAGCCCGACCTCACCTTCGTCGACGAGGCCGCCGCCGTCCCGGTCCGACGGCTCACCGACCTGCTCGCGGCCGACCGGCTCGCGTTCGCGACGACGGTCCACGGCTACGAGGGCGCGGGCCGGGGGTTCTCGGTTCGCTTCATGGACCGGCTCGCCGAGAGCCGCCACGACGTCCGGGAACTCGCCCTGGCCGAGCCGATCCGGTACGCCGCGGGCGACCCCGTCGAGGCCTGGGCCGGCCACGCCCTCGAGCTCGGCGCTCGCCCCGCGGTCGGCCAGGTCGTCGCCGACGCGACCCCCGAGACCGCGAGCTACCGCCGGCTCGACCCGGACGAACTCGCGACCGACGAGACCCTCCTCGGGGAGGCGTTCGGCCTGCTCGTCCTCGCACACTACCGGACCGAGCCCGACGACCTGGCCAGAGTGCTCGACGCGCCGAACCTCCACGTTCGGGCGCTGACCCACGACGGTCACGTCGTGGCTGTCTGTCTGCTCGCCCGCGAGGGCGGGCTCTCCGCCGAGTGGCGCGCGGGGATGTACGAGGGCGAGCGCATTCGAGGAAACATGATCCCGGACGTGCTCACGAGCCAGCTCAGAGACGAGGAGGCGGGCCGGCTCCGGGGGCTGCGCGTGATGCGGATCGCGACCCACCACGCCGCCCGCTCGAGGGGCCTCGGCTCGCTGCTTCTCCGCCGGGTCCGCGAGGAGTTCGGGGACGCCGACTGGCTCGGAACCGGCTTCGGCGCGACCCCCGAGTTGGTTTCCTTCTGGGACGAGAACGGCTACGGCGCGGTCCACTGTTCGACGACCAGAAACGACGCCAGCGGCGAGTACTCGACGATCATGCTCGCGCCGACGAGCGAGGCCGGCCGAGAGCTCGCCGACCGCCACGGAGCCCGCTTCGCCCGGCGCTTTCCGGCGATCGCCTCCGACTCGCTGTCGGATCTCGACCCCGACGTCGCCCGCGGTCTACTCGAGAGCATCGACATCGATCCGCCCGCCCTCTCGCTTTCCGACGGCGAGTGGCGGATCGTCGCCGGCAGCGCCTACGGTCCCGGCCTCTTCGACGTCGACCCCGGCCCCTTTCGGACGCTGGTCGTCCGCTACTTTCTCGACGGGCGGGAACTGGGGCTCTCCGCGCGCGAACGACGCCTGCTCGTCGCCCGCGTCCTCGAGGCCCGCGAGTGGGCCGCCGCCGCCGACCTCCTGGGGTATCACTCGACGGGCCAGTGTATGCGGGCGCTCGGCGACGCGCTCTGCCCGCTGGTCGATGCCTACGGCGGCGAGGCCGCCCTCGCGGTCAGGGACCGCTTCGAGTGAAGGCTTGGCCCTGCAACCAGGGGTTCTTTTCGGGGCCGCCCCCGAGTGAGGGGTATGGGAGACACCGAGGACGACCTCGAGCTCGACCGCGACGTCGGAGAGGCGACGATCGTCTACGAGACCCCCGAGGGGGAGGTAGACGACTGGACCGTGCCGAACGAACACATCGCGTACTTCCAGGACCACTGGATCATCAAGACCGGCGAGGACGAGGAGGGCCGGGACCTGGTTCGGCGGATCCCCGCCGAGCGGGTCTACCACGTCGAGCGGACCGTAGAGGAGTTCAAAGAGGAGGTCAAGACGATCCGCGACCAGGTCCAGTCGTTTGCCTCCGAGCTCAGGACGAAGATCCCGGGCGGCGGCGAGAGCGGGCGTGGCGGGGACCGAGAGGACGGGAGCGCGGTCGATCCGATCGACATCGATATCGACGACGGCGGCGACGAGAACGACTAGGGGCCGGCGGCCGCCCTCACCGAAAACAGTGTCCGGAAACGAACCTTCTTGTATCCGGTCGGACTACCGGGCTCCATGGGTCTGTTCGACCGATTGCGGGGCGACGGCGATCCCCGGGTCGCGTTCATCGGAATTGACGGCGTGCCGTACAGTCTACTCTCCGACCATCCCGAGGAGTTCCCCAACATGGCCGCGATCGCCGGCGACGGCTCGGCCGGCGAGATATCCAGCATCGTGCCGCCGGAATCGAGCGCCTGCTGGCCCTCGCTTACCACCGGCGTGAACCCCGGCGAGACCGGCGTCTACGGCTTCCAGGACCGCGAGTCGGGAACCTACGACACGTACGTCCCGATGGGCCGGGACGTCCAGGCGACCCGCGTCTGGGACCGGGTCACGCAGGCCGGTCGGAAGGCGACCGTGATGAACGTTCCCGTCACCTTCCCCCCACAGCGCGACGTCCAGCGAATGGTCTCCGGGTTCCTCTCGCCGGACCTCGAGAAGGCGGCCTATCCCGACGACGCCCGCGATACCTTGGAGGGGATGGACTACCGGATCGACGTCAACCCGAAACTCGGCCACGACGCGGACAAGTCCGAGTTCATTCAGGACGCCCGCGAGACGGTCCAGGCCCGATACAACGCCTTCCGGAACTACATCGAGGCCGACGACTGGGACCTCTTTTTCGGCGTCTTCATGACGACCGACCGGGTCAACCACTTCCTGTTCAAGGACTACGAGCGCGACGGCGAGTACAAGGAGGAGTTCATGGAGTTCTACCGGACCGTCGACGACTACCTCGGCCGGATCCGCGAGGCCCTCCCCGAGGACGTCACCCTCGTCGTCGCCTCCGACCACGGCTTTACGAGCCTCGACTACGAGGTCCACTTCAACGCCTGGCTCGCCGAACAGGGCTGGCTCTCCTTTTCGACCGACGAGCCCGAGGAGCTCGGCGACATCGCCGACGACACCCGGGCGTACTCCTTCATCCCCGGTCGGTTCTACATCAACCTGGAGGGCCGCGAGCCCCGCGGATCGGTCCCCGAGGAGGAGTACGACGCGGTCCGGGACGAACTCGCGGGGATGCTGGAGGACCTGGAGGGTCCCGACGGCCGGAACGTGGTCGATCGGGTCGTCGAGAAGGAGGACGCCTTCCGGGGCGACCACGACGAGATCGCCCCCGACCTGGTCGCGATCCCGGCCAACGGGTTCGACTTCAAGGCCGGCTTCAAGGGCGACGCGGACGTGTTCGACACCGGTCCCCGAAACGGGATGCACAGCTTCGACGACACCTCGCTGTACGTCGACGAGCCCGGCGTCTCGACCGACGGCGCCGACCTCTTCGACATCGCGCCGACGATCCTCGACCTGATGGACGTCGACTTCAACCGCGGCGAGTTCGACGGCGCGAGCCTCCTGTAGGCGACGCGGACTGGTTCTATCACGAACACTTTTCGCAGGTCACTCCGTAGAGTTGGCCATGAGCGACCGTCGCCTCGTCGCCGGGAGTCTTCTGGCCGCCATCGTCGCCACGGCCGCAGTCAGCCTCGTTACGGAAAGCCCTGCCGTCCTCGGGGCGACGCCGACCGGGATCGCGGTCTATCTGGTCGTCGGGCTGGCGGTCCCCCAGTACCTCCTCGCCCGCCGCGAGGGGTCCCCGCTCCGCCTCGGCCTCGCGGCGTTCGGCGCTGCGGGTGCGGCCCTGGCGCTTATCGCTGGCGGAATCGGCGGCAACGTCAATGCCACGCTTTCGGTCGGCCTCCCGGCCGTGCTCGCCATCGTCGTCCTCGGAGTCCTGCTCGGCGCGATCGTCCGGGAGTTCCGTACAGGCTACCGATCACAGGCGGGTTAGCGATCCGGAACCGATCGTGATCGAGCCCGTTTTCCGGCCCGCGGAACCCGAGTAGCGTATGGAGGAGGTCATCCGCGCCCGCGGCCACGAGAACGTCTCTGCGACCCACGCGAGCACGTTCGAGGTGACGACCGACGACTACCTCACCCCCGCCGGCGACTGCATCCTCGCCGTCGAGGCCGACCGCGCCCCCGCCGACTTCGACCCTGCGTTCGTCGAAGCGTGCCGGGATCGGGAGGCGGAGATCACCGTTACCGTCGAAGCTGGCGGCCACGAGGAGACCCTCATGGGCCGGGGCGACCCCGACCTCACCTTCGAGAGCGAGCGCAGCGCGGTCGGGCGGACCAGCGACTACATCGACGACCGGACGGTCGTTCTCAACTGCGAGACCGCGGCGGAGGGGGTCGAGCGCGAACTCATCGAGGCGCTCGCGGACGGAGCGGAGGCGACGGTGACCCTCTCGGTCGAGTGAGGAGGGAGGCTTCCGGCTTCCCTGCCGTTTTGGCGACCGAATCCCTACTCCGAGTATGAGCGACGAGTCCGATCGAGAGCCCGCCGAGAACATCAGCGGCGGGAGCGCGGGCGGGGGCACTCCCGCCGAGTTCGATCCGGCAGAGGCCGATACCCGTGCGGAGGCCGTGATCGACCGTCTGGGAGAACTCTACTGGCAGAAGACCTACGGTGGCCAGGACGCCTTCGAGTGTCTGGTTCGCACTATTTTGAGCCAGAACACCAGCGACAAGGCGAGCCAGCCCGCCCACGACGATCTGATGGCCAGGTACGGCGGCGACGGCCCGGCGGCCGACGCCGAGGACGACCTCGTGGCGGCGCTCGCCGACGCCGACCGCGAGGAGCTCGCCGAGACGATCAGCTCCGCGGGACTCTACAACCGGAAATCGGAGGTGATGATCGCCGCCGCCGAGGAGATCCGCGCGGAGTTCGGTTCCGAGAAGGGATTCGACGAGTTCGTTCGGGAGGGCGAGCCCGAGGCGGTGCGCGACCGCTTACTGGAGATCGACGGCGTCGGTCCCAAGACGGCCGACTGCGTCCTGCTGTTTTCGGGCGGTCGCGGAGGGGTGTTCCCGGTTGACACCCACGTCCACCGGATCTTCCGGCGGCTCGGGATCGCGCCCGCCGACGCCGACCACGAGGCGGTCCGGGCGGTCGTCGAGAGCGAGGTGCCCGCGGAGAAATGTGGGTTCGGCCACACGGCCACGATCCAGTTCGGCCGGGAGTACTGCACCGCGCGAAAGCCCGCCTGTCTGGACGATCCGGAGGCCTGTCCGATGGCCGACCTCTGTGAGCAAGTCGGCGTCTACCCCGACACCGGCGAGGTCGTCGATCCGGCCGACGCTCCCGAGTCGGACGCCTGATTCCCGCCCGGCAACCGCCCATGTTTATTCGCCCGCGCCGCGTAGAACGGGCGTGATCGTCGTCGCGACAGGGGACTTCGAGGTCTACCACGGGGTCGTCACGGAGCTTCGCGAGCGCGGCGCCCGTTTTACGACGATCGAACCCGACCAGGAACTTCCCGAGGGGGCGACCGCGGTCGTCACCGCGGCCGACGACGGGATCGAGACGGATCTCCCGAGAATCGTCGCCGACCCCGACGATCCCCGGCGGGCGGTCGAGCGCGCGCTCGCGGCCGTCCGTGGTGGAGGCGGGCGGACGATCGTCGGTGTCGATCCGGGCCGGCGCCCGGGGATCGTCGTCTGTGCCGGCGAGGTCGTCGTCGAGGCCTTTCACGTACCTCTCGGTGACGCCGTTTCGACCATTCGGGAGGCGGTCGCCGACGCCCCCGACCCAGTGGTTCGGGTCGGCGACGGCGCCCGGATCCAGGGCGCCCGGATCGTCAACGATCTGGAGGACGTTCGGGTCGAACTCGTCGACGAGACGGGGACGACGCCCGCCCTCGGCGCCGGTGCACGCGGGATGGGCGACGTGCTCGCGGCGGTCAACATCGCCCGGATCGACGGCGAGGTCCGCGAGGAGCGCATCGTCGAGCCCACCGCCGGGGAGATCCAGACGATCAAGGACCGCTCGAGGGAGCGAAGCGAGGGCAACCGGGCGATCGACGCCACCCTCGCCCGGCGGGTCGCTTCCGGCGAGTTGACGATCGAGGAGGCCCTCGACGTCCACCGCGAGGGCGGCGAAAGCGAGAGGTCAGACGGGACAGACGGGAGCGGCTGACTCAGGCGTCGAAGGACCGCTCGGCCCGCGCGAGGACCTCCCGGACCGCCAGGCCAGTCTCGCGGGCGACCGCGAGCGCGTCGTCGTACTCCGCGCTGACGTCGTAGACCGCACCGTCCTCGTCGCTCGCGACCTTCACCGCCACCTCGTAGCGCTCGCCGTCGATCTCGAGGACGACCTCCTCGACCCGTCGGGAGGCGATCCAGCGATGGGAAGCGCCGGCCTCCCGGACGCCGAGGGTACCCGTCTCGCGCGCGAGGCGGGAAGCGACCCGCTCCCGGTCTTCTGGTTTGCAGATCACCTTCACGAGGTGGCCCGGACGGGACTTCTTCATCGTCGTCGGGACGATCGAGACGTCCCGGGCGCCGACGTCGGCCAGCCGGTCCTGGAGCCCACCGAGGATCTCGGGGCTGACGTCGTCGACGTTCGTCTCGAGGACCGCGATCTCCTCGCGGGCGAGTTCGCCCTCGGTCTCGCCGACCAGGACCCGAAGGGCGTTCGGGTGGGGAGATATATCGATGCTCCCCGCACCGTAGCCGCTCGCCTCGACCGCGATCGGGGGAAGGCTCTCGACGCCCTCCGCGACCTCGGCGAGGATCGCCGCGCCCGTCGGCGTCAGCAGTTCGCGCTCGACGGGTCCACCCTTCAGGGTCCAGTCGGCGCCTCCGGCGATCTCGACGACCGCGGGCGCGGGCACGGGGTACTCGCCGTGGCTCATCGAGACCGTCCCGCCGCCGGCCGCGAGGGGGGTCGTCACGATCCGGTCGGCGTCGAGGTCGGCGAGCAGGACGGCCGCGCCGACGACGTCGGCGATCGCGTCGTCGGCGCCGACCTCGTGGAAGTGGGTGTCGTCGAGTTCGGTGCCGTGGACCGCCGCTTCGGCGCGCCCGAGGCGTTCGAAGATCGCGAGGGTCGTCCGTTCGATCGCGGACTCGAGTTCCAGGTCCTCGACGAGTTCGACGACCTCGGCGTACGAACGGCTCGGACCGTGGCCCTCGGCGGGGACGGCGCCGGAGTGGTCAGCGTCCCCGTGCTGGTGATCCCCCTCGTGGCCGTGTGCATGGTCGTGGTTGCCGTGACCGTCGTGGCCACCCTCCTCGTCCCCGTGGTGATGGTCGTGACCGTGTTCGTGATCGTGGCCGTTTTCGTCGCCCTCGTCGTGGTCGTGGCGGCGGTCCTCGTCGGTTCCGTCGTCCGGGAGAAGGACGTCGACGGTCGTCGCGGCGATCCCGCAGGTCGTCGTCGATCCGATCCGGTACTCGGCACCGAGGGCGTCCTCGACCGGTCTTAGACGGGTGGGGTCGGCGCCGGAAGCGAGCAGCGCCCCGAGAACCATGTCGCCGCTCGCACCCGACCGGCCGTCGAACGCCAGGAGTCGCATACTCGAGAGAGGACGTCGCCGGCCAAAAAAGCCATCTATCGACTCTTCGGACCCCTTCTAAGGGGTCGCCCGCCGGTAGTTCTATGTCGCTTCTACCCGAACGGTACGGCGAGGGAAAGGCCTCGAAATGATGGCTCACCACAGCAAAACATCTATCCGAGTCCGAGTCGGAGAGAGAGCTAACCCCGCCCACCCCAACCAATGAACGAAGTCCAACTGGAGGTCGCAAAGGCGTACCCGAACGACTCGGGTCGGGGGATCGCCCGACTCGATCCGGACACGCTGTTGCACCTGAAGCTGTCCCCGGGAGACATCATCGAGATCGAAGGCGCCGACACGACCGCCGCGAAAGTCTGGCGCGCGGACCGCCAGGACTGGAACACCGACACCGTCCGCATCGACGGATTCACCCGCCAGAACGCCGACGTCGGCATCGGCGAACGCGTCACGATCCGGAAGGCCGAAGCGACGAAAGCCGACAAACTGACTCTCGCGCCGCCCGAGGAGGCGTCCGTCCAGTTCGGGAGCGACGCCGCGGGAATGGTCAAACGCCAGATCCTGAAACGGCCGGTCGTCGGCCGCGACATCGTTCCCGTCATGTCCTCGACGAACCACCCCTTCATGCGCTCGCCCGGCCAGGCGATTCCGCTCATTGCGGTCGAGACCGAGCCCGAGGGCGTCGTTCTCATCACCGAGGACACCGAGGTCGAGTTGCGAGAAGAGCCGATCAGCGGGTTCGAGAAGACCGGCGGCGGCATCACCTACGAGGACATCGGCGGGCTCAGCAACGAGATCCAGCGCGTCCGGGAGATGGTCGAACTCCCGATGAAACACCCCCAGATCTTCAAGAAACTGGGGATCGAACCGCCTCAAGGGGTTCTGCTCCACGGCCCGCCGGGCACCGGGAAGACGCTGCTCGCCAAGGCGGTCGCGAACGAGACCAGCGCCAGTTTCTTCTCGATCGCCGGCCCCGAGATCATCTCGAAGTACTACGGGGAAAGCGAACAGCAACTGCGGGAGATCTTCGAGGACGCTACTGAAGAATCGCCGTCGATCATCTTCATCGACGAACTCGACTCGATCGCGCCCAAACGCGAGGACGTCACCGGCGAGGTCGAACGCCGGGTCGTCGCACAACTGCTGACGATGATGGACGGGCTCGAGTCCCGGGGCCAGGTCATCGTCATCGCCGCCACGAACCGCGTCGACAGCGTCGATCCCGCGCTCCGGCGGCCGGGCCGGTTCGACCGCGAGATCGAGATCGGGGTGCCCGACGAGGTGGGCCGCGAGGAGATCCTCCAGATCCACACCCGCGGGATGCCCCTCTCGGACGACGTCAGCCTCTCGCATCTCGCGGACGAGACCCACGGCTTCGTCGGTGCCGACATCGAGAGTCTGACGAAGGAGGCCGCGATGAAGGCCCTCCGGCGCTACCTCCCCCAGATCGACCTCGACGAAGAGGACATTCCCCCCAGTCTCATCGACCGGATGATCGTCAAACGCGAGGACTTCCGGGGCGCCCTGAACGAGGTCGAGCCGTCGGCGATGCGGGAGGTGCTCGTCGAACTCCCCAAGATCTCCTGGGACGACGTCGGCGGGCTCCACGACGCGAAGGACCAGGTCAAAGAGAGCGTCGAGTGGCCTCTCTCGAACCCCGGCCGGTTCGACCGGCTGGGGATCGACCCGCCCGCGGGCGTCCTGCTCTACGGGCCGCCGGGGACGGGCAAGACCCTGATGGCCAAAGCCGTCGCCAACGAGACCAACGCCAACTTCATCTCCGTCCGTGGCCCCCAACTCTTGAGCAAGTGGGTCGGCGAGAGCGAGAAGGCGATCCGCCAGACGTTCCGGAAGGCCCGCCAGGTCTCCCCGACGGTGATCTTCTTCGACGAACTCGACTCGCTTGCCCCGGGCCGTGGTGGCGACGTCGGAAGCAACGTCTCCGAGCGCGTCGTCAACCAGCTGCTGACCGAACTCGATGGGTTAGAGGAGATGGAGAACGTGATGGTGATCGGCGCGACCAACCGTCCGGACATGATCGACCCCGCACTGCTGCGGTCGGGGCGGTTCGACCGGCTGGTGATGATCGGCGAGCCCGACGTCGAGGGCCGCGAGCGGATCCTCGAGATCCACACCGGGGAGACGCCGCTGGCCTCCGACGTCAGCCTGAGAGAGATCGCCGAGATTACCGACGGCTACGTCGGCAGCGACCTGGAGTCGATCGCCCGCGAGGCCGCCATCGAGGCCCTCCGGGAGGACCACGAGGCCGACATCGTCGAGATGCGCCACTTCCGACAGGCCCTGGAGAACGTCCGCCCGACGATCACCGACGACATCCTCGAGTACTACGAGCAGATCAAAGAGGAGTTCCGGGGCGGCCAGACGACCGAACCCGGCGCCGGCCGCCGCGGGAGCCGGATCGGCTTCCAGTAGCGCCCGGTTAATCCCTCGTTTCTCCACCCGCCGCGAGCAATGGCCCCGTCGGGTCGCCCGAAGGGGTTCGGAAGGCGGTCCCTAACCCGCGAGCGGGTCCGTGCCCGGAGCGTGAATCGGGATTGAGTCGCCTAAACGGTCGCCGATCCGCGCGAACGCTCGGCGAGCTATATGTGACCCGCCGTGGACTGACCGGGCGTGGTTCGATGACCGATTCCCACTCCACCCGCGACCGCGCCTCGGGGTACTCCGCCGACGGCTATCCCGGACGTGGGGGGTTAGAGCGGTACCTGCCGACGCTCGCGAAGCCGATCCGGGTCGCGAGCTTCTGGTCCGCGATTGTGCTCCCCTTCCTCTACGTTCCCCTTCTCTTTACCGGGCTCTCGGGCGCGCTCGAGACCGCCCTCTTCCTCTGTCTGCTCTGTTCGAACGCGCTCGCGCTCTACGTCGGCCACTCCCACCGCCGGGTCAACTGAGCGCGTTTCGCAGTGCGCGACGCTTGACGAGCGCGAAGCCGGCGGCGATCACGAGAAACCCCCCCGCGGTCGTCGCGCCGACGATGTCGCCCAGGTAGAGCCAGCCGACGACGGCGGCGGCGACCGGCGCGACGTAGGACACCATGTTGATCTCGACGGCGCCCAGCCGGTCGAGCAGGTCGAAGTAGAGCAGGAAGCCGAGGGCGCTGGCGACGACCGCGAGGTAGGCGAGCGCGCCGAGAGCCTCGGGGTGGGTCCAGGCCGCCGGCTCTACGGGTTCGCCCATCGCGGCACTGATCGCGTGCATGAGGAGGGCGCCGCCGAGCATCGACCAGGCCTCCATCGTCTCGACCGGGAGCGAGCCGTCGATCCGGCGGGTGAGGACGGCCCCGAGCGCGAAGGAGGTCGCCGCACAGACGATCAGGAGTCGGGCGACGGCGTCGGTCGCGAGCGGGTCCGAGAGGTCTGGGCCGACGACGATTGCGACCCCACAGAGTCCGACGAGGAGGCCGACGGTCCCGGCCGGACCGAGCGCGTCGGCGGGCGTGAGGACGCGGGCGAAGACGGTCGTCAACACCGGCGAGAGACTCACGAGGACGGCCGCCGCCGCGGCGGTCGTGTGTTGCTGGCCGACGAACAGGAAGACGTGGTAGGCCGCGATCAGGAGCGTCGAGCCGACGGCGACCTCCGCCCAGTCGGCCCGGCTCTCGGGAACCCAGTCCTCGACGGCGACGGCGGCGTAGCCGAGCATCAGGAGACCGGCGACGTCGTAGCGTAAGGCGGCGAAGAGGACGGGCGGGAAGTGTTCGAGGCCGGCGCTGATCGCGACGAACGCCGATCCCCAGATCGAAGAGAGCACGAGGAAGGCCGCGAGGTTCCGGTAACGGGTCACGGCGACGATCCGAACCCGTGGTCCCTATCGGTTCCGTTTTCGGCTCAGTCGCCGACGTTGTCGGCGTCGTCGAGGTCGCCGTAGAGGTGACAGGCGACGGGGTGGGCGCCCTCGCCGAGGGCTGGGTTCTCGCGCTCGCAGACGCTTTCGTAGCGTTCGCGGAGGGTCTCTTCGGCCCGCACCCACTCGCCGTCGGCCGCGAGTTCCAGCGCCGACGTGATCGCCCGCTCGTCGTCGTCCGACGGCGGCTCCTCGAAGAAGCGCTCTTTGACAGACTCGACCGTCGCCGTTCCCGCTCCGGCCTCTTCCTCGGCGGCGATGGTGAGCTCGCGGCTCTCGACGCGTTCGCGGAGGTCCATCACCGAGCGGTAGGTCTCCCGATCGATGTCGAGGCCTTCCGGCGGGATCACCTCGGGACACCGGGTTCGGAACCGACAGCCCGAGGGCGGATCCCTGGGAGAGGGGACGTCCCCCGACAGCGTCTCGCGCTCGCGGTCCTGTTCGTCGGTCGAGGCCCGTGGGACGCTCTCGAGGAGGGCCTGCGTGTAGGGGTGTTGGGGGTCGCCGAACAGCTCCTCGGCGGGACCGATCTCGACGATCTCGCCGAGGTACATCACGGCGACGCGGTCACAGACGTGGCGAATCACCGAGAGGTCGTGGCTGATCAGGAGGTAGGTCAGGTCGAGTTCGTCCTGGAGGTCGTCCAGCAGGTTCAGGACCTGGGCCTGGACGCTCACGTCGAGCGCGCTCGTGGGTTCGTCGAGGACGAGGAAGTCGGGCTCCAGGGCGAGCGCGCGAGCGATGCCGATGCGCTGGCGTTGCCCGCCGGAGAACTCGTGGGGGTAGCGATCGAGCTGATCGACCGCGAGCCCGACGCGTTCGAGCAACTCCCTCACGCGCTCGCGGCGGGTCTCCTTCGTGCCGACGCCGTGAACCCGCAGGGGCTGGGCGACGATCTCGCCGACGGTCATCCGCGGGTCGAGACTCGAGAACGGGTCCTGGAACACCACTTGAGCCTCCCGGCGGAAGGCGGTGAGTTCGTCGCCCGAGAGCTCGAAGACGTTCTCGCCGTCGAACGCCACCCGACCGCCGGTGGCCTCCTGGAGCCGGAGTACGGTCTCGCCCGCGGTCGATTTCCCGCAGCCGCTCTCGCCGACCAGCCCGAGCGTCTCGCCCCGGTGGATCTCGAAGTCGACGCCGTCGACCGCCCGGACCGCCGTCGGCTCGGACCCCATGAGCCGGTCGAGGACCGAGTCGTCCTCCCAGAAGTACTTCTCCAACCCCTCGACCCGGACCAGGGGCTCGGTCGGGGTGCTCATTCGTTCTCACCCCGCTCGCGGGTCCCGCCGGCGCCGTCGGGTTCGATCTCGGCGCCGTGGGGTTCTGCCTCCCGGTCGGCCGCCGGCCGCTCGCCCTCGCCGAAGTAGCTTTTGGGGAGCGCCCGGGACTCGTCGTAGTCCATCTCGGCGAGCACGCAGCGAGCGGCGTGTTCCTCGCCCCCGGCGTCGTAGGAGGGCGGGTGGTCGAGGCAGGCGTCCATCGCCTTCGGACAGCGGTCGGCGAAGTAACAGCGATCGCCCATCTCGTCGTCGAGCAGGCTCGGGACGTTCCCCGGGATCGGCCGAAGCCGGTCGCCCACCCGCTCCAGATCGGGGACGCTGCCGAGCAACCCCTCGGTGTAGGGGTGGACGTGGTCGTCGAAGACGTCCGCCAGGGTCCCGCGTTCGACGATCTCGCCCGCGTACATCACGCCGACGCGGTCGCACATCCGGGCGATCACGCCCAGGTTGTGGGTGATCAGGAGGATCGTCATCCCGGTTTCCTCCTGGAGGTCCGCCAGCAGATCCAGTATTTGGGCCTGAATGGTGACGTCCAGCGCCGTCGTCGGCTCGTCGGCGACGAGGACGTCCGGCTCGCCCGCAAGCGCCTGGGCGATCATCGCCCGCTGGAGCATCCCCCCCGAGTACTCGTGGGGGTACTCCTCGGCGCGCTTTACGGGGTCGGGGATGCCGACGAGCTCGAGCAACTCGATCGCGCGCTCGCGGCTCTCCGCGGTGACGAACTTCTTCGACCCGAGGACCGTCGACGCCATGAGCGATGCAAACGAGTACTCGACGCCCTGGGACAGCCGCGGCGTCGCGCTGGCCCGGCGCTGGACCTCGACGGCCTCGGCGATCTGTTCGCCGATGGTCAGGGTCGGGTTGAAGCTGCTCTCGGGGTCCTGGAAGATCATACTGAAGGCGGTCCCGCGCAGCGACCGGCGGACCGACGACGGCACTCCGAGCAGGTCGACGAACTCGCCGTCGACGGCCTCGGGGTGGTCCTCGCGGACGTCCGCGGCGAGGTCGGCGTTGCGGTACTCGATCGAGCCGGCGGTGATCTCCCCCGGCGACTCGACGAGGTCCATGATCGAAAGCGCCGTGACGCTCTTCCCGCTGCCGCTCTCGCCGACGATCCCGAACACCTCGCCGCGTTCGACCGTCGCGTCGAGGTCCGATACCGCGTTCACCTGGCCCTCGTCGGTGAAAAACCGGGTCGAGAGCCCCGTGATGCGGAGGAGGTCCTCGCTCATCTCAGGCCCCCCGTTCGCTCCCCTCGATGTTGGGATCGAGGGCGTCCCTGAACCAGTCGCCGAGCAGGTTGACGCTGATGACCGCCAGGACGATGCCGATACCGGGGACCATCGCGACCCACGGCCGGGTCCGGAGCACGTCCTGCCCGGTTTCGATCTCGTAGCCCCACGAGAGCGTCGTCCCGGTGAACCCCAGATACGCGAGCGAGGCCTCGATCAGGATGATGATCGCCATCTGGATCGTCGCGAGGACGATGATCGGCGTGAGGCTGTTGGGCAGGACGTGCTTGAGCAGGATCCGCCAGTCGGCGGTCCCGAAGCTCTTGGCGGCCTTGACGTACTCCTCGTTGCGGATCGATAAGGCCTCGCCGCGGGCGACGCGGGCGAACCAGACCCACGTCACCAGCGCGACGACGACCGTCACGCTCCCGGGGATCGGGATCGACTCGGGCATCCCGTCGGCAACGCCCGCGAGGACGATGGGGTCGGGTACCTGGATGGGCTGTGATCCGAACACGCCGATCAGCGCGAGCGCGAGCACCAGCGCCGGGAACGCGAGCATGACGTCGGCGAGCCGCATCAGTCCGTCGTCGATCCGGCCGCCGTAGTAGCCCGCGACGAGCCCGAAGGGTACGCCCATGAGCAGCGCCAGGCTCACGCCGAAGAGGCTGACCAGAAGCGAAACCCGGGCTCCATAGAGGAACCGCGAGTAGACGTCCTGTCCGACCGTGTTCGTCCCGAGGAGGTGCTCGCTCGTCGAGGTGACCTCTACGTCGCCGATCTCGCCGTCGGAAGCGACCGTCGTCGTGTACTCGAATCCGGGGGGCGGGTACGGCCCGCCTTCCTCGTGGAAGTATCCGGTCCGGGTCGGGTCGTGCGTTGCGAGGATCGGCGCGAACATGGCCATGACGACGATCACGACCAGCAACACCAGTCCCAGCTTCGGCAGCATGCTCTCCCGGAACGTCCGTGTCAGGTTCCGCTTGACGCGATCCGAGATCATTCGACGCTCACCTGCGGATCCAGATACGTGTAGAGTGCGTCGACGACGATGTTGATGGTGACGAACATGATTGCGATAAAGAGGATGATCCCCTGCATGAGCGGCCAGTCGCGGACGCCCAGCGCGTCGATCAGCCGAAGCCCGAGCCCCGGCCAGTTGAACACCGTTTCGGTGATGACGGCCCCGCCCATCAGCGTCCCCATCTGGAGGCCGAGGACGGTGATGATCGGGATCATCGTGTTCCGGAGCACGTGCTTGTACCGGACGAGCACGCCCGGTAGCCCCTTCGACTGCGTCGCGGTGACGTAGGGCTTGCCGAACTCGTCGATCATGCCGCTCCGGGTGAGTCGCGTGATCAGCGCCGTGAAGTACGTCCCCAGCGTGATCGCGGGGAGCGTGATGTGTTTCAGCCAGAGCCCCATCTCGCCGAACGATCCCTCCTGGACGATCGCCATGAGGGCCTCGCCGAAGCCGACCGCCCGGCGGCCGGTCGGCAGGTCGACGAAGCCGACCCCGATCGGGACCGACCCGCTCCCGGAGAGCGACGGATATGGGATGCCGTACCAGACGCCCAGCACGAGGATCAACATCAGGCCGAGCCAGAAGTTGGGCGTGCTGATCCCCAGCAGGGAGAACAGCGTCGCGCCGTAATCGGAGGCGGTCCCGCGGCGCGTCGCCGAGACGACGCCGAGCGGGACCGCGATCAGCAACGCGATTACCGTCGCGGCGACGGCGAGTTCGATCGTCGCGGGGACGCGCTCTAGGACCATCATCTCGACCTCGCGCTCCGAGCGCCAGGAGTATCCGAGATCGCCCCGAACCAGGCTCCCGAGGTAATCCGCGTACTGGACGTATATCGGCTCGTTCAATCCCTCGGCCTCCCTGACCCGTTCGACGAGTTCCTGGGTCGCCCCCTGTCCGAGCATCAGTGACGCCGGGTCGCCGGGCGACACGGCCCTCAGCCCGAACAGAACGGTCACGACGCCCCAGATGACGAAGACGCCCTGGAGCGTCCGCCGGAGCAGGAACTTCAGCATCGACATTGACTATCCCAAAATCGTGTAACGACTATCATGACGTTTTCGTTTCCCGTAGTCGGGTTCGCGTCCGCCCGCCGAGGTCGCGTGGCCGATCGTGGGGCCGCCTCACTGTCAGGCGTCCATGCCCCAGACGTAGACGACCTCGTCGGGACGGGGCTCCCACTGGATGGCCTCGTTGACCCCGTAGATGCTCTCCTGGACGTGGAGGAACAGCCACGGCGCCTTCTCGTGGGCCAGTTGCATCACTTCCTGGAGCTGCTGGGTCCGTTCCTCGGGGTCTTCCATCTGCTGGCTCTCGATGATCGCGTCGCTGAGCTCCTCGTCCTCGAACGTCCTGCTCGGGTTGTCCGGGATCGTGAAGAACCCCTGGGTCCCGTAGTCGGCGTCACCGGTGATCGTTCCCCATCCGATCATGTAGAAGGGGTGTTCGATGTTGTTGGGCTCGACGCCGGCGTTGTTCTCGTCGGAGACGACCGGGAACTCGACGATGTTCGCCTCGCAGCTGACGTTGCCGAGCTGATCGATCTGGTCGGCCGCCGTCTCGGCGACCTGGGCGTCGTTGAGATATCGGCCCTGCGGGGCGGTCAGCGTGATCTCCATGCCGCCGTAGCCGCTCTCCTCGACGAGGCTCTCGGCCTGTCCGACGTCCTGTTCGTACGGTTCGATATCGGAGTTGTAGCCGTTTATCGCGGGTGCGACCGGCTGTCCGACCGGCTCGCCGAACCCGCTGAGCACGTTCTCGACGATGCCCGCGTTGTCGACGGCGTAGTTCATCGCCTGGCGGAACTCCTGGCTGTCGTAGGGCTCGACGGTGTTCTTCATCGGACAGAACACCGTCCGGAAGCTCGTCACGTTCCGCACCTCGACGCCCTCGGCGTCCTGGATCGTCCCGACGTCCTCGGGGAGGATGTTGATCGTGAGGTCGGTCTCGCCGGCCTCGAGGGCTGCAGCACGGCCGCTGGATTCGCTGTTGGCCCGGAACGTGACCGTCTCGAAGGGCGGCTGCTCGCCCCAGTAGTCGTCGAACGCCTCGAGGACGACCTCCTCGCCGGACGTGAAGTCGACGACCTCGTAGGGTCCGGTCCCGTTGAACGCCTCCGGGTCGGATCCGGAGATGGCCGAGTTCTCGGCGTCGTAGTTGTCGATCGCCCACTGCTCGTTCATCGCCCGGCCGTAGTTGCCGTACTCGAACTCCGCGAGGCCGGGTGCGGCGCCGTAGTTGACCGCGACCGTCAGGTCGTCGACCGCCTCCGCGCTCTCGATCGAGCCGAGGCCGAAGGTGCCGATCGGGCTCTCCACGCCGATCTCCGGGTCGAGCGTCCGGTTGATCGTCCAGGCGACGTCCTCGGCCGTGAGGTCGTCGCCGTTGTGGAAGACGACGTCGTCGCGCAACATCAGATGGGTCGTCCCCTCCCCCTGGACCTCCTGTTCCTCGACGACTCTCGGGAAGATCCCCTCCCCGGGCTCGAAGTCGAACAGCGGCTCGTAGATGTGATCGAACACGTCGAAGTAGTCCCCGGTGATGTGATCGAGCGGGTCGATCGTGTCCGGGAACTGCGAGAGTGTGATCGTGATCTCGTTCAAACCGCTTCCGCCGTTGCCGCTTTCGTTACCGTCGCCCTCGCTTTCGTTGCCGTTCCCGTTCCCATTTCCGTTACCGCTCCCGGTTTCGTTGTCGTCGTTCCCGTTTCCGTTCCCATTGCCGTTTCCGTTCCCGTTTCCGTTCCCGTTTCCATTCCCGTTCCCGTTTCCATTGCCGTTTCCGTTCCCCCCGTCGTCGCCCATACAGCCCGCAAGCGCCGCGAGAGCTGCGGTGGTCGACGTCGTCCCCGTCATCCGGAGGAGCGTTCTGCGGTCTACCGTCAGTTCGTTCCCATCTGACATACCCCGTAGGTGGACTGGGCATTATTTATAAATTGCCCTCGTTCAGTAGACGTATATCTATTCCCACGAAGAATTGAGGAAATTCATCCACTAATGTACAGATATGGGCGGCCGAGGAAACGGCCGTTCGTCCACTTCCTTCGGATCGGTCCGCGAGGCGGCGACAGCCGGGGGCCGAGCCGGCGCGCGCGCGGATCGAAAGCAGAATCGATCCACCGGGAGCGGTCGGCCCGTATCCCGGTTTTCGCCCGCACGTCACGCGAGCCGGCAGTACAGTTAAACCGCTGGATTGCCTACCGTTTGGTATGGCCGCCCACGGCCGCCCTGCGCTGCGGGACCTGTTCGACGAGTCGCCGACGCCCCACATCGCCCACCCGCCCCGAACCCACCACCGTGACTTCTACGTCGCGACCGACGGCTCCTTCCGGGAGGCCGGCGGCGGGCTCGGTGCCGTGATCGAAACGCGCGACGGGACCCGGGTCGCGCGCCTCTCGACGACCGACACCCCTCCCGACAACAACGTCGCCGAGTACCGGGCGCTCCACCTGGGCCTCGACGTGCTGGCCGCCCGCGCGCCGCCCGAGGCGCGGGTCGGCGTCCTCGTCGACCACGACGCGCTCGCGAGCAACGTCAACGGCGCCGTCCTCGCCGCCGACCACCCCGACGGGCGGTCCCCGCATCCGGTGGACGTACCGCCCGCGAGCGCGAACCACTGGCGGGGGATCCGGGCCCGGCTCACCGGCTTCGCCGAGGCCAGAGCCGCCCGGATCGAGAGCGACCGCAACCCCGCTCATCCCCTCGCGAACGCGCCCGGCCGGTACGAACACGTCAACCGCACGCCCGACCGGTGCGTGCTCCCGGAACTGCCCCGTTCTTCGCCGGCGAGCGCGGACGGCGCCGACGGCGAGATCCCTCCGCCCTCGCGGGCCAACCGCGGACGTTCTGGCGGATCGGGACGTGCCTCCGACTGACCGGCGATCGTTTTCCGAGAGCCGGGATTCGATGGACGAACGCCCGATATACGAAGTCCTATTATCTCCTTGTATGCGTTTATAATACACTTAGCCATTATGGGATAACCTCTTATGCAGTGTCCGTTCAGTAGGTGGCATGCAACAGCCATCGGGAGTGGATTCCACCGGCAGTCCGCGGGGCCTCGCGAGCCCGGCGGACGAACGGTCGAACTGCGGCGTCGGCGTCGTCATGGACCTCGAGGGGGGATCGGGCCACGACGTCGTCGCCGACGGACTCGAGCTTCTCACGAACCTAGAGCATCGCGGCACGACCGGCGCAGAAAAGAACACGGGCGATGGCGCCGGCGTCATGCTCCAGACGCCCGACGCCTTCTTCCGGGAGGTTCTCGATTGCGACCTGCCCGAGAGCTACGCCGCCGGCTCCGTGTTCTTTCCTCGGGACGACGAGGCTCGCGAGGAACTGGTCGCGCTCGTCGAGGACGCGCTGGCCGACTACGACCTCGAGGTCGCGGCCTGGCGGGACGTCCCGACGGACAACGACGGGCTCGGCGAGACGGCCCTCGACTCCGAGCCCGACGTGTGGCAGGCGTTCGTCGCGCCCACGGACGACGTCTCCGGCGAGAGCTTCGACCGCCGGCTCTACGTCGCCCGCCGGGCCGTCGAGAACGCGGTCGAAGCGGCCGACATCGAGGGGAAGGAACGCTTCTACGTCTGCTCGCTCGACGCCGACACGGTCGTCTACAAGGGACTGCTGAAGGGCGTCCAGGTCCCCTCGTACTACCCCGACCTGACCGACGAGCGCGTCGCGTCGAACTTCGTGATGGTCCACGAGCGGTTCTCGACGAACACGCTCGGCGCCTGGCACCTCGCCCATCCCTACCGCAACATCGTCCACAACGGCGAGTTCAACACGATCCAGGGCAACATCAACTGGATGCGCGCCCGCGAGACCGACATCGAGAGCGAGGTGTTGGAGGATCTCGAGGCGGTCAAGCCGATCATCGACGACCCCGACCAATCGGACACCGCGAGCGTCGACAACGCCCTCGAGCTCCTCATGGCCGACGGCCGGGACCTCGCTCACGCCCTCCGAATGCTCGTCCCCGAGGCCTGGCGGGGCGACGAGACGATGGACGAGGCTCGCAGGGACTGGTACGATTTCCACGCCTCGCTGATCGAGCCCTGGGACGGGCCCGCCCTCGTCGCCGCCACCGACGGCGAGCGCGTCGGCGCCGTCCTCGACCGCAACGGCCTGCGACCCTGCCGGTACGACGTCACGACCGACGACCGGCTCGTGATGGCGAGCGAAGCGGGTGCGGTCGAAACCCCGCCCGAGAAGATCGCCGAACGCGGCCGGCTCCAGCCCGGCCAGCTCTTCCTCGCCGACCCCGAGGAAGGGCGCGTCATCCCCGATGAGGAGGTCTTCGAGGGCCTCACCGACGACCGCTACGGCGAGTGGGTCGAAGAGAACCAGCTTCTTCTCCCCGAGATCACGACGACCGCGGACCCGACGACCCAGGCGCCCGTCTCGGGACTCCGGGACCACCAGGCCGCGTTCGGCTACACCCACGACGAACTCGAGAACCTGATCGAACCGATGGCCCAGAAGGGCAAGGACCCGGTGGGGTCGATGGGCGACGACACCCCGCTCTCGGTGTTGACCCCCTTCAACCGTCCGCTGTTTACCTACTTCAAGCAGCTGTTCGCCCAGGTGACGAACCCGCCGCTGGACTACATCCGCGAGGAACTGGTCACCTCGCTGGAGAGCCGGCTGGGCCACCAGCGGAACCTCCTCTCGGAATCGCCGGCACACGCCCGCCAGCTCGTCGTCGACTCGCCGGTGCTGACCGACGCCGAACTCGAGGCTATCCGGGAGAACGAGGAGCGAGACGTTACGGCCCGGACGGTCGACATCACCTACGAGCGTCCCGACGAGGCCGACGGGGAGGCCCTCGAAGCCGCGATCGAGCGAATCCGCGAGGACGTCGTCGAGGCGATCGAGTCCGGCGCCGAGGTGTTGATCCTCTCGGACCGCGCGACCGATCCCGACCGGCTCGCGGTCCCGAGCCTGCTGGCGACGGGGGCGGTCCACCACCACCTCGTTCGCAACGGGCTTCGCAACCACGTCGGCCTCGTTGTCGAGTCGGCGGACCCGCGTGCGGTCCACCACCTCGCGACGCTCGTGGGCTACGGCGCCGGCGCCGTCAACCCCTACCTCGCCTTCCAGACGATCGAGGACATGACCGCTGGCCCCGACGGCGCCGACGCCGACGAGGCGATCTCGGCGTACATTACCGCCCTCGAGGACGGCCTCCTGAAGACGATGGCGAAGATGGGGATCTCGACGGTCGAGAGCTACCAGGGCGCCCAGATCTTCGAGGCCGTCGGCCTCGATAGCGATCTCGTCGCCGAATACTTCGAGGGGACCGAGAACCGGACCGAGGGCATCGGTCTCGCGGAGATCGAGCGCGACGTCGTCGAACGCCACGAGCGGGGCTTTCACGACGACGGCGAGGAGACCACCCTCGACCGACAGGGCGAGTACGAGTTCCGCTCGGGGGGAATCTTCCACCAGTGGAATCCCCAAACCGTGGGCGCGCTCCAGCAGTCGGTACGAGCGAACGACGCCGAGCGCTACGGCGAGTTCGCCGAGATGATCAACGACCAGAATGAGGAGCTCCAGACCCTCCGGGGATTGCTCGAGTTCGACTCCGATCGCGAGTCGATCCCGATAGAGGACGTCGAGCCCGTCGAGGAGATCGTCCGGCGCTTCTCGACGGCCGCGATGAGCCTCGGGAGCCTCTCGCCGGAGGCCCACGAGAACAACTCGATCGCGATGAACCGGATCGGCGCGAAGTCGAACTCCGGCGAGGGCGGCGAGCCCCCCGAACGCTTCGGCACCGAACGCGAGTGCAACGTCAAGCAGGTCGCCTCCGGCCGCTTCGGTGTCACCTCGACGTATCTCTCGAGCGCCGACGAGCTCCAGATAAAGATGGCCCAAGGGAGCAAGCCCGGCGAGGGCGGCCACCTGCCGGGCTCGAAGGTCAACGAGATGATCGCGCACGTCCGGAAGTCCACGCCGGGGGTCGGGCTGATCTCGCCGCCGCCGCTCCACGACATCTACTCGATCGAGGACCTGAAACAGCTGATACACGACCTGAAGACGGCGAACGAAGAGGCCGACATCAACGTCAAACTCGTGAGCGAGGCCGGCATCGGAACGATCGCGGCGGGGGTCGCAAAGGCCAACGCCGACGTCGTCCACATCTCCGGCGATTCGGGCGGGACCGGCGCCTCGCCCCGAACGTCGATCAAGAACGCGGGCCTGCCCTGGGAGCTCGGCCTCGCGGAGGCAAACCAGATGCTGTGTGAGACCGGCCTGCGCGACCGGATCCGAGTCTCGACCGACGGCGGGCTGAAGACAGGTCGGGACGTCGCCGTCGCCGCCCTCCTGGGCGCAGAGGAGTACATCTTCGGCACTGCGAGCCTGGTGACCTCGGGCTGTGTGATGGCCCGCCAGTGTCACAAGAACACCTGTCCGGTCGGCGTTGCGACCCAGCGCGAGGACCTCCGCAAGCGGTTCCCCGGCGAGCCCGAACACGTCATCAACTACATGACGTTCATCGCGGGGGAGCTACGAGAGATCATGGCCGAACTCGGGTTCAGTAGTGTAGAAGAGATGGTCGGCCGGGTCGAGGTCCTCGAACAACGCACCGACGTCGATCACCCGAAGGCGCGCAACGTCGATCTCTCGGCGGTGCTCGCCGAACCCGCGGGCGAGGTCCGCACGAAGATCAGCGAACAGGACCACGAACTCGGCGACAAACTCGACCGGCGTCTGATCGAGGAGGCCGAGGCGGCGATCGAGGACCACGAGCCGGTGACGCTCTCGGCGGAGGTCACCAACGTCGATCGGACGATCGGCGCGATGGTCTCGAACCGGGTGACCGACCGCTACGGCGAGTCCGGGCTCCCCGAGGGGACCCTGACGGTCGACCTCGAGGGAACCGCCGGCCAGAGCTTCGGCGCGTTCCTCGCCAGCGGGATCTCGATGCGGCTGACCGGCGGCGCCAACGACTACGTCGGCAAAGGGCTCTCGGGCGGAAAACTCGCCGTCCGGACGCCCGACAGGGCCGCCTACGAGGCCGCGGAGAACATGGCGATCGGCAACGTCGCCCTTTACGGCGCGACCGACGGCGAGTGTTACGTCAACGGCGTCGCCGGCGAGCGCTTTGCCGTGCGAAACTCCGGCGCGAAGGCGGTCGTCGAGGGCGTCGGCGACCACGGCTGTGAGTACATGACCGGCGGCGTCGTCGCCGTCTTAGGCGAGACGGGGAAGAACTTCGCCGCCGGGATGAGCGGCGGGGTCGCCTACGTCTACGACCCCGACGGGACGTTCCCCGACCGGACGAACACCGGGATGGTGACCCTCCACGAGGACCTCGACGAGACCGACGAGGCGATGCTCCGCCGTCTCGTCGAGAACCACGCGGCCTACACCGGCTCCGACCGGGCCGACGCGCTCCTGGCGGAGTGGGAGACCGAACTCGAGTCGTTCGTGAAGGTGATGCCCGACGCCTACCACGACGCGATCAGCGAGGAGGGCCGCGACGACGTCCGCGAGCTCCTCCCCGGCAGCGCCGAGGCCGACGTCGAGGCCCGCGCGCCCGACTACGCCGCGAGCGACGACTGATCGTACGCCGATCGTCGTCCCGGGGACCGCGCTCTATTCGTCCTCGAACGCGAACGCCGGGACGACGATCGCGCCCATCGTGCCGATGAACCCCGTCACCAACAGCCCCAGGTGGGGATCGGGCGAGCTCACGAGCAGGGCGAACGACCCGATGTCCCGCCAACCCGACCACGAGAACGAGGTCGGACCATCGGTTCCAGACGTCCTCGAGCCTGCGCTCGAGGTTCGCGAGCCACCAGTCAGCCGTTTCGCCCTCGCCGTCCCCGGTCGGTCCCGGCCGAACGCCTCCCGGATCACCGATGGGCCGGCGACGAGGACGAGGGTCCCAGTGTCGACGGCGAGCAGTGCCCGAGAACGGAGAGGGGTATTCCGCCGATCCGACCGAGCAGGAACGCGAGAACCGCCACCCCGGCATCGATCCCTCGAGCGGCCCTGACAATCGACGACCGTGTCACGTGCGGTACTACCGGTGGATCGGCCGGGTCGAATTCGAACGTTCGCGCGTTCGATCAGCCGACGACGCCGCCCTCGCTCTCGAGGGCCTCCCGGAGCCGCCCGACGTCGGGGACCGACAGGAGGTGGGCCGGACAGTCACAGTCCGAGGCGCCGACGCCCCCGACTGGCTCTCCGGGAAGGCTCTCGGCGAGTTCACACTCGCGGTCGGCCCCGGGAAAGCGCGCGACGGCCGCGAGTTCGCTCGCGGGGTGGCCGAGCAGGTAATCGACGTGCCAGTGGCGGACCTCGCGCTCGCCAGCGGCGAGGTCGCGGTGGCGCTCGATCCGCGAGAAGCCGCCCGGACCGAACGCGCTCCCGACGTAGGCGTAGGGTCCCTCGAGGCGGTACTCGCCTGCGGCGCCGATCTCGACCTCGATCGGGGGGACGTCGATCGCGAGGACGTAGGTGCCGCGGGCCATCGGTCGGGAGTATCGGGAGCTGAGGCATAAGGGGCCCGCTACCCGTCGCGTCCGCCGCGTCCGTCGCCGGCGATTCCCTCGGCGACCCGTGTCATGTACTCGATGTACGGTTCCCGGTCGGAGTCCTCGCCGGCCTCGACCCGATACCGGTGGAGGTCCGCCCAGACCGCTGCGAGCATGAAGGCGGCATGGGCTCGGTAGTACCGGTCGTTCTCGACGGCGATTCCCGTCCGCTCCTCGTAGCGGGCGATCAGTTCGGATCGGTCGGGGCTCCCCTCCCTGCCCGTAAACGGCGCGAGTCCGGCCTCGTTCGACTCCCGCAGGTCCCGAACCGCCTCGGAGTCCGGATACCGGGTGTCGATCCCGTCGAGGGAGGGAACCGGATCGCCGTCGTCGCGCCACCGAAGGAGGAGGTAGCCGAGTTCGGTCCGCGGGTCGCCGAGCATGGCGGTCTCCCAGTCGATGACGCCCGTGATCCCCCGTCGGTCGTCGAGGAGGACGTTTCCCGGCCTGAAGTCGCCGTGGACGAGCGTCGTCTCCCGTTCGTCGGGCGCCGTCTCCCGGAGCCGGTCACCGACGGTCCGGAGGTCGGCGAACTTCCGGCCCGTCACCGCCGTCGCCCGGTCGAGCCGTGTGGTCGCGTGCTCGACTTGCGTTCGGGGGGTCTGGCGCTCGCAGACGTCCTCGAACGGCTCCGTTTCGAGCCGATGAACGTCGGCGAGGACGTCGATCAGGTCGCGAGCCACTGCCCGACGCCCCTCCGGAGTACGGAACCCCTCGGGGAGACCCGATCCCAGGGGAACGGTCTCGCCCTCGAGATACGTCGTGACGAGGACCGGGTCCTCGCCCCCGCGGAACGCGACCGGCTCGGGCGCGGGAATTTCGGTCGCCTCGAGGCGTTTCAGGAGCCGATACTCCCGTTCGAGATCGTTGAAGAGATCGGTATCCCGTAGCTTGTTCGGTCGTCGGAGGAGATACCGATCTCCGGGTGTCGAGACGGCGACCATCAGGTTGATCCCGTCGGCGAGCACGTCGAAGCCGGTCGCCTCGATCCCCGCCTCCGAGAGAACCCTCTCCACCCCGTCGATTCCGCACCCGTCATGGGCCATGCCCGGCCATACGGATCGGTTCGTATAGTCTTCGGGGGGCGTGTGTCCGGCGTTCACATGAACCGATCGAACTCTCGATGCCCTCGCCGCTCCCACTCTGCCGCGACGGTGGAACTATGTCCCGATCACCCTTCCGGCCGGACGTGCCACTCGAGTACTCACACACGCCGATCGACGTAAGCGAGCAGACCGTCGTCGCGATCGGTGCGACCAGCGGCATCGGTCGCGCGATCGCGCTGGGGTTCGCCGCGGAGGGCGCCGACGTCGTCGCGACCTCCCGATCCGCCGACCGCGTCGAGCGGACGGCCGACGAACTCCGCGAGCGGGGCGCCGACACGATCGAACGGACCTGTGACGTCACCGTCCGGGAGGACCTGGTCGAACTCCGGGAGGCCGCCCTCGAGACTTTCGGCGGAGTCGACGTCGTGGTCTACGCGCCGAGCTACATCGCCCGTGCGGGCGTTCTCGAGGTCACCGACGAGGAGTGGGAGCGGGTCTTCGACGTCCAGCTGACCGGCGCCCGCCGGGCGACCCAGCTCTTCGCCCGGGAGATGGACGGGGGGTCGATCCTCCACATCGCCTCGGCCTCGGCGGAGACGGCGATCCCGAACCTCGCGGCGTACTCGGTCGCGAAGGGCGGGCTCGACACGCTGATCCGGGTCGCCGCCGAGGAACTCGGCCCCGAGATCAGGGTCAACGGGATCCGCCCGGGGTTCGTCCGCAGCGAGCAGACCGAGGGCACGTACACCGAGGGCGAACCCCGCTTCGAGACGATCCGAGAGCGAACGACGACCGGCCGGCTGGGCCGACCGGAGGAGATCGTCGGCGCGGCACTCTACCTCGTGAGCGACGCGGCCAGCTACACGACCGGGGAGATCGTTACGGTAGACGACGGGTTCACTTCGGCGACGTTCGACGAGTGACCGTTCGTCGACGACGCGTTCACCCGTCGATAGCGTCCGCCCGCGCCCGAAGCCGCTCAATCACCGTCGGCGGACCCCGGCAGACGACCGTCACACGATCGCCGTCGTACGCCACGTTTTCGACGGTCGTCCGGTCGTAGGCCTGCGAGACGATCGACATCGCCTCGTCGCAGTTCGGCATCCCCAGCCGCGCTTCCTCGGTCGGTAACCGATCGCCGACCACCGACCGCAGGCGATCGAGGCCCGTCCCCTCGCGGGCGCTCGTCGCGACCGCTTCCGGCGCGCGTTCGGCGGCGATTGCGAGACGCCGTTCGCGCTCCCCTGCCGGGAGCAGGTCGGTCTTGTTGCAGGCCGTGACCACGTCCTCTCGATCGACGCCCTGGTCGGCGAGGAGCTCGAGAGAGATCTCGAGTTTCTCCCGGAAAACCTCGGGGGGATCGCTGGCGTCGGCGACGAGGACGACGGCGTCGGCCGCGGCGGCCTCCGAGAGGGTCTCGCTGAACGACGAGACGAGCCAGTGGGGGAGGTCGGAGACGAATCCTACGGTATCGGTTGCGAGGACCGGCCGACCCCCTACCGTTGCCCGCCTGGTCGTCGTCTCGAGGGTTTCGAACAGTCGATCGGCTGCCGAGGCGGTCGCGTCCTTGTTCGGTCCCTCGCGCTCGCCGTCGGTCGCCTCGTCGATCGAGAGATCGTCAGCGAGGCGGTGCAACAGCGTCGATTTCCCCGCGTTGGTGTAGCCGGCGATCGTCACGAGGTCGAACCCCTCCTCGCGGCGACGCCGGCGGAACTCCTCGGCGGGATCGGGAAGCGAGTCGAGTTTGGCCTCGAGGCGGTCGATCCGGTCGCGGACGTCGTAGACGGGCGAGCCCTTCTCGGTGCGCTTGTTGAGCATCCCCTCGTCGGCGGACTCGACGATTCTCGGGAGTTCGTAGCGCAGCCGGGCGAGTTCGACCTGGAGTCGTGCCCGGCGCGTGCCGGCGCCCCGTTCGAAGATGGCGAGGACGAGCCGGTAGCGATCGAAGAGTTCGGTTCCATCGGGCAGTTCGGCCCGCAACCCGTGGTGCTGGCTCGGGGTCAGGTCGCCGTCGGCGACGACGAGGGAGGCGCCGGTTTCGGCGACGGCGGCGGCGAGTTTCTCGCATTTCCCCCGGCCGAGATAGGTACCCGAGTCCTCGGGGCCGGCCTGGGTGACGGCCGCGGCGACGTCGTAGCCACGGGCCGCGGCGAGGTCCTCGATCTCGGTCGTTTCGACGGGCGGGTCGGTCGATCTGGCGGCGATGACGGCGGTCGATTCGGTTCGTGTCTCTTGCATGGATGTCCGTTGCTGGGCGGTCGAAAACGGTACGCTGGCCGTCTGGCTTCCTCCGGTTCGAGGGCCGCTCAGAAACGGATCGAGGTCTCCATTCGCCTGCCGGGATCGTCCATGCGCGGACGGAAAGCCGTTCCGGTCGTGTGAGATCGGTTCGCACGTCCCGGCGACGCGGACGGCCGGGATAGCTGGCAGTCGCTGACAAGCACCAGCGATAGGGGCGCCTCCGGCGTACCCGTCCCATGGCCTATCAGGTCGAGTGCGTCCAGTACGGCTGCGAGTTCGAGACCCGCGCGGAGACCGAACGGGAGGCCGCCGACGCGATGCGACATCACACCGACGAGGAGCACGCGAACATGGACCTCGCCGACGAGGAGATTCGCGAGGCGATCACCGAACTCTGATCAGACCGCGGACAGCGACCGGATGCCCGCCGGGAGGTTCCCGCCGGCCTCCCAGCCGTCATCGGTATCGACGAGCACCCGCCCCTCGTTGGTCCCGGCGACGACGGTCCCCTCTTCGACCGTCCAGGCGAGGATCACCTCCTCCGGCTCGCCGGGGTACGACTCCCGCCGAAAGCTCTCTCCGTCCTCGGAGACGAACAGCGCGCCGTCGGCGCCGTCCGCCCCACTCCAGGTCCCCGGCGACGACCGGGCCGCCGCCGCGTAGAGCCGCCCGTCGTGGACCAGTGCCTCCCGGAAGTACCGGTGGGAGAGCGCCCCGTCCAGTCGATTCCACGACTGTCCGGCATCGCGGGTGCGGTAGAGCCCGTCGCCACACGAGGCGACGAACTCCTCGGGACCCAGAACGAGGACGTGGTGGACGTCGTCCTGGAGGCCGTCCCGGCGCTCCGTCCAATTCTCGCCGCGGTCCTCGCTGACGTGGACGCCGCCGACCTCGACGCCGGCGACGACCCGGTCGGGCGCGTCGGGGTGGGCGCCCAGACTCCTGATGTGGGCCTCGTTCCGGTGGCGGGGCGTGAACCACTCCTCTCGGGAGGGGAGTTCCTGAAAGCCCTCGAGTTCGCGCCAGCTCTCGCCCTCGTTCTCGCTGACGTAGAGGTGAGCGGGGTGGGTCCCGGCGTACAGCCGCTCGCCGTCGGGACTCGCCAGCACGGAGTAGACCTCCTCGCGGGGGACCTCCAGATCCGTCCACTCTCGGTCACTCGAGCGGTAGAGTCCGGCCTTCGAACACGCGAAGACGCCGTCGGTGCCGGCGAACTCCCGGACTTTCATTACACGGCCACAGTCAAGTTCCCGGGTCGCGTCGTCGAAGGAGGGTCCGGAAGCGCGATACACGCCGTCGTCGGTTCCGATCACGAGGGTCATGTCTCTTCCTACCACCCTCGTCCTCCTCAAAGTGTGGGGGCTGATTATCGAGTCCCGTTCGGTCGGTGTGGACCCGGTAGGACAGCGGTGGAGACGACGGTGAAATTCCCAGGCGATTTTTCGGTCGGCTGTCCTCGAGCTACCTACGACGGGCTACCGACCGATCGTCCCCTGGCGCGTGATCGGCGCGTCGGGATCGATCAGGAAGGCGACGACGACCGACTCCTCGGTCGCCCGGACCGGTTCCGGCCCGCCGCCGACGAGCAGGGCGCTCTCGCCCACCTCCAATCGGGCGTCGCCGACCTCGACTTCCCCTTCGAACACGTAGCAATAGCTATCCCGGCCGGCCATCGTCGGCACCTCCGCTTCCGTACCCGCTTCGAGCCGGGCGTCGTAGAAATCGACGGCGTTGCGGACGGTAAAGGGTGCCTCGGACTCCTCGGGGCCGAAGAGGTGTCGCCACTCGCCGCTCGTGGGGTCGGGAACCGGACCGTGTTGGAGTCCGGGCTTGAGGTCGAGTTCCCGAGGCCGGACGAAGATCTGGAGCATCCGCAGCGGCGGATCCGTCTCGAGGGTGCGTTCCTCGTGCCAGAAGCCGCTGCCGGCGTTCATGACGAGCAGGTGGTCGGGGTCGGTGTCGAGTTCGTTGCCCTCGCGGTCGTCGTGGCGCATGACGCCCGCGGGCACCCACGAAATGATCTCCTCGTTTCGGTGGGGGTGCATCGGGATGAGGGTGCCCGGATCGAGGGAGGACTCGACGACGGTCGCGAGCGGGCCGTAGCCGTGGTCGTCGTGGCCCGGCAGGTTCCGCCCGGGGAAGTCGAAGTGGGTCCGGAACCCTCCCTGGTCCCGGATCACGTCGGTCAGCGGTGCCGTGTGGACCTTGGTCGTGGACTGAGTCACTGCTTCGGGTAGGGGATGGAGGGTATATGTCTCCCGGGGACGGCCGGGCCCGTTCGGGCTCGCGGCCGGGTCCACAACGCATTTGACCTCCGAATCGCTATCTCAACCCGTGTCGACGAACGCCGATCCGAACCCCGCTCTCTCCTGGATGACCCGCTTCCGTCGGCGCGTGCTCCCGACCGTCCACCGGATCAAGGAACCGCTCGGCGGGTTCGCTCAGTGTATCACCCACCCCTCCGAGTACGTCGGGACCGTTCGGCGGGATCTCGCCTCCTTCCGTGCCGATCTCCGGGCGATGGAGTTCACACCCGAACCGATCGCCTCGCTCAAGACCCACCCCGACGGCCGGCGGTCGGCCGGCAGTTGGGTCCACAGGGCCTCCATCGGTGCCGACTGGCAACTCCACGTCACGCTCTTCGTGGGCGAGCACGATACCGTCGAGGTCTTCGCCCACCGCGAGTACTCCTGGCTGACACACCCCTACAAACACTACGTCTCGGAGGGGTGGGACACCGCTGGCGGCGTCTCCCGGATGCGGTCGCTGCTCGCCGACAACGGCGTCGCGTTCTCGATCGAGTGAGCCGTCGACCCGCAGGACTTTCCGACCCACCGTCGTATCGGCCGCCGTGACATCCCCCGACCTCGGACTGGCGACGGTCGTCGGCGGCTTCGTCGCCGCCGTCGCCCTCCTCTCGGTCGTCCTTGCGGTCGTCGGGCTCGAGCCGACGGTCTCGGTCCTCGCGGGCGCCGACCGGCTCGGCCTCGCGGCGCTTTGCTGTGCGGTGGCCCTCTGGGCCGTGGCCTGGTCGTACACGCTCTCGATCGTCCTTTCGGTCCTCGGGGTCGCCCACGGGCCCGTCGAGGCCGGACTGCTGTTCGGCAACCTCGTCTTCGCCAACAGCGTCGCGCCCTCGACGTACCTCGGGGGGGAGCCGTTCGCGGCGTTCCTGTTCTCGCGGCGGACTGGGACGGGCTACGAGACCGGGTTCGCCGCGGTCACGAGCACCGATCTCCTGAACTACGCGCCGATGGTGCCCCTGGCGGGGGTCGGACTCCTCTACGTGACGACGACGGCCGTCGTCGGCGGGCGGACCGAACTCGCCCTGGCCGCGGTCTTTTCGGCCCTGCTCGCCCTGATCGCGGTCGTCGTCGCGGGCTGGCGCCGGCGCGACCGGGCCGCCGTCGCCCTCGCGACGACCATCGGCGGGCTCTCGACGCGGATGAGCGGGGTCGTCCCGGGCGTGCGCCCGGTCCGGCCGGCGCCCCTCGAGGCCCGGATCCGAACCTTCGTCCGGGAGGTCGAGTCCGTCGCCGACGACCGCTCGAGCCTGGCGCTCGGGCTCGGCTACTCGGCGCTCGGCTGGCTCTCGCTGTCGGCAGCGCTGTGGTTCGCGCTGTACGCGGTCGGCCACGCGACGTCTCCGGCGGTCGCCCTCTTTGCCGTCCCCATCGCCGCGGTTTCGAACGTCCTCCCGGTTCCCGGCGGGATCGGCGGTGTCGAGTCGATCCTCATCGTCCTGCTGGTCGCCGCCGCGGGGGTGCCGGCGCCGACGGCGGCCGCGGCGACCCTGCTCTACCGGGGCGGGACCTACTGGCTCCCGCTCGTCGTCGGCGGCGGGACGGTCGTCCTCGCCCAGGGTCCTCGTCGCGGGCCGATCTGACCCCACGTATTACGGCCCGACCCGACGAAGGGCGCCCATGTCCCACACGGAGACCGTCGGTGCCTTCACCGATCTCTACCTGCCGACGGTCAACGGCGTCACCTCCACCGTCGGGCTCTGGCGCGAACACTGGTCCGCCCGCAGGGGACCGATGTCGGTCGTCTACCCGCGGGTCGAGGGCTACGAGCCCGCGGAGGACGAACACCCCGTGCGGAGCGTCCGCGCACCCTTCTTCCCGCGATACCGACTCGGTCTCCCGCTGGTCCCCGACGGGCTCGCAGCGCCCGACCTGGTCCACGTCCACACGCCGTTTACCGTCGGCTACGCGGGCCTCCGCTTTGCCCGCGAGCGGGGGCTGCCGGTCGTCGCCTCCTACCACACGCTGCTGGGCGAGCGCGCCGACCGGATCGCGCCGCGGCCGTTCTCGGACGGGCTCCGCTCGGTCTGTCGGGGCTACGAGCGTGCGTTCTTCGAGCGGGCCGACCGCGTCGTCGTCCCGACCGCCTTCGCACGCCGGCACCTCCTGGAGACGGTGGGCGCCGATGTCGACGCCCGCGTCGTCTCGAACGGGATCGACACCGACCTCTTTCGCCCCGTCGATCCCTCGAGGCTCCGGAGCCGGTACGACCTCCCCGACTCCCCCCTGGTCGGCTACACCGGCCGCCACGGCCCCGAGAAGAACCTCGAGGAGGCGATCGACGCCGTCTCCGGCACCGGCGTCTCCCTCGCAATCGCCGGCGACGGCCCCGCTCGCGGGGAGTGGGAGGCCCGGGCCCGCGAGGCCGACGCCGACGTTCGCTTCCTTGGCTTTCTCGACCGGGCGGAGCTCCCCGCGTTCTACTCCGCGCTCGACGCCTTCGTCTTCCCGAGCCCCGTCGAGACCCAGGGCCTGGTCGCCCTCGAGGCGACGGCCTGTGGGACGCCCGTCGTCGCCGTCGACGCCGGCGCGCTCACCGAGTTCGTCATCGGCGGCGAGACCGGCTACCGCTACCGCCGGGGCGACGTCGAGGACTTCCGGTACGCAATCCGGCGCGCCCTCGCCGAACGCGACCGTCTCTCCGATCTCTGCGTGCGCCGCCGGTCGATGCTCTCGGTCGAACACTCCGTCGGACAGCTCGCCGGGATCTACGACGAACTCGTGTAGCGTTCGACCGGGAGTCGTCCCTCGAGCGTCGTCGGTTCCCGGCCCGATCGGTTCCCGCCGCTGCAGGTTTCGATCCGGTGTCGTGGCCCTCGGAGTCAGCGGGCCCGATACGGGAATCCGAATAATGGTCGGCTCGGGGGTCCCCCACCACCGTTCTCGCCTCCTTCCCCCGGATCGCTCCTCCGTGGGCCTCCTACTTTGCGTCACCTCCTGATCGAGCGAGCGGGGGCTGGAAACCCCTATAAAACTCGTTTGGCCGATCCGCGGGAGGTCGGTCGACCGTCGCGCCCTCCGATCAGAGGACGTCGACCTCGCTGACCGACAGGATGGTCTCGCAGGCGGGACAGATCCACGTCCCGCCCGAGACCCCCTCGCCGCCTCCCTCCGGCGTCGCGGACTCGTCTCTGACCGGCGTGATCTCCTCCCCGCAGTGTGGACACTCCCCCATCAGTCCCACCGCCCCGACTGCGTGCTCGCCTCGAGACCGTTCATACGCCCTTTCCCGACCCCCATCCGCTTTAGCTCACGGTCCGTGCACCCTCTCGCGACCTGCGTTCCCGTACAAAAACGTACCGAATGATCCACACTGCCGTCCGAATAGTTCAACCGTCTTCCGGGGAGTATTTTCCCGAACTGCTAACTGTTCGTACGGTCCACCGTACTCCCGGTGGGTGATCGCATGGACACCGAGATCCTGTCCGTCGTTCTCCAGCGATGGGAGGTCGTCGACAGCCTGCGGGAAGGACCGAAGGATAAGCGGGCGCTGGTCGGGGACGTCGACTGTTCCCGATCGACGGTCGACCGGGCGGTCCGGGAACTCGAGTCCATCGGCGTCGTCGAGTACCGCGAGGGCGACCACGGGGTCACGCCGCTTGGTGAGACCGTCGCGAGCGGGCTCGAGGCGCTGGTGGAGACCGTCGAGCGCCGGATCGAACTCGAGCCGTTCCTCGAGTGGACTCCGGAAGGCGAGTTCGATCTCGGCCTCGAACATCTCTCGGGAGCGGAGCTGTGGGTGCCCGAACCCGGCGACCCCTGGGCCATGGTCAACCGACACGTCGCGGCCCTGGAGGCGGCCGACGACGTCCGGTGTGTGCTCCCCCTGACCGGGTTACACGCCTACGAGGCGGTGTACGAGGGGGTCGTGGCCGGCGGGCGTGCCGAGTTGATCGTCAGCCCCGACGTCGCCCGGACGTTCCGGACTGATCCGGCCTATGCCGACATGACGGCCGAGCTTGCGACGACCGGCCGGTATCGGCTCTCCCGGTACGACGGCTCGATCCCGTACTTCGTCGGACTCCTCGACGATATCGTCCAGATCGGCGTCGACGAGGCGGGCGAGCCGCGGGCGTTACTGGAGACTACCGACCCGGAGGCCCGACGCTGGGCCGAAGGCGAGATCGAGGCCTACGAGCGGGACGCGACCCGGGTCGATCTCTCCGTCGACCTCCCGGCGGACCCCTCGACTGACTCCCCCCGGACCGGGTCGTAGCCCGTCGATTCCACGACAGGGCCACGCGATGGGGACGGCGATCAGCCGACGCGTCGCCGGATCGCGCGCTCGAGTTCGGTCCGTGCCTGGCGGGCGACCGGCCGCGGGTCGTCGGGGTGGAGCATGTCGAACGCCGGAACCTCACAACAGGAGCGACCGATCTCCGCCGCCCGGGCGAGCAGCGACGGGCGCTCGACGAGCGCCGACTCCTTCCGGCGGACGCTCACGAGGTGTTCGACCTCGCCGTAGAGGTAGTGGGTGCCGACGCCGGGCTCGTAGCCGGCGTCGATCCCGTCCGTGCGTCCGGTGACCGACAGCCAGTACCACCAGGGGAACTCCGAACCGGCCCGGGTCGCACACGCCAGCGACTGCCACATGCGAGGGTTGATCTCGACCAGCGAGAACTCGCCGGTCTCGTCTCTGACGTACTCGATGCAGGCGAGGCCGTGCCAGTCGAGTTCGTCGAAGATCGCCTGCCCGGCGGCCTCGAGCTCCGGGATGTCGACGGACTCCCGGAAGACGCCGCCGCTGCCGGTGTAGGAGTCGCCCCGGATCTGGCGGTGCTGGAACGTTCCCAGGGGACGGCCCTCGTCGTACAGCGCGCCGAACAGGTACTCCGTTCCGGACACGTACTCCTGGACGATCGGCTCGTGGCCCATCGTCGAGAGGAGCCCGTCGACGTCCGGCCGCTCGCCGGCGGGCACGTGTTCGATCGATTTGGCGATCCTCGACTCTCCGGGCTCGAGATCGTCGAGATACGCCTCCGTGAGGAGGTTGTACCGCGATTTGACGATCCGGTCGCCACGCCAGTCGTCGACCGCGGTCAGGAGTCGGGTCTCCGGAACCGCGACGCCGGCCGACTCGGCGACGTCCGCGAGCCGTTTGCGGTCGTGGACGGCCCGCAGGGTCTCGAACGGCGGGACGGTGACGTCGATATACCGCTCGAACTCCTCGCGGTACCGCGAGAGCAGGTAGGGGTCCTGCGGGCGGTGGGGAACGATCGTCCGGACGTCCGGGCGCGCGGCAAGGGCCAACAGCGCGTCCCTGTACGCGGGGAGATCGCTCGGCGGCGGGATCAGTACGGAGTCGTCGCAGTACCGCGAGGCGGAGGTCCCGAGGTCGGGGTCGTCGACCGCGGCGATCGTTCTCACCCCCTGCTTGCCGAGCGACCGGACGGAGGCGTAGCCGTGTGGATAGCGCGACGCCGTGACCACGGCGCCACCCTTCCGGTCAGTCATCGGCGATCACCCGACGCGGGGGACGCACCGGCGGCTCCGCCGACGAAGTTCGGTCCGGTGTGCCGGGGTCGCCCGCGAGGACCCGTGCCGTGGCCGGCATCGTCAGGAGGGTCACGAGGGTGTAGAGCTCGCCGACGTGGTTTTCCCCGTTGCAGTGCTCGTCGTACAGCCGCCGTACTTCCCCGGCGCTCATGCCGGGTACCGCGTCGGCGAGCGCGCGGTTCTCCGTCAGAACCTCGGTTACGAACCGGCTCGAGCGGAGCAGTTCCGCGTCGTCGAGCCACGGACCCTGGGTCAGATACGGCTCCGGCGGAGCCCGGGTCGAGTCACATTTCCGGCGCAGTTCCGTCAGGTGCTCGCCGGCGTACTTCACCGGGAACGGCCGCGAGAGCGCGACGCCGGTGCTCGCGTGGGCGATTTCCGCGAGGTCGGGGGCGAGCCGGGCGACCGCCCGGTCGATCACGTTCCGCCGGAGCCGGTAGCCGACCGGCATCGACAGGGAGAGCTCGAGGAGGCGGTTGTCAAGGTAGGGGGTTCGGTAGGGACGCAGTTTGCGGAGCCCGGTCTGAAACCGCACGTCGTCGTCGTTCGAGAGCGGGTAACAGCCGCCGTAGTAGACGAGGTCGTCGAGCGAGTCGTAGACGACGCCGTGGTGGCGGATCTTCCCGCCGTCGCGGTGGATCTCCTCGTCGAGCACGCTCCGGAGTTCCGTCGGCAGGTCGTAGCCGTCGTGGGCCCGCTCGACGAGGAGGTCGACGTAGCCGTCGATCGAGTCGACGGGCCGTTCGACCGGGAGCGTCACCGATCCCAGCCCGCCGAGCGGGACCGTCGGCGACGGTACGCCGTAGCCACGGAACAGCGAGTCGCCGTAGAGCCCGGAGAGCAGTCCGTCGACCCGCCCGGTTATCTCGGCTTCGAACCCGCTCGTGTACGGCTGGCTGAACCAGCCGTTGAACGTCGTCGCCCACCGGTTTCGCTCGGTCGCCCCGATCCGGTAGCCCGGTCCGCGACGGAGCCACTCGAAGGGCGTCCCGGTCTCCATGGCGACCCGCTCGGCGGTCCGTGCCTCCCTGTTCATCCAGTCGTTCATGTGAAACGCCGTGGCGTCGGCGCCGGCGTCACAGAGCCCGGCGAGAGCGAGCCGGGAGTCGCTCCCGCCCGACAGGAGCACGCCGTACTCCCGGTCCTCTCGGAGCCACTCGTCGAGCACCGCCCGGAACCGGCCGACGAACTCGTCGACGAACCGCTCGAACGGCACCTCACAGGGGCGGTATCGGGGGCGCCAGTACTGGTCGGCAGAGACGGTGCCGTCGGCGAGGTCCATCGTCGTGACCGTTCCCGGGCGCAGTTTCTCGACGCCCTCGAGGGGCGTTCTCACGCCGAAGGTCCGGCGGAACGCGAGGTATTCGTGGAGGTATCCGGGGTGGAACGCGGTGTCGACCGCCGGGTGGTAGGGCAGGGTCTGGACGTTGGTCGAGAAGACGGCCGTCCCGTCGTCGGGGCGGGTCCAGTACAGCGGCACCGTCCCGAACCGGTCGGTCGAGAGGAGCAACTGGCCGCGCTCGGGGTCGTGGATCGCGAGCAGGAAGTTCCCGTTGAGCCCGCACACGAACGACCTCCCGTACCGATCGTAGAGCGCGAGCGCGTAGTTCGCGGAGGCGACGGAGGCAGGTCGCGGCTCGTACGCCCTCGAGGGGCCGACCGTCTCGGAACCGCCGGGACCTCCGGAACCATCGGTGTGGGCGGCGCCGGCGTCGTGGCCGTAGAGTTCGCCGAGCACCCAGCACGTCCGTTCGTCCGTCCCGGGAGATCGGTCGCGGGGGTATCGCGAGCCGGCGGCGATCGAGAGGCCGTCGGCCTCGTGGACCGTCCCCCCGACCCCGATCCAGTCGTCGAACACGCCCGGCGCGTCGGCGCCCACCGTGCCGTGGAGGTCGCTCATCTCCCCACCCCGGTCGCGGGCGCGCCGTCGTCGGCCGGACGCACCGTCACGACTCCCCGCCGGTCTCTCGATACCCCACCGCTCCGGCCCACGGCTCCCGATCGAAGGCGTCTCATTCGGTGGCCGACACCTGTGACGTCCCGGGCAATCAATGCGGGAGCCCTCTTCCAGAACCTGAGAGCCGACCTGCAGCGCCTGAGAGAGGCGGCCGGTTCGGGTCGGACGAGGGGAACCCGCCGCTCGCCACCGTCCTCCCGGACGGCCCCCACTCAAGGGTTTTTCACTCCCGCGGACCGACCCTCGCGCATGACCGGCGCCTTAGTGATCGGCGGTACCCGTTTCATCGGCCGACACCTCGTGAACGACCTTCTGGATCACGAGTACGACGTCACCGTCTTCAACCGCGGAAATCACGGGAACCCGTTCGCGGACGACGACCGGGTCGACCGGATCGAGGGCGACCGGACGAACGACTCGGCGCTCGAACTCGCCCGCGAACGAGCGGCCCCCGACGTCGTCTTCGACATGGTCGCCTACGAGCCACGGGAGGTGCGGGCGGCGACGCGGATCTTCGCCGACTCGGCGTACGTCTACGTCTCCAGTGGCGCCGCCTACGCCGACGAGGCGATCCCCAAACGCGAGGGCGAAACCGCTCTCGAGCCCTGCACTGACGAGCAGGCGACCGACGGCTCGGGGGAGACGTACGGCAACCGGAAGGCAGAGGGCGACCGGGCGGTCTTTGCGGCCGCAGAGCGGGGCGTTCGGGCCATGAGCGTCCGTCCCTGTATCGTCTACGGCCCTCACGACTACACCGAACGGTTCGACTTCTGGATCGACCGGGTCCGCGAGTACGACCGCATGATCGTCCCCGGCGACGGCACCACCCTCTGGCACCGCGCTTACGTCGGGGACGTCGCGAGCGCGCTCCGGGTCGTCGCCGAAGCGGGTGAAGCGGGCGAGGTGTACAACGTCGGCGACCGGCGACTGGTCACCCTGACCGAGTCGGTCGAGCTGATCGCCGACGCCATGGGCGAGGAAGTGGAGGTCGTCCACGCCGGCTCCCGCGAACTCGCGGCGGGCGGGCTCTCCCCCACGGACTACGTCCTCTACCGGGAGTACCCTCACGTGCTATCGACGGCGAAGCTCGCGGCTCTCGGCTGGGACTCGACGCCCGTGGCCGAGGCGATCGACCGAAGCGTCGCAGACCACGTCGACAGCGACCGCGACGGGAGCGAACACGCCCCCGACCGGGCGGCCGAGGAGCGCGTGCTCGGGGTTCTGGACACGCTGTGAGCCCGCTCGGCGGAGTCAGCCGGTCAGTCCGGCGACGTCCTCGCGGAGCCGCTCTGCGTACTCGAGCCGGAGCCCTCGAACGTCCTCGCGTTCGATCCGGTCGCCCTCGAACTCGTGGGTCAGCGGGTCGTACTCCCCGACCCGAAATCCCATCCGTTCCAGATAGGCAGTGACGGCCAGCGACGCCAGACCATCGTGGATGGCGCGTTCGACGTACTCGGAGAGCGCCTCGAACCGGGGGAGGACGATTTCGTCCTCAGTACGTTCCCCCTCTTCGCCCTCGATGCGGACGACGCTGGTGTGGACGTCATCCATCACCTCTCGGACCCCCTCGACTAGCCGGAGCAGTTCGCTCGGCAGCGTCGCGTCGGGCGCGCGCCACTCGACGGTCGGCATCTCCCGGCGGAGCCTGACGGGAGTCCAGACGGCGTCGAACGGCGAGAACTCCGTCTCGACGCGCTCGCGGTCGATCCCCCGTTCGACCGCCCGCTCGACGAACTCCGCGTAGCGCTTCTCGAGGCGGCGTTCCCACTCGGCGACCGTTCCGGTGTAGGGCCATAGCCGGCCGTGATCGGGGAGGTCGGCGTAGCTCCGCCCGCGATAGCAGCGGGCGCGTGCGGAGGCGGCGACCCGCTGTCCCCCGCAGTACGGCGAGGAATGACACAGCGCGAGCGCCGGGTCCAGTGCCGTCAGGACGTTCAGCTGGTCGGCGACGTTTCGCTGCTCGACGTGGACGTGGGTCCCCGCACAGTGTTTCGTGTGGGCGAAGGGGTCGCCGACGACCGCCTCCTGGATCCGGGTCCGGTCGGAAGGCAGCGTCTCGATCGGGCCGGCGTCGATCGGAGTTCCGAGGGGGACGAGCAGCCTGTCGCGTTCCGCGGCGGCCTCGAGAGCGAGCCGGAGCCGATCGGCGAACGTCTCCCGGAGCTCCTCGATCGTCGCACACGGCGGCGTCTTCAGCTCGAAGAGGGGCTCGACGAACTCCTCCTCGGCGAAGGGGAGGTCCGCGGCGAGGGGCGCCGCCGGAGCGAGCGCGCCGTCCGGGTCGATCACCCAGTATTCGACTTCGACGCTCGTTTTCATACGACTCTGCCGCCCATACTGGATTCAAGCGTAGTATCGGCCAACATAAGACTATTTTAGTGGACGAACGGCTGATAACGGGATAAACGTTCGCATGGTTTGGAACCGCGACGATCGGATGGCTCCCGACCCGGTGGGGAGGAGGACGCAACCGTTTTCACGGGGTGCGCTCGATCGGGGAACGTGTTGCCGGATCTCCAGCGGGACGTAACGAGGGCGCGAGAACTCCTCGAGGACGGCGAGTACGGACGCCTCCTCGAGGGCGCGATCGGGCGGCTGGCGCGGCCGGTCGCCGACGAGTACCGGATCCGCCGCGGGCTCTCGGAGCTGGCGCGAGCGCGCGATCCGTCGGTCCGGGCGGTCGAGCGAGCGCTTCGCTGTGTCCACGAGGACGGGTTTCTTCCCTACGAGCGCTCGCAGCTGGCGGCCGTCGAGGAGCGCCGGCAGGCCCTCGCGGCCGACGAGACGCCCGTCGAGTACCACCTCCACGGGCCCAGCGACGAGGGGCTCACGGAGGAGGTCTACGAGGGCTACCGCCACGAGGTCCGGGTGAGCGACTTCCCGGGGGCGAAGCCGGAGTACGGCCCCCTGCTGTACGCGCTGGCGCGCGAACTCGACCCCGATCGAGTGCTCGAGCTGGGCACCTGTCTGGGGATCTCGGGGGCCTACATCGCCGGTGGCTTCCGCAACGACAACCGGCTGCTCACCGTCGAGGGCGGCGAGCCCCAGGTCGGGATCGCCCGCGAGACGTTCGCGGAACTGGGGGTCTCCGACCACACCACGGTCCGCCACGATCGCTTTCAGGACGTGCTCCTCGAGGGCGGGGAGAGCCCCCGCTTCGAGATGGCCTTCCTCGACGGCCACCACAACCACGAGGCGACCCTCGAGTACTTCGAGGCGCTCTACGAGCTCGCCGACCCCGGCGCGGTCGTCGTCTTCGACGACGTCGTCGGCTACTCGGAGGGGATGGACGGCGCCTGGCGAACGATCGCGGCCGACCCCAGGGTCGAGCTCTCGGTGACGACCGAGCGCTACGGGATCGCGGTCCTCAAGGCCGGAATCCCGGAGAAACGAGATTTCAGCGTCCCCGTCTGAGGCCCGCCACAGGTAAATGGGCTCGCGGGGAAGGGGCCCCATGTTCGAGAAATCGACGTGGATCCGCCTCCCCCGGAACGTCGTCGTCGGCCACGAGGTGTTGGGCCGGACCCTCGAGGTGGTAGACGACGTCCACCTCTCGGGGCGGCCGCTGCTCGTGACGAGCCCGACGCCCCGCGAGCTGGCGGCCGACCCGATCGCCGCACAGTTCGAAGAACGCGGGATCGACCCCCTGGTCGTCACGGTCGAGACCGCGAGCTTCGACGCCGTCGAGGAGGTGATCGCGGAGGCAGAAGCCGGCGACGCCGCCTACCTCGTCGGGGTCGGCGGCGGGAAGCCCATCGACATCGCGAAGATGGCGAGCGACCACCTCGGGATGGGCTTCCTCTCGGTGCCGACGGCGGCGAGCCACGACGGGATCGTCTCCAACCGGGGGTCGGTGCCCGACGGCGACACCCGGCACAGCGTCGCCGCCGAGCCCCCGCTGGCGGTCGTCGCCGACACGGGGATCCTCGCGAACGCGCCCTGGGAGCTGACGACCGCGGGCTGTGCGGACATCATCAGCAACTACACCGCGGTAATGGACTGGCGGCTCGCGAACCGACTGAAGAACGTCGAATACTCGGAGTACGCCGCCGCCTTAGCGGAGATGACGGCCGAGATCCTTGTGGACAACGCCGACCTGATTCGGCCGGGGATCGAGGAGTCGGCTTGGATCGTCACCAAGGCGCTGATGTCCTCTGGCGTGGCGATGAGCATCGCCGGCTCCTCGCGGCCCGCCAGCGGCGCCGAACACCTCTTCTCTCACCAACTCGACCGGCTCGTCCCCGGCGCCGCGCTCCACGGCCACCAGGTCGGCGTCGGCGCGATCATGACCGCCTACCTCCACGGCGGCGACCGCGGGATCTGGACCGACATTCGGGACGCGCTGGCGAGCATCGACGCGCCGACGACCGCCGACGAGCTCGGCATCGACGCCGACACCGTCGTCGAGGCGCTTGCGACCTGTCACGCGATCCGGGACCGCTACACCATCCTGGGCGACGGGATGGAGGAGGAAGCCGCCCGACAGGTCGCGCGCCAAACGGGCGTGATCTGACGACCGGTTCAGAGGTCCGCGCGGCCGAACCACACGGTTCCCAGCGCGAGCGGGACGACGAGCCAGGCGAGCATGACGACGACCATCACCTCGCCCGCGAGAAACCACGGGAGCTCCTCGGGAATGGTCCTGAACCCGTCGGGGAAGGCGAGGCCGGTCGAGTTGACGTACGCCGTTGTCGGACTGATCAGCGACTGGACGAACAGGATCTGCTCGGACGAGATTTCGAGCCCCGCCAGGTCGTTCGCGAGGTAGTCGATGGCGAGCTGGAGCGGACCGAGGACGTTCAACACGCTCGTAACGAAAAAGAAGGCGATCGAGCCGCCCATTGCCCGGGACCGGGAGTCGGTTGCGGCGGAGATACCGATCGCGACGGCGACGTACGTCAGCGCGTAGAGCAGCGTCAGCGCGGCCATGATGGCGATGACGTCCATCGCCGGGGACGGGTAGAGCGCGAGCGCGAGCGCCCCGCCGACGAGGAACGCGACGGCGATCGACGCGCTGACGACGACCGTTCGGGTGAGGAACTTGCCGAGAACGACGTCGCGTCGGGAGTTCGGAATCGACAGCAGGTACTTGATGGCGCCGGACTCGCGCTCGCCGGCGATCGCGAGGTAGGCCGTCACGAGCGCGATCAGCGGGATGAACAGCGCGCCGACGGCCGTCAGGTTCCACAGCGCGTCGCGGACGTTTGGCTCCGAGACGCCGTACTGGCCGAAGTAGACGAGCAGCGCCATGAAGACGACGTACAGCGCGCCGACGAACCAGACGATCTTCGCCCGCCGGACGTCCAGGAAGTCCTTCCGTGCGACGTCGAGCGTGCTCATGCCGACACCTCCGACGGCGTCTCGGCATCCGGGTGGCCGCCGTTCGTGTACGTGTTGAACAGTTCCTCGAGGGAGACGTCCTCGGAGAGGACGTCGGTGACGGCGGTCGCGTCGGCGACCGTACAGACGACGTCGGCTTTGACCGAGGGGTCCACGCAGGTCGCGGTGATCGTCGCCCCGTCCACGGCCACCGACCGGACGCCCGCGATCGCCTCCAGGTCGAGATCCGCGGGGACGGCGTCGACCTCGAGCGTGATCGGCGCCCCCAGATCGAGATCACCTTTGAGGGTGTCGGGCGTTCCGGTCGCGACGAGGCGGCCCTCGTTCATGATCCCGATGCGGTCGCAGACGGCTTCGACCTCCCCGAGGACGTGACTCGAGAAGAAGACGGTGGTGCCGTCGTCGGCCTTCGCGCGGATGATCTCGCGCATCTCCTGCATCCCCGTGGGATCGAGCCCCGAGGAGGGTTCGTCCAGAAGCAGGAGGTCGGGATCACCGGCTAACGCCATCGCGAAGCCGAGTCGCTGGGTCATCCCCTTCGAGTAGCCGCCGGCGGGTCGATCGCCATCGTCGCCGAGACCCACCCGTTCGAGCAGGGCCGTCGGGTCGTCGTCGGCGTCTTTGGTCTCGATCACCCACCGGAGGTGTTCGCGACCCGTGAGGCGATCGTAGACGCTTGCGCCCTCCGGAAGGACGCCGATGCGCCGACGGATCTCCTCGGTGTCAGCCTGGGCGTCGAGGCCGAGCACGCGCACCGTCCCCTCCGTCGGGCGAACGAAGTCGAGCAGGACGTTGATCGTCGTCGACTTGCCGGCGCCGTTGGGTCCGAGGAAGCCGAATATCTCGCCCTCCTCGACCGAGAGATCGACCGAATCGACCGCGAGGACGTCCTCGCCGAAGCGTTTCGTCAAGGCGGTGGTTTCGATCGCTGCCATATGCTCGGATCATCCACACAAACGTGTTAACCCACCGACACCAACGCCCCGCCCATCGAGCACGTTCCGTTCCCGATTCGCCGCTGGGGACGCTCAGACGTGTTCGGCCAGGAACTCCGCGATCGCCGAGTAGGCCTCGATGCGGTTCTCGAGCTTCGAGAAGCCGTGGCCCTCGTCCTCGAAGATCAGTTTCCGGACGGGGACGCCCTGTTCGCGGGCCCGTTCGACGATCCGTTCGGCCTCGCCGACGGGGACTCGGGGATCGTTCGCGCCGTGGAGGACGAACAGCGGCGCCTCGATCGACTCGATGTTATTCGTCGGCGAGATCGACTCGAGGAACTCGCGGTCCTCCTCTACGGAACCGTACTCGGCCTCCCGGAGCGCGCGGCGCCAGTCGCCGGTGTTCTCGAGGAAGGTGACGAAGTTCGCGATTCCGACGATGTCGACGCCGGCCGCCCAGAGGTCGGGGTATTCGGTGAGGGCGGCGAGCACCATGAACCCGCCGTAGGAGCCCCCCATCGCGACGATCCGTTCTTCGTCGACGTCGGGCCGGTCGGCCAGCCACCCGACGCAGGCCTCGATGTCGGCCACGGAGTCCATCCGGTTTTCGACGTCGTCCAGGCTCGCGTACTCGCTTCCGTACCCCGACGATCCCCGGACGTTCGGTTCGAAGTAGGCGTAGCCCCGGTCGACGAAGTACTGTTTGATCGACGAGAAGGAGGGACGGCGCTGGCCTTCGGGGCCACCGTGGATGTCGACGATCACCGGGATCTCGCCGTCGTTCCCGTCGTCACCCTCGGCTTCGCCGCCGTCGGGCAACGTGAGAAATCCGGGGATCTCGAGCCCGTCGAAGCTCTCGACGTGGACCAGTTCGGACTCGTCGAAGGTCTCGGTGGGGATCCCCGCCGTCGGCGCGGCGGTCCAGCGTTCGGCCTCGCCGCTTTCGATGTCGACGACGAAGACGTTCGTGTTGACCGCATCGCCGGCCGTAGACAGCACGAACCGCTCGGCGTCGGGGCCGAAACTCACCCCGCCGGAGACCCCGCCCGGAAGCTCCGGTTCAGGGAGCGTCTCGTAGGCCGTCGGCTCGTCGCCCGCGAGTTCGCCGACGGTCAACTCGGTGTAGCCATCGACGTTTCGCGAGTAGACCAGGCGGCCGGTCTCGTCGTCGAGTGCGATCCCGTCGACGTTCCACTCGCCGCCGCCCTCGACCGTCTGCAGCTCTCCCGTCTCGCGGGCCCCGCACTCGAGGTAGGCCAGGTAGAGCGTGTCGCTGTCGCCGTGGTCGGTGACGAGATAGATCCCCTCGCCGTCGGGCGCCCAGCACGCGCTTTGATACCGGACGTCGCCCTCGTGGGGCGTGAGGTGCGTACGCTCGCCGGTCTCGACGTCGAGCACGGAGAGATCCTGGTCGAAGTTCGAGTACGACTGCGTGACCAGCAGCCGGGAGTCGTCGGGGCTCCAGCCCGACAGCGAGAGCCAGCCGTCGCCCTCGCAGACGAGTTCCGCGTCGTCGCCCGCCTCCTCGCGGCCCTGGACGTAGACGTCGAACACTGACTCGTCGCGGCGGTTGGAGGTAAAGGCGAAGCGGTCGCCGTCGTGGCTCCAGCCGCCCCAGCGGTGTTTGGCGTCGGTCATCGCCGTCCACTCGTCGATCTCGCCGCTCTCGGTATCGAGGCGGTAGAGCTGGGCGCGCTCGTTGCCGCCCTCGTCCATCCCGAAGGCGAGTTCGGGCCGCTCGGGCGAGAAGGAGGCGAAGGTGATCCGCTCGTCGTAGAACGTGCGCTGTTCGGGCCACTCCCGGGGCCCGTCCAGCGTCCAGATCTGGGGGACGCCGGTCGTGTCCATCAGGAACGCCAGGCGGTCGCCCTCGGGACCGACGGAGGCGCCGTAGGCGCTGCGGACGTTCAGGTAGCGCTCGATATCGTAGCTCACACCGGTCCCGTCTCGACCGACCGGCTAATGGGTTTGGATCGCGGAAGTCGGCGGTAGGCCCCGCCTACAGCCCGTCGCTTCCGGATAACAAAGCCGCTCGGGATCTCCCGGTCGCCATGGACGACGCCCTCGAGTCGGACGGGGAGCCGATCGGGACCGGGACCGTGCTGGCGGTCATCGCGGCCACGATGATCGGGTTCGCTGCCGTCGTCGCGGTCCTCGCCGTCGGCGTCCTCGACGACGAGACGACTGGACTCCCCGAGATCAGGGACGACGGCACCGGCGGCGACGGGATCCCGAACGCCGATCCCACCGGTTTCGAAGGCGAGACGAACGCCTCCGAGAACAGTCGGGTGAACCCCGACGGCGCCGGAAACGGCTCGACGATCGACCGCAGGAGTCCGGTCTCCCCCGGACTCGACCCGTCCCGGGTCAGCGGTCGGTCCTGAACGCCGCCCCCTCGCGGGTCGCCAGTGCGGTCCTGACCGCGGCGACGTTCTCTGGGACGTCGTGGACCCGGACGATGTCGGCGCCCCGGTCGGCGGCGAGTGCGGTCGCGGCGACGGTCGCCACACCCCGGTCGTCGGGGCCACAGCCCGCCCGCTCGAACATCGACTTGTGAGAGTGACCGACGAGGATCGGACAGCCCAGCGCCCGGAACTCCCCCAGTCGGTCGAGGAGTTCGAAGCTCTCCGCGGCCGATTTCCCGAACCCGATCCCGGGATCGACGACGATCCGCTCGCGGTCGAGGCCCGCCTTCTCGGCGAGCAGGATCCGTTCGCGGAGTTCGTCGATGGCGTCCCCGACCACGTCGTCGTACTCGATCGTCTTTCCCGGAACGACCGGGGCGTCGATGCTGTGCATGACGATCAGGGGCACGTCGTGGTCGGCCGCGACGAAGCGCATCCGGGGATCCTCGAGCCCCGAGACGTCGTTGATGACGTCGGCGCCGGCGCCGACTGCGGCCTCGGCGACGGCCGCCTTCCGGGTGTCGACGGAGACCGTCGCCCGATCGCCGATCCCCTCGATCACCGGGACGACCCGCTCGATCTCCTCGTCGACGGACACGGGATCGGCCCCCGGCCGGGTCGATTCGCCGCCGACGTCGATCACGTCCGCGCCGGCTTCGACCATCGCCTCCGCGCGGGCGAGGGCGTCCTCGCGGGTCTCGTACTCGCCGCCGTCGTGGAAGCTGTCGGGGGTCGTGTTCAGGATCCCCATTACGGCCGTCCCCTCCCCCTCCCAGGGGTAGCCGGAGGCGGAACTCCGGTTCGAAACCGAACCGGGGTTTTCCTCCACCGTCGCCCGGACCTCGCGGGCGATCTCGCCCAGTCCGTGGGGCTCGGATTGGAGGGCAGCCACGAGGGCCGAGAGTTCCGAGTCGGTTCCCATCAGGACGACGTCGACGAGCTCGTCGTCCCGTTTGAACCCGGAGATCGCACACTCGCCCCCGAGACGCGCAAGCTCCCGCTCGAGGGTCGTCGCCTGGCGGTACTGGACCCGGGTCGTGAGGACCCGATGGATAGCGCTCTCGGTCGCCCGTTCGACCCCCGCCTCGGAGACGCTCGCGGATTCGAGGACGGTGTGGGCCTCCTCGCGATTTCGGACCCGTTTCGGGGTCGTCGTGTGCGTGTACCGCCGTCGGGCCTCCGCGACGGCGAACAGCGAGCCGGTGACGACCACGGCGTCGCCCTCGTCGGCGTCGTCGAGCGCGCCGGCGAGCGCGTCCGCGACCGCCGACTGCTCCTCGATACGGCCGGCGTCGACCCCCGCCCGCTCGAAGACTCGCGCAAGGACCGCCCGATCCTCCGCGCGCGGGAGGTTCGGCTCGCAGGTTCGGACGGAGTCGGGATCGGGAAGCGCCCGCGCCATCCCCCGGTGGTCCTTGTCGTGCATCGCGCCGAAGACGAGGTGGAGATCGTCGTACGCGAAGCCCCCGAGGGTCTCGGCGACGCGCTCGCAGGCGCCGGGGTTGTGGGCGCCGTCGAGGACCACGAGGGGGTCGGTGTCGATCACCTCGAACCGGCCGGGCCAGTGGGCGTTTCCGAGCCCTCGAGCGATCGTCGATGGGGGGATATCGAGGTCGAGTTCGCCGGCGACCTGGCGGGCGACGACCGCGGCGATGGCGGCGTTTTCGGCCTGGTGGGCGCCCAGCAGGGGCAGGCGGGCATCGACGTCCCAGCCGTCGCCGTCGATCGAGACGGCGGCCTCGACGCGGTTGGTCCGGCCGCCGTAGGCGACGCTCACGTCCCGGTCGTTCCCGCGGCCGACAGTCTCGACGGAGCCCGCGACCTCCCGGAGGGCCTCGAGGACCGATTCCTCATCGACGCCGGTCACCAGGGGCCGCCCGTCGGGGGCGACGTGGGCCTTGTCGCGGGCGATCTCCTCGTGGGTGTCCCCGAGGACGCTCGTGTGCTCCAGGGTGACGCTCGTGACCGCGCTCGCGACCGGGTCGACGACGCTCGTCGCGTCGTACTTGCCGCCGATGCCGACCTCGAGGACGGCGACGTCGACGTCGGCCCGGCCGAAGCGCCAGAGCGCCAGCGCGGTCATCGCCTCGAAAAAGGTCGGCGAGTCGTCCTCCGCGGCCCGGTCGACGGCGTACTCCTCGATTTCCTCGACGAAGTCGGCGACCGCCGACCGGGGGATCTTCCGTCCGTCGACCCGGACCCGCTCGCGGAGGTCCTCTAAGTGTGGCGAGGTGTAGAGTCCCACCGAGAGTCCCGCCTCCCGGATGACGCGCTCGACCATTCGCGCCGTGCTCCCCTTCCCGTTCGAGCCGGCGATCTGGACGCAGACGAGGTCCTCGTGGGGGTCGCCGAGTTCCTCCAACAGCGCTGCCGTCGAGGCGGTTCCGGGGCTTGGCCGGAAGCGACGCAGATCGAAGAGCAGGTCCGCCGCCTCGTGGTACTCCATATCCGACACAGAGAGCCCGCTCGCTTTAGCGTGTCGGACTCTCCGATCGCTCAGTGAGCGAGGATCCGATCTCTCAGGGAGAGCGGCCCCACTCCGCGCTTCGCTTGGGGCGATCGCTCACCGCCTGGACGTCGATCGGCTCCCCTTTGGCTTCGAGGGCTTCGAGCGCCGCGGCGGCGCTCGCGGGCGTCGAGAAGTAGGTGATCTCCTCCTCGACGGCGACCTCCAGGAGGTCGCGGTCCCGGGAGACGATGAGATCGACCTTTCCCTCCCGAACCGCCTGCACGAGGTCGACCTCCTCGCAGAGATCGAAGTGGTCGGTGAAGCCGGCGACCAGTTCCTCGCCGTCTTCGGTGTCGGGGTCGGGGAACTTCCCGTCCGAGAGGTCGATGATCGCCGTCCCGGAGTCGGGGATCGGCTTTCCGGTCGCGTCCTGGGCCTTGTCGTAGGCCTTCCCGAAGCCGTCGGCGCTGCCCATGACCTCGCCGGTCGACTTCATCTCGGGACCCAGACGCGGATCCGAGCCCGGCAGCCGGTCGAAGGGAAGGACGACCTCCTTGATCGAGGTCTGCTCGGGGATCCGCTCGTCGATAGCGAGGTCGGCGATCGACTCGCCGGCCATCACCCGCGCCGCGAGTTTGGCGATCGGGACGCCCGTCGCCTTCGAGATGAACGGCACCGTCCGGGAGGAACGGGGGTTGGCCTCGAGGACGAACACGTCGCCGTCTCTCACCGCGAGTTGGACGTTCAACAGTCCCACGGTGTCGAGGGCGCTCGCGATCTCCTCGGTGACCTCGCGAACGCGCGCGAGAGTGTCCTCCGAGAGCGACCGGGGCGGGATCATACACGCCGAGTCGCCGGAGTGGACGCCCGCGCTCTCGACGTGTTCCATGATCCCGCCGATGAGGACGTCCTCGCCGTCGGCGACGGCGTCGACGTCGAGTTCGACGGCGTCCTCCAGGAACTCGTCCACCAGGATCGGCTTGTCCGGGCTGACGCGGACGGCCTCTTCGATGTAGCGCTCGAGTTCCTCGTCGTCGTAGACGACCTCCATCGCGCGCCCGCCGAGTACGTACGACGGTCTGACGAGCACCGGGTAGCCGATCCCGTGGGCGAGTTCCATCGCCTCATTCTCGCTGTAGGCGGCCCCGCCATCGGGCTGGGCGATCCCCAACTCGTCCATCAGGGCGTTGAAGCGGTCGCGGTCCTCCGCCAGGTCCATCGCCTCGACGCTCGTTCCCATCACCGCACAGTCGAGGCCGCGACGATCGATCTCGTCCTGGAGGGGTTCGCCGATGTTCACCGAGGTCTGGCCGCCGAACTGGACCATCACGCCGTCGGCGTCGGCGGCTTCTGCGACGTCTGCGACTTCCTCTGCGGTGATCGGCTCGAAGAACAACCCATCCGAGGTGTCGTAGTCCGTCGAGACCGTCTCGGGGTTGTTGTTGACGACGTGGGCGTCGATCCCCTGCTCGCGCAGGGCCTGGACGGCGTGGACCGAACAGTAGTCGAACTCGACGCCCTGGCCGATCCGGATCGGGCCGCCGCCGACGACGATGACGCTCTCGACATCGCGATCGACCTCGAGTTCGCCCGCCGCGGCCGCCCCGAGCAGCGGCCCGGAGTCGAACTCCGACTTGCGCGCCGAGTAGTAGTACGGCGTCTGGGCGGCGAACTCGCCGGCGCAGGTGTCGACCTGTTTGTACGTGCGTCCGGGGACCTCGCTCTCGACGGTGTCGACGTCCGTCCCCGCAGTGGTTGCGATCGAGGCGTTGGTGTGGCCGGCGATCGCGGCCTCGGTGAAGTCGCCGTCCTGTGCGGCACGGGTCGAGTCGGCGATCCGTTCGAACCGTTCCGCGTACCACTCGAAGATTCCCGACAGCGAGACGACCTTCTCGAGATCGTAGCCCCGCTCGAAGGCCTCGAACATCGCGTACGGCCGGTCGGGCGAGGGGCGTTCTAAGTACTGTTCCTCGAGCTCGTCGTCGCTTACGTCGGCCCACTCGACGTCCGGGTCGTACTCCGAGGAGCGAAGTGCCTTCAGCAGCGACTCCTCGAAGGTCCGGCCGATCGCCATCGCCTCGCCCGTGGACTTCATCGCCGTCGTCAGCTCGAAGTCGATGTCCTCGAACTTGTCCTTGGGCCAGCGCGGGACCTTCGTGACGACGTAGTCGATCGCGGGCTCGAACGCCGCCGTCGTCTCGCCCGTGATCTCGTTGGTGATCTCGTGGAGGCGCTTGCCGAGGGCGACCTTCGCGGTGACGCGGGCGATCGGATATCCAGTGGCCTTCGAGGCGAGCGCCGAGGACCGCGAAACCCGGGGGTTGACTTCGACGACCCGGTACTCGCCGCCGGGGGTGCCGTCGTCGCGCCAGGCGAACTGGATGTTACAGCCACCTTGAATCCCGAGTTCGCGGATGACGTCGAGCGCGGCGGTGCGCATCTCCTGGTGGCCCTCGTCGGGGACGATCTGGGAGGGCGTGACGACCGTGGACTCCCCCGTATGGATGCCCATCGGATCGATGTTCTCCATGTTGCAGATGATGATACAGGAGTCGTCCGCGTCGCGCATGACCTCGTACTCGTACTCGACCCAGCCCGCGATGGACTCGGTGATGAGGACCTCGCTGTTCCGGGAGAGGCGAAGCCCCTTGCGAACCCGCGAGAGGAGTTCGTCGAACTCGCTTACGACGCCCGACCCCGACCCGCCGAGGGTGTAGGTCGTCCGGGCGATGACGGGGAGCCCGCCGACCTCGTCGACGGCGGCCCGGACCCGTTCTTCGAGATCGGCCTCGGTCAGCGCCGACACCGACTCGCCCTCGTCCAGCGAGATGGTCGTCGAGGCGGGGACGGGCTGGCCGATCGACTCCATGCGCTGGCGGAACAGATCGCGGTCCTCGGTCGCGTAGATCGTCTCGAGGGGTGTGCCCATGATCTCGACGTCGTGTTCCTCCAGGACGCCCTCCTCGGCGAGTTCGGCCGTGACGTTCAGCCCCGTCTGGCCGCCCAGGCCGGCGATGACGCCGTCGGGCTCTTCCTTCCGGATGATCTCGCCGATCGCCTCGGTCGTGATCGGCTCGATGTAGACCCGGTCTGCCATCTCCGGATCGGTCATGATCGTCGCGGGGTTCGAGTTCACGAGGACGACCCGCGCGCCCTCCTCCTGGAGCGCCCGGCAGGCCTGTGCGCCGGAATAGTCGAACTCCGCGGCCTGTCCGATCTGGATCGGCCCGCTCCCGATGAGCAGGATCGTGCGTCCGTCCCCTGTGGCGTCCCCGTCGCCCTGATGGTCCGTACTCATTTCTCTGTTCGTCCCGAGTTCGTTCATCGTAATAAGAGCCACGAAACGATACGATTCTCGTAACTCGATTTCGAATTTCGTATGCCAGCCCGCGGCGGACGCCCGGCTCGGGGGGTCGGGTCGGGTTCAAGGGGGAGGACGATACCGACCGGCGACGACTGCCTTCAGACCGGGCGATCGTGTTCGCTCTCGAACTCGCGAGCGTCCCGATACTGGTCGACGAACTCGCTCACGTCGAACTCGAGCATCTGGGACTCGAACTCCGAGGCCGCGCCCTCGTCGGCGTGGCTGATCGCGTGTTCCATCAGTTCGACGACGAGTTCGACGACGATCTCGTGGAGCCGGCGGGCGTCGAAGCCGGTCATCCAGAGGACGCTGTAGCCAAGCGACCCGCTCTCGCTCGCGTCGTAGACCGCGACCTCCTCGGGGAACTCCTCCATGACGACCCCCAGCAGGTGGGCGGTGCCGAACTCCTCGAAGTCGTCGTCGGTCTCGATCGTCTCCCGAAGAACCTCCACGAGCGACTCCGGGACGAACCGGGAGGGCGGGTGGACGTCTGTCACGACCGCGTGGCGTTCGCCACAGTCACACGAGTACTCGCGCATCCCGAGGTCGATCGAGCGGGGGTCGACGGTCTCGCCACACGGAAGCTCCAAATCCTCCGCCTCGCCGCCCGGAACGCGGGGTTCGGCCATTCACCGGGAGTTCGGCCGGCGGCCCCATAAGGGCCGCGGCTCAGGGGAGGAGTTCGTCGTCGATCCCCTCCGACTTCGCCTCGCGTTCGGCCCGGACCCCCTCGAGCCGGTCGAAGGCGGCCGCGAGGATCGAGAGTGCGACCAGCCAGCCGACGGCCCCGAACGCGACGTTGACGAGTTCGGCGGCGATGGGAAGTCCACCGACCGCGACCGCGAACAGGGCTCCGACGGTCGTCACCGCGTAGAACGCGAGGACGGTCACGGCGAGGATCGCGAAGACCCGGATGCGGTGTCCCTTCGTCAGCTCGTAGCTCCGGCCCATCGCCTCGACGACCCCGAGGCGATCGGTCGCGATGTAAGGGTGGGTGAACGCGAAGAGGGTCGCGACGACGAGTCCCGGCACGACGAGCGCGGCCAGTCCGATCCCGACGGCGAACAGCCCGACCATCGACGCGACGACCCCTGAGAGGGTCATCCCGACGAGCGCCCCCGCGTCGAGCGGTTCTCGCTCGCGGCCCTCGCCCTCGGTCGGCTCCCCGCCCGGGCCGGCGCGTTCCGAGAGCGCCCGGAAGGCCAGCAGCGAGACGGCGACGAACGAGACCACGCCCGCGAGCCAGACGAGCCAGGCCGCCCCCAGCGAGAGGTCGACCGCGAGGGGCAGCTCTTCTACGAACGCGTCGGTCACGAGCGGGACGTCCGCGATCACGTCGGGCGACTGGGCGGCGAGCTGGCTCTGGGTGCCGACCTGGACGAGGAGGATCACGGCGAACAGCCCGAGCAGGTGCGGGATGAGCCGTCCGCCGAGGCGGTCGAGCCCCTCCGAGATCGAGCCCCCGACGGCGAGGACCATCCTACGGCCAGTCCTCGCGGACGGGTTCGGACTCCGCCTCGTCGCCTCCTTCGCCGGCGAGTTCCCAGCCGGCGGCCTCGGCGGCGTCCTCGAGAGCGAGGTACTCCCAGCCGACCGCCTCGGCCAGGTCCTCGTCATCGGGGCCGGTGCCGACGAAGACGTGGCGGTCGGTATCGAACTGGTCGCCGACGCTCTCCAGGCTCTCCCGTTTCCCGCGTGGGCCCGAGAAGAAGTCCTGGCGGATCCGGTTCTTGCGCGTGAAGTTGGTGACGACGTAGGTGGGTTTCTCCGAGACGACCCCGACGTACGTGCTCCACTGGCGGGCGTCGCCGAAGACGCCCTCCGGGGAGGCCAGTCCCTGGAGCGCCTCGAGCTCGAACGCGAGGGTCATGTCGCTGCCGCCGTTCATGGCCGATACTGGGGCAGGACGGGGGAAAACGGCTTCGATCGTACCGCCTTAGAACGGTCCCCGCACGCCGTCCGCCACCAGCCCCATCACGCTCAGTATAGGGAAGGTACTTGTCGAACGATGAACGACATATAGGTATGGAGTTTCCGAGACCGAACCTGCGAGAAATAATCAAATTAACAGTAACGTTCCTGCTATTGCTTGCTCTCTTCCAATATATGGGTATATTCTATGAAAACGAAGGCACCATCGACTGGCAATTTTTATTTCTCACTGGAATGATTATCCCGATCTTCACATACCTTCTGACAATCATCACAGCAAATATAGAATATTTGCCAGATTATAATACAATGACTCACAGAGCAAAATAGAACTAACCCATATTGGCCGATACGCATCCGCAGTGAGCACACGGTACACCGAGTACCCCGTGAAAACAAACCCGAGTGGTTCTATGATGCCCTGGACTAGGACTGTTCTTGAACCGGCGCAAGCTCCTCGAGATCGACGGTCTCGGCGAGCAGGACCTCCTTCTGGTCGGCGACCGACCGCTGTTCGCGCATCAGCTGCTTGAACTTGCTCTGGGGGGCGAGGTCGCCGATGAGGACGCCGCCGACGATCTTGCCGTCCTTGAACGCGACCCGGCGCCACTCGGTGTCGCTGTACTTTCGCTCTGCGTGGTCGTCGCCCAGCGTGGGGTGGCCAAAGGAGAGGAAGGGGAAGTCGAAGTGCGTGATCGAGTACGAGGAGACCCACTCGAAGCCCTCGCTTTCGTCTCCGGCGGCCATGTTGACGCCCGCGATCCGCCCCTGCTCTTTGGCGGAGCCCCACGAGCCGTTCTGGGCGTGTTCGCCGAGGAGAACGTCGTAGAAGCGGGTGATGTCGCCCGCGGCGTACACGTCGTCGAGATTGGTCTGCATGTACTCATCGACGACGATCCCGTTGTCCATCTCGAGGGGGACGTCGTGGAGGTACTCGGTGTTGAAGTCGAGGCCGATCGCGACGCCCGCGAAGTCACATGGGAAGCGGTCGCCGTCCGGGGCGACCGCGGCGGCGACGCGACCGTCGTCGTCTACCTCGAAGCGATCGACGCCGCTATCGAAGACGGGTTCGACGCCGACCTCGCGCATGCCCTCGTGCATGATCTCGGCGCCCTCTCCCGAGAGCGCGTAGCGCCACCACCGATCGCCCCGCATGAGGTAGCTGCCGTCGATCCCCTGGGCGCCACAGACGGCGGCGAAGTCGATCCCGAGCAAGCCGGCGCCGACGATCGCCGCCCGGTCTGCGTCCTCGGCGTACTCCTTGATTGCCCGGGCGTCCTGGAACGTCCAGAAGTGGAGGACTCCCTCGGCGTCGCTGTTGTCGACGGGGAGCTGGGTCGGGGTCCCCCCGGTCGCGATCAGGAGCTTGTCGTAGGGAACGTCGGCCCCGTCGTGGACCCGGACGACCTTCCCGTCGGTGTCGACGGTCGTGACGTGGGTGTTCAAGGAGAGCTCGATGTCCCGCTCCTCGTACCACTCCTCGTCGTGGATCGAGATGGGCGCCTCGGGAAGCTTCCCCTTCGCGTGTTCTTTGATCAGGATGCGGTTGTAGAGAGCTTCCCCCTCATCGGTGATGACGGTGATCGACGACTCCGGGTCCTCCTCCCGGAGCGTCTCGGCAGCCGAGCTGCCCGAGATGCCGTCACCGATGATGACGTACTCGGTCATGTACGGTCCGTTCGTAACGAGGGGTAAAGTGGATTGCTATCTCGTCTATTCTCCGCGAACGGTGTACGAACGTCTATCCCCTCCCGGCGGCCGAACCGCTCTTTACGGTGGCGTCCCCAGCCTCACGCATGAAGATCAGCCAGAACGCACGCCATTTCGCCTCCCGGAAGGCCCTCGAGACGCCCGTCGTCCGCTCGCTCGCCGTCGCCGGCCTCGTCCGTCTCCACACCCGCGTCTTCACGAAGAAGGCAGACCCCGCCCACGCCGAGGAGCGCAAGGACCACCTCGACGGCCTCTTCGAGGCGACGATGGACACCTACCTCGAGGCCCTCCGTGCGGGCTACTCCGAGGCCGAGGCCCGCGAGATCACCCACGTCCAGGCGAACTTCGACTTCTACAACCACGGCTGGACCGAGATGATGGAGTTCCCCGGCGACGAACTCGAAGAACACTACGACCGCCACGCCGAGTTCTTCTCGACGTGGGGGATCACGATCGCCGACCCGTTGGGCGAGTTCGAACCCGAGGGCGAGATTCCCGAGGCGCCGTCGACCCCCGAGAAACTCGACGACCCCGACCACCCACACGCCGAGGGCGGGTTCGCTGACGATGTCTACGTCGAGACCGAGGACGGCGACCTCGTCGTCGGCGGCCAGGAGGGTCCGGCGGAGGTGGACGTCTCGAGGGCCGTCGGCGTCGACGGTGACGACGTGGGCGATCGCCCCTCGAAGTGACTCGTAGGGTCGGAGACGGCGATGTCCCGTTCGGTCGGGGTACCGTCGCGACCGATGGCACACTGACTCGTCTCCGGCCCTCTCACGCCCGGCCCGCCGGACTCGGGGACAGGTCGGGGCGCGATCGACCGGGACCCAAAGAGCCACGTCCCGGCGGACGCCCCCGTCGAGTATGCCACTCGAGGAGCTACCCGAGATCGGACTGGGAACCTATTCGGAGGGAGACCGCGAGCAGTGGGGCGAACGCGTACGGACCGCACTCGACCTGGGATATCGCCACGTCGATACCGCCCAAGGGTACGGCAACGAGGCCTATCTCGGCGAGGGGATCGAGGCTGCCGACGTCCCCCGCGAGGAACTCTTTCTCGCGACGAAGGTCTCGTCGGGCGCTCTCGCGTACGACGACGTGCTCGACACCGTCGAGCGAAGCCTCGAAAACCTGCGGACGGAGTACCTCGATCTGCTCTACGTCCACTGGCCGACCGACGCCTACGACCCCGAGGAGACGCTGTCGGCGTTCGACGAGCTCCGCGATCGGGGAGCGATCCGACACGTCGGCGTCTCGAACTTCGAGTCCGACCAGCTCGACCGCGCCCGCGACGCTCTCGACGCGCCGATCGTCGCGAACCAAGTCGAGTGCCATCCCTTCCTTCCCCAGGAGGAGCTTCGCGCATATGCCCGCGAACACGACCACTGGCTGGTCGCCTACTGTCCGCTCGCCCAGGGTGCGGTGTTCGAGGACGCGGAATCCGGGGATTCGGTCGTCGCCGAGATCGCCGAAACACACGACGTCTCGCCCGCCCAGGTCGCCCTGGCCTGGCTGATCGGGAAGGAGAACGTTGCGGCGATCCCGAAAGCGAGCAGCGAGAGCCACATGCGCGACAACCTGTCATCTCAGCGCCTCGAACTCGACGACGAGGAGGCGGCGCGCATCGACGCGATCGAACGCGAACACCGCATCATCGATCCCGGGTTCGGTCCCTGGAACCGGTAGATCGTGTCGATCGGCCGATCCGGCCGGTTCCCGAGGCGTTATCCGTTCCCGGTATAGACCCCTGCCATGGACGTACTCGTCATCGGCGGCACGGGCCTGATCAGCACCGGCATCGTCCGCCAGCTGATCGGCGAGGGACACGACGTGACCGCCGTCCACCGCGGGGAGACCGACGCCGACCTTCCCGGCTCGGTCGACCACCTGATCGCCGATCGGACGGAGTACGCCGCCTTCGAGTCCCGGATGGCCGACCTCGCTCCCGACTGCGTGATCGACATGGTCTGTTTCGATCCCGCCGACGCCGAGAGCGCGATCCGCGCGTTCGAGGGCCGGACCGACCAGTTCGTCTTCTGTAGCACCGAGTCGGTGTACAGCCGGCCGGCCGACTCGCTCCCGATCGACGAGGACGGCCCGCGCTCGCCGCCGACCGACTACGGCACCAAGAAAGCCCGCTGTGAGGACCTGTTCATGGAGGCCCACCGCGAGGAGGCCTTCGAGACGACGATCCTCCGTCCGTGGTCTACCTACGGCGAGGGCGGGACGATCCTCCACACCCTCGGGAGCGACACGGCCTACATCGACCGGATCCGTCGCGGGAAGCCGATCGTCGTCCACGGCGACGGCTCGGGACTGTGGGGCCCCTGCCACCGGGACGACGTCGCCCGCGCGTTCGTCAACGCGGTCGGCAACGAGCGCGCCTACGGCGAGGACTACCTCGTCACGAGCGAGGAGGTGATGACCTGGGAGGTCTACCACCGGAAGGTCGCCGACGCCCTCGACGCCCCCGAGCCCGATCTCGTCTCGATCCCGACCGACGTCCTCATCGAGGCCGCGCCCGAGCGGACGGATCTCCTCGAGGACTTCCTCCAGTACAGCACGCTGTTCGACAACTCGAAGGCCGAACGCGACCTCGACTTCGAGTACACGATCGACTGGGAGCGCGGCGTCGAGCGAACCGTAACCCATCTCGACGAGCACGACCGGATCGACGACGCCGAGGCGGACCCTTTCTACGACCGTCTGATCGAGGCCTGGCGGGGATCCCGAGAGGAGTTCCTCGAGTCGTTCGACGGCGGTTCGTAGCCAGGTGCCGGCCACGAGCCGGTCGGCCCCCGAAAGCGCCGCCGGCTATCCGAGCCGCTAAGTAGTTCCGGGGGCGTTTCTGGCCCAAGACCCACTCGTGGCACTCGATTCGAACGACCGGTCGATCGCCGGCTTCACGATGACGGGCCACGCGCTCGTCCACTGGTTCGAGACGTCGATCCCGATCTTCCTGGTCGTCTGGCTCGCCGAGTTCGACGTCGGCGTCGCCCTCGTCGGGGTCGTCGTCGCGCTCGGCTACGCCCCCTTCGGCCTGGGCGCGCTCCCCGGGGGGATCCTCGCCGATCGCTTCGGCACCAAGCGGCTCATTCTCTCGTGTCTCGCCGGAATGAGCCTCGCCTTCCTCGCGATCGCCGCCGCCGCTCTCGTGGAGTCGATCTACGCGATCGCCGTCGGCCTCGTGCTGTGGGGAGTCGCCGCCAGCGTCTACCACCCCGCCGGCCTCTCGCTGATCTCGACGGGGGTCGAAGAGCGCGGGACGGTGTTCGCCTGGCACGGGATCGCCGGCAACGTCGGCATCGCCCTCGGCCCGTTCGTCGCCGCGACGCTCCTGATCGTCCTCGAGTGGCAGTACGTCGCCGCCCTCCTCGCCCTTCCGGGGCTGGTCGCGGTCGCCTACGGGCTACGAGCCGAGTTCGACCCCCAGGCCGCCGCCGAGACCACCGACGAGGAATCGACCAAGTCGCTCTCGCCCGCGGAACTGCTCGGGAGCTCCCGGGCGCTCTTTGCGAGCGCGTTCGCGATCGTCTTCGTCCTCGTCACCTTCGAGGGCCTGTTCTACCGCGGGACGCTCACCTACCTCCCCGAGATCCTTCAGGGGCTTCCCGCGATGGACGGCGTCGATCTCGGCGCCGGCCTCGAGGGCATCGAACCCGGCCAGTACGTCTACGTCGCCCTCCTGGTCGTCGGGATGGCCGGCCAGTACGCGGGCGGGAAGCTGACCGACCGGATCCGGGCGGCCCGCGGACTCGCCGCCATCTTCGCGATCCTCGCTCTCCTCGCGCTCGCGTTCGTCCCCGTCTCGGGGCTCGGACTTCCCGTGATCGTGGCCTACTGTGCCGTGCTGGGTTTCTTTCTCTTTGCCATCCAGCCGTTCTACCAGGAAGCCGTCGCGGTCTACACCCCGCCGGACGGCCGCGGGCTCTCCTACGGTTACACCTATCTCGGCGAGTTCGGCTTCGGCGCCGCGAGCATCGCCATCGGCGGCTTCGTCCTCGGGAGTTCGCTCGAACTGTTCTTCGCGATGCTCGCGGGCTTCGCACTCGTCGGCGCCTCGCTGGCGGTCGCCCTCGCCGCCGGCGTCGATCGGGTGCTCTGGAGCGTCGGCGAGGAGGCGACGGCCGACGACTGATTCCTATGCGTTCGATCCCGCTCGTCGTCGGGATTCCCGGGCCGTCTCGCCGGTCCCGAAGGCCCGTTTCAGCCGGTAGCGATCGACCGTCGCGACCAGCGTGTAGACCGCGAACCCGGCCAGGACGAGCCCGGCCGGCGACCGGACCGTCGCCGGACCGACCGTCCAGAGCGCGGCGACCAGCCCGAGCCCCAGCGGGGCACCGAGCCCGCCGGGTCGCCGGACCCGATCGGTCCCGGCGAGAACTCGGATGGCGAGGCCGACGACCGCGAGCCCGGCGAGCCCGATCCCGACCGCGATCCTCGGGACGGCGAGGCCGGCTGCGAACGCTACGACGCCGCCGACGGCGACCCCGAACGCCGCCCGCTCCGCGGCGGCGACGGCTTCGCGTCCGGCCGTCGTCGCGCCGTCGACGTCGTCCTCGGGGCCCTCGTCGGCCCTCGAGGTCACGCGCTGTCCGGCAGTGATCGTGGTCGCGTCGTCGGGAGGTCTCTCCCCGTCGGGACCGGCGGCGGACGCTCCGGCAGCGTCGTCGGTCCACGGCGACTCGACGGTGACGTTCTCGAACAGCGGGGGCTGGCCGGCGGCCATCTCGAAGACGGGGTGGTCCTGGAACTGGCAGTGGAGGTGTGGCTCCGAGGAGTTCCCGGAGTGGCCGACCCGCCCGACCGGCTGGCCGCGGGCGACGCGCTCGCCGGGGGAAGCGGCGACGCTGCCGGGGACGAGGTGGGCCAGACAGCTGTACTCCTCCGGGCCGTGCTGGATCGTGACGTAGTTGCCCCGGATGTCCCGTTTCAGCGGATGGGAAAACCCCCCCGCACGCGCCGGCTCGAGGTCGGTGTCGAGGGCGTCGACGACGACGCCGTCCGCCGGCGCGAGGACGGGTTCGTCGTAGCAGTAGTAGTCGGCCGTCGCCGGGTCGGTTCCCTCGGGGCGCGTCCGGCCGTCGTCGTCGGTGACGACGAGGTCGTAGGCGTAGCGCTGGTTCGCGGGGAACCAGGAGTGGGAGTGGTCCTTCTCGGTACTGCCGTTGACGACGGTCCAGGTGCCGGCAACGGGGAGGCGATACGCCGACCGCGGGCTCGCGGGGATCGACCCGCGATACCGCACGACGGCGACGGCCGACCCGGCCAGCTGAAACAGGTCCTGGACCATCGCGAGGGGGTTCAGGACGGCCAGCGGGATCGAGAGATAGGCGACGAGCCACTCGCCACGATCGCCCATGTGGATCCAGTCGGTCGGCTCGGCCGGCCCGTCGGCGCGGCGTGCCAGGGCGTAGTCGAGGAGCGGTCCGATCCACACCCAGAAGAACGCGAGGAAACAGAGCGCGAACGGCCGCATGAACTCGAGCGACTCGAACAGGTAGCCCGGAACCGAGAGCACGCCCAGGAAGCCGACCCGGGCGGGGTCGAGTTCCCGGAGCCGACGTCGAACTTCGGTCGCCCGGTCTCCCGACGGCTCCCTGTCGGCACCCGTCATCGCCGCCTCCCCCCGTCCGGTTCCCGGCCAGTCCCGTCCAGCCGAGTTCTCGGTTCTCCCTCCACGCTCGTCCGACGCGACGGCTGATCTGCGCGTCCGGGCCGTCCGTGCGGTTCCCGCCGGTTCATGAGTCGACGGACGACGGTCGGCAACGTAACCGTTCTGTGAACTTCGTTTCACGTGAGGCAGTGTCACGACGATCCGGAATCGTCATCCGGATCGCGGCGTATCGCCGCGTATGGGAACGGACGAGGACCTCCCCGCGGACGCCCGGGAGGCGTTCGCCCTCCTCGGGCACGACCTCCGCCTCGAGATCCTGCTGGCCCTGCTCGCCGAGTGGGAAGCGATCTACACCGAGCCCGTGGGGTACGCCGAGTTGATGGCCGCCGTCGGGGTCGAGGACAGCGGCCGGTTCAACTACCACCTCCAGCGGCTGCGTGGCGCGTACGTCCGCAAGGTCGAGGGCGGCTACGTCCCCACCGCGAGCGCGACGGCGCTCTACCGGGCGGTGCTGGCCCACCGGCCGACCAGTTCTATCGAACCCGATCCTGGCTCGATCGACGCCGCCTGTCCGGCCTGTGGGTCGGCCCTCGCTCTCGAGTACGAGCGCGGGTTCGCCTCGCTCGACTGCGACGCCTGCGAGCGGTGGCCGGGGTTCACGTACCCGTTCCCGCGAAACGGGTTCGAGGGCCGGGACGGCGAGGCGGTGCTCGAGGCGCTCTCCGATCGCGTCCGCCACCACCTCGAACTCGCCCGCGGGGGCCAGTGTCCTCACTGTGCGGGATCGACGACCGTCGATCTCCGCCCGGATGCGGTCGGCTCGGAGGCCCACTACGTCGGGATCGGCTGCGACGTCTGTCCGTTCGTCGTCGGGATCGACGCCCTCGCGGCGATCCGGGGGGACGAACGGGTCGCCTCCGTCCTCCGGGAGGCGGGCGTCGAGACCGGGAGGTACTGCTGGGAGCTCCCCGAGACGACGGCGCGGGTCGAGTCCCGGGAGCCGCCGCTGCTCGCCGTCGAGATCGAGGCGGTGTCCGTGACGGTCGTGATCGACGAAGCTCTCGCGGTCCGCGAGGTTCGGTCGGCGGAGTAGGCGTCCGTCCCGCGCCTTTAGTGCCCGAGGATCTGATCCGCACACGCAAACCCCGCCTCGATCGCCCCGTTCAGGCTCCGCTCGGGATACTGCGCCCGGCTTGCCATCCCGGCGTAGTAGACGCCGTCTACGACCTCCTCCGCGAGGTCGTACGGAACCACCCGGTCGAGATAACCCAGGTCGTAGACCGGCGCGGTTTGGGGGTTCCTCGCGGTCCGAACCCAGTTCGTGCTCTCGGGATCGAACTCGGGAAAGAGGTCGGCGACGCCGCGGAGCCACCGGCGCTCGACTTCCCCGTTCGAGAGCCCCCAGAGCTCCTCGTCGGGGTTCTGGACGTAGCTCGCGAGGTAGTAGAGGTGTTCGCCGCCGTAGCGCTCGGGCGGGATGAAGTTCGTGTGCTCGACGAAGAGGCCGAAGGGGGTTTCGTCGGCGAGGTTGAGCCAGTAGGTATCGGTGAGCGACTGCTCGGCGCTCACGACCGAACAGATCGTCCCCTGGAACTCGATCCCGCACTCGTAGCCCGTCAGGCTCTCGAGGACGGAGGGCATCGCGGCGACGATGACCCCGTCGACCTCGTGGCGTTCCCGCTTCCCGTCGCGCTCGACGGTCAGGGATTCGACCGCGTCGCCAGGAGAGAGTTCGGTCACTCGCGCGCCCGTCTCGATGGTCTCCCGGCCCACGGCGTCGATCAGGGCGTCGACGAGGACGCCGATCCCGCCGTCGGGATAGCCCAGGATCTCGCCCCGGAGGAGGTCCCGCTCGCCCCGAAAGCGGACCCGGCCGAGCAGCCAGGCCGCGCTCACTTCGTCGGCCCGCGAGCCGAACTTCGCCTCGAGGAGGGGCGCCCAGAAGTTCTCGTAGACCCGGTCGGTGGTCCGCTCCCGGAGGAAGGTCTCGGCGGGGACGTCGTCGTACTCCTCCAGATCGCCGTAGCGCTCGATTCTCGGGACTATGCCGTCGAACCGGACGTCGATCTCGCTCACGAGCGCGGCGAGGTGAAGCTTGTCGATCGTCGAGAGCCGCGGGTACGCGAGGATCTGCCAGGGCGTGTCGAGGGGGTGGACGACGCCGTCGGCGTACGTCGCCGTTCGGCCGACGCGCCAGTCGACCTCGACGCCGAGCCCGTCGGCGAGCTCGAGGATCGTCTCCTCGGCCCTCGAGAGGTGGTGATAGAAGGCCTCGATGGGGTCGCCGGCGGTCTCGTAGCTCCGGGCGAGGCCGCCGACCTCGTCGCCGGCCTCGAACACCCGGACCTCGCGGCCGGCTTCCCGGAGGCGGTAGGCCGCCGCGAGCCCCGCGAGGCCGCCGCCGACGACGCCGATCATGGTCGCCGTTTCGGGGGGCGGTCCTTGGGGGTTGCGAAGCGGGGGCGCCGCCGGGGCGGGAGCCGCCCAGTGTTTGGCGGGGATCGTCTCCGGGACTCCGGGAGGCGGTAGCGACGCCCGGAGCCGAAGTTCGGCCGCTGTCGCTACCTTTTTTGCCACACTGTCTGAACAGCGGGTATGCTCACCGTGCGGGCCCCCGCGACGAGCGCGAACCTCGGAAGCGGCTTCGACGTCTTCGGGATCGCGCTCGACCGGCCCGCCGACGTGATCCGGGTCGAACGCGCCCCCGAGACCACGATCACGGTCACCGGGGTCGGCAGCCAGTACATCCCCGAGGACCCCGCAAAGAACACCGTCGGGGCCGTCGCCGACGCCCTTGACGCGCCGGCCCACATCGAGATCGACAAGGGCGTCAGACCCTCCTCCGGGCTGGGCTCCTCCGCCGCAAGCGCGGCGGGCGCCGCGGTCGCGCTGAACGAACTCTACGATCGGGGACGCTCGCGGGAGGAACTCGTCCCGATCGCTGCCGAGGGCGAGGAGGTCGTCTCGGGGATCGCCCACGCCGACAACGTCGCGCCCGCCCTGCTCGGAGGGTTCACGATCGTCGCGGGCGGCGAGGTCGTCCGCGTCGACGCCTCGCTCCCGATCGTGGCCTGTCTCCCCGAGGCATCGGTCTCGACTCGGGACGCCCGCGAGGTCGTCCCGCGGTCGGCGCCGATCGAGGACGTCGTCGAGACGGTCGGCCACGCCTCGACGCTCGCGGTCGGGATGACCAGGGACGACCCGAAGCTTGTCGGCCGCGGGATGGACGGCGGGATCGTCACTCCCGAACGGGTCGCGCTGATCGAGGGCTACGGGGACGCCCGCGAGGCGGCCCTCGACGCGGGGGCGACCGGCGTCACCGTAAGCGGCGCGGGCCCGACCCTGCTCGCGGTCTGCCGGGAGGGAAACCGCCGGAGCGTCGCCGGCGCGATGCTCGATGCGTTCGACGCCCGCGGCGTCGAGAGCCGGGCCTACCAGACCGCGATCGGCGAGGGCGCCCGGCTCTACGAGTGACCGCCCGGCGGGACGCCGCCCTCGCCGGGGCAGTGCTGGTCGCGGCCGGGGTCGTCCTCGCCGCCGTCGGGGCCAGGCTCACCCCCGGCTGGCTGGCCCTCGGCGCGCTCGGAACGGTCGGCTTCGAGCTCGTCGCGTCGCGGGACCCGGAAGCGGTCCGGCGTCGCTGGGAGCGCCCCGCCGTGCAGGCGGCCTCGGTCGTTCTCGCGCTTTCAGGCGTCGCTCTCGGGGCCGTCCTCGCGCCGTCGGTGGTCCTCCCTGCGGTCGTCGGGGCGCTGGCGGCGTATCTCCTCGTTCTGGCCGGAAGCACTGCGTTCGGACGCTCCGGTCGCCGGTGAGCGGGACGAGTTATTTACCGGAGGCGACACGAGTCGGGGTATGGTGGATCGCTCGATCCCCCGGCCGAACGCCTACGGTACGATCGCACTCGTCAGTCTGGTCGGAAGCGTCGTTCGGCGTTCCTGGGAGCTCCCCTCTCCGTCCGGGGCGGGTTCGGCGCGCTCGCGGTCGTCACGGTCGCCGCCGCGACCTACCGGTCCCGCTCGCCGCGCCCCTCGCGGGACGAGGATGCCGATTCCGGCGATGGCGACGATGACGACGAACGGGAGGGCGAACTCGAGGGACAGAAAGGCGCGACGGGGTTCAGCTAGCGGGAACGCGGGGAAAGAAAACCGCCCCCGTGAGTGGCATGTCGGGGGCGGTCGTGCGACGCGCGAGAGTGACGCCGGCCGCAGCGGGCCGACGTGTGATAATCAGTGACACTCGCGGATAAGCGTGTCGCCCCTACTCCTCGTCGGTCTCGAGAGCGGCCGCCGGGGACTCTCCACCGGCGGTCTCCGGGGGGGTCTTGGTTCGTCGCCCGGAGCCGACGAGCCGGTCGATCATGCCGCGGTCGTGTTTCTTCTCGGCGAGCAGCACCGAGCAGTCGACGTCCTCGAGGACGCCGAGTACCAGCGAACCCCGAAACAGCCGGGAGAGAAAGCCGGTCTCGGTCGCGCCGATGATGAGCAGGGTCGCGTCCTCGGCGGCCCGTTCGATGTGGCGCTCGACGTCGCCGGTCTCGACGCGGAGTTCGGCGTCGGGGAGGCCGTGTTCGCCGGCCCACTCCGAGAGGAACGCCCGGCCGTCGTCGGCGTCGTCGGCGACGTGCAACAGGGTCACCTCGGCGTCGAACTCGGCGGCGAGGGTGCGGGCGATCGCGGCCGAGAGGTCGGAGTCGGGGCCGCCGGCGGTCGGAACCAGGATCCGGGAGGGGTCGAAGCCCCGATCCCGGACCACGAGGAAGTCGGCGGGCAGCGAGTGGGCGAGTTCGTCGATCGCCGACTCCGCACGCCCGGGCGCGCCGTGGGAGTCCTCGCCCCACCCCATCACGACGAGGTCGGCGCCGTAGGTGCGTGCCGCGTCGAACACCTCCTCGAACGTGCGGTGAGAGAGGACGACGTGGGTCTCGACGTCGACGCCGAACGTCTCGGCGTCCGCCTGGGCCCGCTCGAGGAGGTCGCGGGCGGCGTCGTGTGCGCCCCGGTCGCGGGCGGCCGAGAGCGTCGTCTGATCGGGGACGTTCGCGACGTTGACCGCGACGACGGTCCCGTTTCGCCGGCTGGCGATGGCCGACGCGAGCGTGATGAGGTGTTTCTCGGTCGCCGGGTTCGAAAGCGGCACCATGACGCGGTAGTCGTCGCCGCCGGGCTGGACCGACGTCGTCACCGACACTGCGGAGTCGGGGAGGTCCTCGGAGCGATCGAGCACCCAGCCCGCGAGCACGCCCGGGCTCTCGACGCGAGTGCGGGCGTAGACGAAATACCAGAGCGCGGCGAAGCCCACGAGCCCGGCCGAGAGCCCGATCACGAGGGGTTCGATGTACGCGATCAGCGCGAACGACGTCACCGCGCCGACGATCGGGACGACCGGGTACAGCGGCACCTCGAAGTCGGGATCGTAGCCAGCCGGATCGGCCTCCCGCATCACGATCAGGGCGAGGTTCAACAGGCCGTAGACGATCAGGTGGAGCACGGAGCCCGCCGTCGCCAGCAGTTCGAGGTTGCCGACGAGCAAGAACAGGAGGATGAGCGCGCCCGTGATCGCGATCGACTTGTAGGGCGTACCGAATCGGGGATGGATCTCGTTCAACGACGGCGTCACGATCTTCTCGCGGCCCATCGCGAAGTTGATCCGCGACGACGAGAGGATCGAGGCGTTCGCCGAGGAGGCCGTCGCGAGCAACCCGCCGAACAACAACAGCGCCCAACCGACGGCGCCGAAGTCGAACCCGAAGAGGCTGTACTGCCCGAACAGCAGCCGTGCGGCGTCGACGACGGCGGTCTCGTTGTTCGCGACGAGGTCGGTCGGCACCGCCGCGAGGAGCACGACCAGAAACAGCGCGTAGACCGCCGTGACGATGAGGACGGAGCCGATGACCGCCCGGGGGAGGTTGCGTCCCGGATCCTTGATCTCCTCTGCGACCGAGGTGATCTGGACGAACCCGAGGTAGGAGACGAAGACGACGGCGGTCACCGGCAGCACCTCCCCGGTCGCTCCCGGCGGCGCGATCGGGGTGAGGCTCTCGAGGTCGGCGTTCGCGAGCCCGATAACGGTGAATATCGCGAGGATCGCCATCAGGAGCGTCACGATGACGATCTGGAGGCCTCCCGTCTCCTTGGCCCCGAAGTAGTTGACGGCGATGAAAACCAGGGCCCCGACCAGCCCGATGAGCTGGGCGGCCTGGAGGACGACCGGACCGACCTCGAGCGCCGAGAGGCCGACGAAGCTGTTGACGTACTCGCCGAGACCGTACATGTAAAAGGCGGAGGCAAAGGCCAGCCCGAGCCAGTTGGCCCAGCCGCTGATCGAGCCGAACAGCGGCCCGAGCGCGTGGTTGATGTAGAAGTACGCGCCGCCGGATTTGGGCATCGCCGTCCCCAGCTCGGAGGCCGAAAGCGCCGTGAACAGGGCGATGACGCCCCCGAGGACGAACGTGGCCGCCGCCAGCGGGCCGGCCCGCGCAACCGCCGTCCCGGGGAGGACGAAGATCCCGGCGCCGATCATCGTCCCGATCCCGATCGTCAGCGCCGCCAGCGGGCCGAGGTCCTTGGCGAGTTCCTCGTCGCTCATCGCGTGGCGTTCCGTCTGAGGGGGTTCGTGTCGCGGAACACGCGTCTCACGGGCGCGATTGCCCGGGTGACGTCGGTTTCGGGGTAACTCGAGCTACGCGGTGATCCGTCATGCGTCGTGGTCTCGGCTCGGAGGCCATAAGTGGGGTTGGTTCACCCGCGAGCACGGTTTCCTCCGCCCAGTGGGAGGACGTCGACTCCGGAACCCGACTCATACGGACCGGTATAAGTCATTACCGGCGAAACGCGGAACGGTCACGGTTTCGCCGGTAAATCGTTACAGCAATCCGTATCAGACGCCCCGCCCCTGGAGCTTCTCCTCCTCGAGAAGGTCGACGTTCGCGTCGCCGCGCATTCCCTTGCCGAGGCCAGCCGAGATCTCCGCGAGGGCCTCGGGGTCGTCCCAGGAGTTCACCGCCCGAACGATCGCGTCGGCCATCGCCTCGGGGTTCTCGGCGCCGAAGATCCCGCTGCCGACGAAGATGCCGTCACACTGGTGGTGCATCATCAGCGCCGCGTCGGCGGGCGTCGCGATCCCGCCCGCGGCGAAGTTCACCACGGGGAGCCGCCCCATCTCGCTCGCCTCGTGGACCAGTTCGGCGGGCGCCTCGATCTCGCGGGCGTAGGCTTCCCGTTCCTCGTGGCTCTTGCCCTCGAGTTCGGCGATCGCTCCTCGAATGGTTCGCTGGTGGTGGACCGCCTGGTTGACGTCGCCGGTGCCCGCCTCGCCCTTGGTGCGGATCATCGCCGCGCCCTCGCCGATCCGCCGGAGGGCCTCGCCCAGATCGCGGGCGCCACAGACGAACGGCGCGGTGAACTCCCGCTTGTCGATGTGGTAGGCGTCGTCCGCCGGCGTGAGGACTTCGCTCTCGTCGATCATGTCCACGCCCACGGCCTCGAGGATCTCAGCTTCCTTCCGGTGGCCGATCCGGGACTTGCCCATCACCGGGATCGAGACCTCCTCGACGATTTCCCTTACTTGCCCGGGGTCGGCCATCCGGGCGACGCCGCCGCGCTTGCGGATGTCCGCGGGCACCGCCTCCAGGGCCATCACGGCGACCGCGCCGGCGTCCTCGGCGATTCGGGCCTGTTCGGGGGTCACGACGTCCATGATGACGCCGCCTTTCTGCATCCGGGCGAACCCGCGCTTGACGAGGTCGGTCCCGCGTCGGAGTCCCTCGAGATCCAGGTCGGAGTCGGCGTCAGCGCCGGCGCCGGTTTCCTCTGACATACCTACGGCTTGGACCGGGCGCACTTACGCGTGTCCGTTCCGTGCGTGTCAGGATCATCCGTTCCGTCGATCGGGGGAAACGGCGTTTTGCGGTGGTTTCCGGCTCCCTTGCCCGGTCGCTACGCCTCGATCTCCTCGTGGACCGAGGTTCCGCTGCCGGACTTCGACTCCCACTCCCACTCGTCCTCGACGCGGACGCGGCCGTCCTCGAGCCGGGAGACGACCCCGACCGAGTGTCCGGTCGCGGTCTCGCCGTCGGCGGTCACCTGGACGTACCGGACGTCCCATCGGTCCTCCTCGATCGTTCCGAGGAGGTGGCCCTCGACGACGCTCCCTCCGGAGTAGGTGGCAGAGAGGCGGTTTCCGTCCTGTTCGAACTCGAATACGGTGTCCGGACCGACGTCCCCCGCCGCGTCGTTTTCGACGCCGACGAGGGTCCGTCCGTCCAGCGAGACGGGTTCGGCCATCGACACGCGATTTCCGCCGGGGGCTGATACGGGTTCGGTCTCACGCCGTCGGCGGTTCGATCTTCGGCGGGGGTTCCCCTCGAGCGCCCAACCGCCATCGTTTTGGCCCGACCCGTCCTCGCTCCCGACGATGCAGGTTCTCGACGGACGGGTTCCCGACCGGGACCCGCTCCCGCGATACCTCGCTCCGGTCCCGAAACGTATCGAGGACCTCGGGCTTCGCCTGGTCTGGCTCGTCGTCGCGATCAACCTCGCGGGGACGGCCTTCGGCTTCTGGTACTACCGGGCTCAGTTCGCCGCCGAGCCGGCGGTGATGTGGCCGTTCGTCCCCGACAGTCCGCTGGCGACGCTGCTGATCGCCTGTGCCTTCGCGGCCTGGCGCCTGGGATACGACCTCCCCTGGCTGGCCGCGCTCGCCTTCTTCGGGAACGTCATCCTGGGGCTGTGGACCCCCTACACCCTGCTGGTCTTTTACGAGACCTACACCGCCCAAACGCATCCTCTCATGTTCCTGTTCCTGTTCTGTAGCCACCTCGCGATGGTCGTCCAGGCGCTCGTGCTCCACCGGATCACCGACTTTCCGGTCTGGGCCGCCGCGGTCGCTCTCGCGTGGTACGCAATCGATCTGGTCGTGGACTTCTTCGTCCCGGTCGTCGGCACCTACCACCACACGGCGATCCCGGTCGCCCGCGAGACGGAGATGGGGTTCGGTGCGACCGCCCTCGGTGCCGTCGCCGCGGGCGCGACCCTCTTTACGCTGCTGGCGCTCTTTCTCGCGCTCGCGACTCGAGTGAAGAAGCTCGAGGCTCGCGGCACGAAGCCGTGACCCCCTTATAGCTCCCACCGTCTATCGCTCTCCATGTATCCGCCGGGAGCCGACACCGTCCTCGTCCGTCACGGGGACGTCAACACGAAGAGCCGCCGCGTCAAGCGGCGCATGGAGGGGTTCCTCGCGGAGAACGTCGAAGCGCTGCTCGCCGATCGGGGGATCCCAGGGGAGGTCGAACGCCGATGGAATCGCCCGCTGGTCCACACCGATCCCGGCCGGATCGTCGAGGCCCGCGGGGCCGCAAGCGACGCCTTCGGCGTGGTCTCGGCGAGCGCCTGTCTGACCACCGAACCCGATCTCGACGCGATCACCGACGCGCTCGCGGAGGTCGCCCGAGAGCGCTACGAGGAGGGGAGCTTCGCGATCGACGCCCGCCGGGCGAACAAGGAGCTCCCGTTTACGAGCCAGGACGTCGCCCGCGAGGGCGGCGACGCCGTCTGGCGAGCAGTCGAGGACGAAGGCGAGTTCGAACCAGAGGTCGATCTCGACGACCCGGATCTCACGTTCGCGGTCGAGGTCCACGGCGACGTCGCCTTCCTCTCGCTGGACGTCGAGGAGGGTCCCGGCGGACTCCCGCTTCGGACCCAGGCACCCCTGGTCGCGCTCGTCAGCGGCGGGATCGACTCGCCGGTCGCGACCTACGAGGCCATGCGCAGGGGGAGCCCCGTCGTCCCGGTGTACGTCGATCTGGGCGACTACGGCGGCCCCGATCACGAGGCCCGCGCGATCGAGACCGTCTCCCGGCTCGCGGAGTACGCGCCCAACACGGACCTGAGCGTCTACCGGGTTCCCGGCGGCGAGACGGTCGCCCACCTCGCCGAGACGATGGAGCAGGGGCGGATGCTCTCTCTCAGACGGTTCTTCTACCTCATCGCCGAACGGGTCGCCGGGCGGACGGGTGCCCGCGGGATCGTCACGGGGGAGGCGATCGGCCAGAAGTCGAGCCAGACCGTCCGGAACCTCGCCGTGACCGACGGGGTGACCGACCTCCCGATCCACCGGCCGCTGCTGGCGTGGGACAAACAGGAGATCATCGCCACGGCCCGCGAGATCGGCACGTTCGAGGAGTCGACGATCGACGCGGGCTGCAACCGGATCGCGCCCGACCAGGCCGAGACCAACGCCCGCCTCGATCGGCTGCTCGAGGTCGAACCCGACGACCTCGCGGCGCGCGCCGAGCGGGCGGCCAGCGAGGCCACCGTCGTTGAGCCCTGACTGGCGAGCGAAACCCCCATTACGCCGCCGGCCCCACCTCGGGGCGTGACGCGCGTCTGTCTCCTCGGGAAGGACGATCTCGATCTGCGCTACGAACTCCTCTCCCGAGAGACCTCGCGGGAGGCGCTTGCGACCTACGACCGCTCGCGGCCCTACGAGAACTCGATCGCAGTCCGGACGGTCAGCGTCGGTGGCGCGGTCTCCTTTCTCAACGATCTCGACTGGTACCTCGTCAGGTTCGTCGAGGAGGCGATCGTCCAGGAACCGAGCGTCGACCCCGACGAGTGGCTCTCCCGGTCGCTCGCGGAGGCCCTTCGGGACGGTCGGATCGAACCGGGAGAGACGGGAGAGTACCTGAAGGTCTACGGCGTCGAGCGGTCCGATGGCGAGGCGGAGTCCGATGGCGACGGGAGCCGAGAGGACGCGGGTGAGGCGGCCGGAACGGTCGTCGAGACGGCGCCGCGGCTCGTCGAACCCCTGTTCGTCCGCCGGACCGACGGCGACCTGCCCGAGTACGACCTCCGGGAGGTCGAGGACACCCTCGTCGTCCGGCTGACCGAGGAGGAGTTCTCCCAGTGAGCCGCTCGAACGACGCCGGCGACGGGCCGGGCATCGGCAGCGGTACGACCACGATCGACGGGACGCGACTGGCCTACCGGCGCGCGGGCACCGACGGGCCGCCGGTCGTCCTCCTCCACGGCGGCGGGATAGACGACGCCGACCTCTCCTGGCGCCACGCGATCGACGACCTCGCGACCGACCACCGGGTGTACGCTCCCGACTGGCCGGGCTACGGCGACAGTCCGGATCGAGAGGAACACTCGACTGCGGCCTACGCCCGGCTTCTAGGGGGGTTTCTGGATCGGGTCGTTCCCGACGAACCCGTCGCCCTCGCGGGGATCTCGATGGGCGGGGCGGCCGCCCTCGGCTACGCCCTGGAGAATCCGGGGCGGGTCGATCGGCTCGTCCTCGTCGGGAGTTACGGGCTCGGCCCGCGGGTTCCGGGGGGATCGCTCTGGAAGACCCTCGCACACGTCCCGGGAGCGAACGCCGCCGGCTGGGCGGCGCTTGGCACCTCGCGGGCGGCCGCCCGGATGGGCCTCGGGAACGTCGTCGCGGATCCCGGCGGGCTCCCGCCGGAGTTCGTCGAGAGCGTCGTCTCCCGCGCCCGTCGGCCGGACGCGGGCCGGGCGTTCGAGGCGTTCGTCCGGGCCGAACTCCGATCGGATGGAACCGCCAGAACCGACTACACCGATCGCCTCGGCGACCTCTCCGTGCCGACGCTGCTCGTCCACGGCCGGGCGGACCCGCTGTTCCCGGTCGCCTGGTCCGAGCGCGCGGCGACGGAGATCCCGGACGCTCGCCTCGAGACCGTAGACTGTGGCCACTGGGTGCCCCGGGAACGGCCCGACGAGTTCGTCGCTCTGATCCGGACGTTCCTCGAGTGCTCCCGTCGCCAGTGAGAATCGATATGCGCGCGATGGTGCGACCGCGCCGTTTCGGTACGCAAGCCGGTTACTGACTGCTATCGTCGAACATCCCCGTCGAGAGGTAGCGCTCGCCGCTGTCCCAGAAGACGGTGACGACCAGCGGGCAGTCCTTGGGCTCCCCGCCGTCGGTCTCGGCCTCGCTCGCGCCCATCGTCTCGTAGGTGTCGGGGACCTCCGGGCACTCCCGTTCGGGCTCTGCGATCGCGTCGGCCTCGCTTCGGGCGACGAGGCTCGTCGCGCCGCTCGATTGGCCCACGAGGACGCCCTCGTCGTGGGCCAGCCGGCGACACTCGGCCTCTGCGTCCTCGAGTTTGACGGTCTCGACCCGGTCGATGAGCGAGGTATCGAGGTTCTCGCTGACGAACCCGGGACCCATTCCCTGGAACTCGTCTTTGCCCGACTCGCCCGTCGAGAGGACGGGGTTGCGGGCGGGTTCGACCGCGACGATCTCCATTTCGGGAAACTCCTCGCGCAGGCGGCGGCCAATTCCCGTGAGGGTGCCGCCCGTTCCCACGCCAGCGACGAAGGTATCGACCTCGCGCTCGCCGACCTGCTCTACGACCTCCTCGCCGGTCGTCCGGTAGTGGGCCTCGGGGTTGGCGGGGTTGTCGAACTGGCCGAGTTGGACCGCGCCCGCGGCCTCGATCTCGTCGGCGCGCTCGCGGGCGGCGTCGATCCCGCCCTCGACGAGTTCGATCTCGGCGCCGTAGGCCGCCATGATCCGGCGGCGTTCCTCGGATTTCGAGGCCGGCATCACGACGGTGAGGTCGTAGTCCCGGGCGGCGGCGACGAGCGCCAGCCCGATCCCCGTGTTCCCGCTGGTGGGCTCGACGAGGCTGTCGCCGGGCTCGAGACGGCCCTCGCGCTCGGCGGCGCGGATCATCGCCATCGCGGGTCGGTCCTTCGCCGAGCCGCCGGGGTTGAACGACTCGATCTTGGCGGCGACCGTCGCGCCCTCCGGCGAGCCGACCTCGACGAGGGGCGACCCGATCGTCCCCAGAATGCTGGCGTCCATCGCCGCCGGGTAGGCGGTCGAAACGGAAAGCCGTGGCGGACCCCGGCAGGTCGTGCCGGCGTCGCGGCGTCCGCGCGGGAGCGTCGCGGTTAAGCCCACACGGCGAGAACGTTGCCCATGAGCCTCGAGACGATGCGTCCGACGCCGACGTGGGACGCCACGGCCTACGAATCGACCGTCGATACCCTCGCCGCCCACCGCGAGGAGCTCACCTACCGGATCTGGGGCGGCGACTGGTGCAAGGACTGCCGGGCGCTCCTTCCGGACTTCGGCGCCGCCCTCGCGGCGGCCGAGATCCCCGACGATCGGATCGTCGAGATCGATCTCGACCGGGAGAAACGCGGCGAGGGCGTCGAGGAGTACGACATCGAGTACATTCCGACGATCGTCGTCGAGGACGACGCGGGCCGGGAGGTGACCCGGTTCGTCGAGGAGGAGGAGCTTCCGCCGGCGGTCTGGCTCGCCGAGGAGATCGACGCCGAGCTCGAGGGTTAGAACGGACTTTCGGGGCCGTCCTCGCTCGGATCCTCCCCGCTCGGTTCGTCGTCCGGCCCGCCGGCATCGACTCCGCCTTCGGCCCACTCGAGGGCCGCCTCGACGTCGGAAAGCGGCGCCGAACAGGTCCGGTCGCGACAGGCGTAGATCGTCGGTTCGCCCCCGCGGGCCGCCCGCCCGGCCCAGATCGGCGGCGCCTCCGCCAGTCCGAGATCGCCGAGCCATTTTTCCAGTCCCTCCTCGGTGGGGGGCCGCCGGGTGAGCAGCCGGTCGGGGAGGTAGGCTTCGCCGATCCGGCGGCGCCATTCTTCGGGTACGGCGTCCGCGGCGACCGTCAGCTCGAGAGCACCCCGCTCGAGACGGTCGGCAACGAGACAGAGCGTGACGTGTTCGAGGGGGTTGGCTTCCAGGCGATTCCGGTGGGTCGCGAGGACGGTCTCGGCGATCCCCGAAAAGTCGTCGTCGGCGAAGGGATCGAGCGCGCACAGGAGCTCGCAGGCGACGCCGGTCGCCGACGGCGTGGACTGGTCGCCCAGTTCCTGGGGGCGGGTCACCAGCGACTCGCCGCTCTCGGGGGTGAAGTAGAGCGTTCCCCGGTCGGCGTCGAAGAACTCCACCTCGATCGTCCGGGCGAGGTCGAGGGCGAAGGCCAGGTGCTCGGGGTCGCCGGTGGCCTGATAGCAGTCGAGGGCTCCCCGCGCGAGGAAGGCGTAGTCCTCGAGGTAGCCGTCGATTCCCACGGACCCGTCCCTGTATCGTCTGGCGAGCCGGCCCGTGTCGGCGTTCCAGAGCTCCTCACGGACGAACTCGCAGGCCTCGACCGCGCGCTCGGTGAACTCCCCCGCGTCGAGGGCGAGGCCCGCGTCGGCGAACGCCGAGATCATCAGGCCGTTCCAGCCCGCGAGCACCTTCTCGTCGCGGGGCGGTCGGGGTCGGTTCTCGCGGGCGAGAAACAGCGTCTGGCGGGCCGACTCGAGGCGTTCCTCGACCTCCGTAGGCGTGAGGTCGAACTCCTCTCCGAGCTCCTCGACTCCCTTCGAGATCGTCAGCACGGTTTGACCCTCGAAGTTGCCCGACTCGGTGATCCCGTAGCGGGCGCAGGCGAGGTCGGCCTCGAGGTCATCTTCGATCGCCTCCCCGACCGTCTCGGGCGTCCAGACGTAGAAGGCGCCTTCCTCGCGGTCGCCGCTCTCGTCCTCGCTCTCGGCGTCGAGGGTGCTGAAGAAGCCCCCGTCGTCGTGGCTCATCTCGCGTTCGACAAACTCGAGGCTCTCGCGGACGACCTCGGCGTACCGGCGCTCGCCCGTCAGCCGGTAGCCCTCGACGAACGCCCGGGGGATCTCGGCGTTGTCGTACAGCATCTTCTCGAAGTGGGGCACCGTCCAGTCGGCATCCACGCAGTAGCGATGGAAGCCGCCGCCGACGTGGTCGTAGAGTCCCCCGGCGGCCATCGCCTCTAAGGCCTCGAGACCCACTTCCTTGAAGGGCTCGCGGCCGGTCCGGTCGTATGCGCGAAACAGCGCCCGGATCCGGGCGGGCTGGGGGAACTTCGGGCCGCCCGAGGAGAAGCCGCCGTGCTCGCGGTCGGCTCCTCTGAGGGCGGCCTCGGCGGCCGACTCGAGCAGGTCGCTCGTCGGCGGTTCGGTGCCGTCGTCGGCGCCGGGGGTCTCCTCCAACCGGTCGCGGGCCGCCTCCGTCCACTGCTCGGCGCGGTTCTCGACCTCCTCGCGCTCTCGCTCCCAGGAGCGGCCGATGTCGGAGAGGAGCTCGAGAAAGCCCGGTTGCCCCTGGCGGGCCTCCCGCGGGAAGTAGGTGCCGACGTAGAACGGCTTTCCCTCGGGGGTGAGCCACGCCGACAGCGGCCAGCCACCCCGTCCCGTCACCAACTGACAGACCGTCATGTAGATCGAGTCGACCTCCGGCCGTTCCTCCCGATCGACCTTGATCGGGACGAAGTTCTCGTTCAGGGCCTCTGCAACCTCTTCGTCGGCGAAGCTCTCCGCTTCCATGACGTGACACCAGTGACAGGCCGAGTAGCCGATCGAGAGAAAGATCGGGACGTCGCGCTCGCGGGCGGCCTCGAGGGCCGCCTCATCCCAGGGCTGCCAGTTCACCGGGTTGTCGGCGTGCTGGCGCAGGTAGGGGCTCTCCTCTTCGTCGAGGCGGTTCCGGTCGGTCGGCGAGGATTCCATAAGCGGCCCTACGACCGTGGTACCCAAAAGCCCGCGGCCGACGGGATCGTTTGGGACGCTTGCCGTTGCTCCCGATTACGTAGCCCCGCTACTCGTTCCACTCCCCTTCGAAGCTAACGGCGAGGCCACACTTATCGACCAGTCCCTCTACGATCCGCATTTTTCCTCCCTTGTTGGCGTGCGTGTCGATATGGTAGCCGTTCGTCAACTCTCGGTATGCTCTCATCGCTTCCTCGTCGTGTGGGGACGTCGGCGTATCGTTGATGATGGCCTTCTCCCGGCCGGGGATATAGGGGAGAGGCTTGATCTCGGACGTCAGATCGTGGTTCTCGATCAGATAGTCCACCGCTTTCGCCGTCACGTCGCTTTGATTGTCGCCAGTAACGGTGGCGAGATCGGTTTTGCCGTTCCGAATCTCGATCACGTACTTCCCCGACTCGGCCCGAACGGTTCGAGCAGGTGTCGGTTCGACTCCCTCGTTTTCGTCGGACGTCACGACCTCGTCGGAGTCTATTTCCCGTTCGATGTCCTCGACGAGCCTGTCGATCAACTCCTTCGATTGGGACTCGGCGAGCGAGTGGACCGTTTCCGAAACCTGGCCGGCCAATAGCTCGGCGAGTTCGGTTGCCAGCCGGTCTTTGTCCGCTTCGAGATGCCGTCGGGCCTCCCGCAACTCGTTGATTCTTTCGAGGATCTTCCTCGATTCTCCCGACTCGATGGCGGTTCTCGTGTAGGCTCTCAGAACCGTACCCTGGTCGGGAAGTTCGACGAGTTCCGAGTCGCTGATTTTCCGGACGTCTACGTTGGAGGCATCGACGCGCCGCTGGAAGAAGCGGTATCGTTCGCCGTTCGTGAGAATCCCGTAGTTGACGTTCCTGTTCGTCATGTACGACGAGAGCTGCTCGTCGTGTTTCGCGGTCAAGGACGTATCGACTCCCTTCGCTTCGAGAAACGCGACCGGGGTCTCTTCGATGATGAGGGCGTAATCGACTTTGTAGGTCTGTCCAAACGCCTCGACCGAGTATTCGAGTTTCGTGTTCGTGGGGATTTCCCAGTCGAGTAGATCCAAGAAATCGCGCAAAACGGCCGCCTTCGTGTTGGCTTCGTCCATCTGCGGTGAGGCGTCTATCAGGGACTGGGTTTTCTCGACGTAGTCCTGTACCGCCTCCTCGTCCATGTCCTGCAACTGCTTGGGCCGCTCTTATCAAAGTATCCGATTCACAGATATAGGGGAGTTATCGGTCTTCGAACCGGATCGCGAAGCGACGTCATAAGCCGACGCCGTCCGGTCAATCAGAATCGGCTGAAAACCGAGTCCGCTCTCCCCGATTTGAACGGGGGGCAAGTCGATCTACAGTCGACTGCTCTACCAGGCTGAGCTAAGAGCGGTCACCGAAATCTAATCGGTGAGGCGGACATAAGGGTTATCATTCGAAACGCGGACGATGTGTTACAAACGTCGGACGCGAGAGAATGATTGATATGGGAGGCGCCGAAAGGGAGAGGTATCGAACCGCCGATGAGCAAGATCACGTTCCGCGCGGACGATGACCTCGTCGAGGGGATCGAGGCCTTCGACGCCTCCAAAAGCGAGGTCATGCGCGAGGCGCTGCGTGCGTACCTCGAGGACGCCTCCCGCGCGGAATCGCGCACGGAGGTCGGCACGTCGCCGTCGATCGACGACCTCGTCCGCGAGCGCGTCGACGAACGCGTCGAGGACCGCCTCGACGAACGGGTCGGACGACGTGCGCCCGACGTCGACGTCTCGATCTCCCTGGAGGGACTCGAGGGGGTCGTTCGCGAGGACGCTGCGGGTGGGGAGACGAACACGACCGTGCGTAAGACGGAGCCCGCCGACGAAGCGTCCGACGGCGCGACGCCGGTGGGGTGTACCCAGTGTGGGGAGACCCTCGCCGGGGATCACGTCTACTGTCCCAACTGCGGCGAGAAGGCGTCCCGTCGGGCGTTCTGTGAGTGTGGAGACGAGCTCAGATCGGACTGGTCGTTCTGTCCGGGCTGTGGGCGTCGGACGCCGGCGGCGGACGTGCTCGACCCGGACCGCCGGCCCGGGTGACGGTGTAAGACACGGACGTTCACCGGAGCCGAAACGTTTATTATGTATGACGGAGTTGTGGGTATCAGCGTAAGACGATTGTCTTACAGCCCGATCATGCACGGTACAGGGGAGCGCCTTCGTGCGATTCGGGCGTAAGACAGAACGCGTCTGACAGGGCGCGCGTCTTACCCAACAGGGTATACAACAATGGAGCGTGTGACACTGCGGATTCCGAAACAGCAGATCGAGGAGGTCGAACGGATGGTCGAGACGGGCGAGTACCCCAACCGGAGCGAGGCGATCCGGGCGGCCGTCCGCGAGATGATCAACGAACAGGAGGGTCGCCGGGAGGAGTCCCAACCGGGCAAACGCGGCTGGGCCAAGGCATAATTCATGCAGGACATCGTCCAGGACGCCCTCGAGAACGCCGAGGAGGAGGCCCGTGAGATGGACGCCGCCTTAGACGACGAGGAGTTCGGCGACCCCCGGATCGTCATCGTCGGCTGTGGCGGCGCCGGCAACAACACCGTAAACCGGCTGTACAACATCGGGGTCGACGGCGCCGACACCGTCGCGATCAACACCGACAAGCAGCACCTGAAGATGATCGAGGCCGACACCAAGGTCCTCGTGGGCAAGTCGCTCACGAACGGGCTCGGTGCCGGCGGCGACCCCCAGATGGGGGAACGCGCGACCGAGATGGCCCAGAGCACGATCAAGGAGGTCCTGGGCGATGCGGACCTCGTCTTCGTCACCGCCGGGATGGGTGGCGGGACCGGCACCGGCGCGGCGCCGGTCGTCTCCCGGATCGCCAAAGACCAGGGTGCGATCGTCGTCGGGATGGTCTCGACGCCGTTCAACGTCGAGCGCGCCCGCACGGTGAAAGCCGAGGAAGGCCTCGAGAGCCTCCGCGAGGAGGCCGACTCGATCATCGTGCTGGACAACAACCGGCTGCTCGATTACGTCCCCAACCTCCCGATCGGGAAGGCGTTCTCGGTGATGGACCAGATCATCGCCGAGACCGTAAAGGGGATCAGCGAGACGATCACCCAGCCCTCGCTGATCAATCTGGACTACGCGGACATGACCTCGATCATGAACCAGGGCGGGGTCGCGGTCATGCTCGTCGGGGAGACCCAGGACAAGAACAAAAGCGAGGAGGTCGTCAAGGACGCGCTGAACCACCCGCTGCTCGACGTCGATTACCGCGGGGCGTCCGGCGGCTTGGTCCACATTACGGGCGGACCCGACCTCACCCTGAAGGAGGCAGAGGGGATCGCCGACTCCATCACCGAACGCCTCGAGGCGAGCGCGAACGTGATCTGGGGCGCCCGGATCCGGGAGTCCTACAAGGGCAAGGTCCGCGTGATGGCGATCATGACGGGCGTCCAGAGCGCCCAGGTGCTGGGTCCGACGACCCAGAAGCAGGCCGACCGCTCCCGGGAGAGCCTCGAGAGCGAGACCGAGTTCGACGCCAGCGAGCGCGCGGCGGAGTCGGCGACCGGCGTCGCCCAGAGCGACGGCGGCCGCGACGAGGCCGGCCGCGAGAACGGCGTCGACGTCATCCGCTGACGTTCCATCGCCCCGGTCCCCCGGCCCTCCACGAACGCGACTGACGCACGGACGGACCCGGCCAGTTCCCGGCGGGAAGGCCTTTTTGTCCCCCAGGGAGAGCGATCCCGCTCTCGAGGAGGTTCAGACGGCCTCGATCGACTCGAGCAGCGAACACTTCCGGCAGATCTCGCGGGTCGTCGTCGAGCCACACTCCGCACAGTCCCGGAGATCGGCGCCGCCCTCGCTGTTGTATTCGCCGGCGGCAATCCCGGCGAGTTCCTCGTAGCCCGAGATGATCGAGTGGCGGGTGCCGGGATGGTTCTCCTCGAGTCCGTAGAGCAACTGCTGGATCTCGCCCCTGTAGGCCTCGCTGGCGTGGGGACACTCGGTGATGTGGGCGGGCAGGTCCCGGAGGTGGGCGTAGAGGGCGACTTCCTTCTCGGGGACGTCCCTGAGGGGTTTGGCGCGGGGGACGAACTCCTCGCTTTCCTCGCGCTCGGAGAGGGGACCGAGGCTCGCGTCGAAGTGTTTGGCGATCTGGGCGACGTCACCTTCTAGAATATTCATCAGGGCGGTCTGGGCCTCGTCGTCGAGATTGTGGCCCGTCAACAGGAGGTCGGCGCCCAGCTTTTCGGCGTACTCCGAGAGGAGGTCCCGTCGGAAGACCCCACAGTAGGCACAGGCGGCCATGTTCTCGGGGTCGTCCTCGACGACGTCGTCCATCCTGATCCCGAACTCCTCTTCGTAACTCACGAGTTCGTGGCGGATTCCGAGGTCGTCGGCGAGTTTGACGCAGGCCTCGACCGATTTGTCGCGGTAGCCCTCGATCCCCTCGTGGATCGTCAGCCCCACCAGCTCGATCCGGGGGTCCTCGGCGAACGTCTCGTGGAGCACCTGGGTGAGGACGACGCTGTCCTTCCCGCCCGAGAGGCCGATCACCCACGTTTGGGGGTTCTCGGGGGTCGCTTCGCGGGGAACGAGGTCGTCCCGGCGGACCCGGCGGCGCACCCGCTTTTCGACCGACTCCCGGAGGTGGTCGCCACAGAGGTGAGCGCCCGAGTAGGCGGCGTGGACCACGGCCTCCCCGCCGCAGCGATCGCAATCCATCGCCTCCCGATAGCGGGGGAGCGCGGAAGGGGGTTTCGCTCCTCAGACCGCGACCAGGGGCCGTTCCTCGACGGCGCTCGCGCCTGCCTCGAGCGCCGAGAGGACGGCGTCTACGTACTGGTCGCGGGCGGAAGAGGAGAACAGTTCGTGACCGCCGTCGTAGAGGACGACGTGGGAGGCGGGGACGCGCTCGCCGATCGGGCGAAGCGAGATCACGGGGTCGCGAAGCGAACAGAAGACGACGGCGTCGTGGTCGATTTCGAGCAGGTCCCGTTGGGCGTGGCGGGTCTCGCGGACGAACGCGGGCGAGATCCACCCCGGCGCCGTCGAGAGCTGGTGGTCGGTCGTCCGTTCGCCGAGGTCCTCGCGGTCGAATCCGCCGGTGGGGAGGAAGGGGAAATCCGTTCGAACCCGGCCGACGAGGTCGAGCAGGCGGTCGGGGAAGGCGTCGCCGTAGCCCCACCACGGGCTCAGATAGACGTGGTTCTCGGCGCCGTCGAGGAAGGGGGCGACGAGGGCACCCGCGCTGTGGGCCAGCAACTGGTAGGCATCGAGATCGCGGACGTATTCGGCGATCGGCTCGAGCCAGTCGGCCTTGAAGTCGTCGATGTTGGTGGGAAGCTCGAAGGCGTGGACCCGGTAGCCGGCGTTCGCACAGCTCCCGATCAGCCAGCTCACGTTCTCGTGGGTCCAGCGGTTGCCCCAGCCCATCACGAAGACGAGGTCCTCGTCGGCCTCGTCGTTGAAGATCCGGTGTCTCATACCTCCGCGTTCGTCGTGTGGGGTCAAAAACGTGCCTGAGCGAACCGGACTCCCTCGAGAGGGCGGAGTCGGGAGACCGCGTTTACACCGTCGACCTCGTCAATGGAGACCGTCCACGTGATCGATGCGACGAGAACGGGCCTCGCGTCGCGACTGAGAAACCGCTTTGGGCGTCGGCGCCGTACGGTCGCCGGATGAGCGAACTCGCCCGACACGACGCCGTCGATCGCCTCGAGGAACTCGTCGAACGGGTCGAGGACGAGCGGATGCCGGTCCCGGTCCGCGAGATCTGGGCCTACGGCGACGTCACACTCGGCGTGGACCCGGTCGAGCGCCTCGACGTCTACCTCACGAAGGACGTACTCGTCGGTGAGGACGACCCGGATGCCGACGAGGCGTTTCGCGATTCGCACGGAATCGCCGGCGTCGGCAAGTCGGTCCGGGCCGACTGGGCGAGAGCGTATCCCGACTCGCTCCGGGCGAACACCAACGGCCACGCCGCCCCCGAGAAGTGCCTCGCGGCTCACCTCCTCGAGGAAGCGGAGCCGATCCACCTCGAGGTCTGTAACGCCTCCTTCGAGGACAACGTGACCCAGCGCCTGCGGGGCGCGCGGATGCGTGAGGACTACACCCAGTTGTTGGACCCCCGTGGAGCCTGTCTCTGGGTCGATGGCACCCGAAGCGACGAAGCGTTCCGCAAGCTCCGGGAGAGCGAACTCGCGCTCCCGACGCTGTCGGCGGCTCTCGAGATGCTCGGGATGGACGACGACGAGGCCGGCGAGGCCGCCCGCGAGGTCCACGCCTGGCGGGAGAGTCAGGAGGGCGTGACGGTGCGGGGCGACGTCGTCTAGTTGTCGTCCTCGAAGACGAAGGTTCCGTCCTCCTGGACGACATCTCCGTCGATCTCGATTCTCGAGTCCTCGCTCATGTCGACGATCATGTCGACGTGGACCGCGCTCTCGTTTCCGGATCGGCCGTCGGGAACCGTCTCGTCGATCGTTCGGCCGATGGCCATGTGGACGGTGTCGCCCATCTTCTCGTCGAACAACATGTTGTGCGTGAAGCGGTCGATGCCGCGGTTCATCCCGATGCCGAGTTCGCCCAGCCGGCGGGCACCGTCGTCGGTCCCGAGGATCTCGGTCAGCAGCTCCTCGTTTTTCACCGCCGAGTGGGCGACGACCTCGCCCGCTTCGAACTCGAGGGAGGCGTCGGTGATCTCCCGGCCCCGGGTCACCAGCGGCTTGTCGAAGAGGACCTCGCCCTCGACGCTGTCGGGGACCGGCGCGGTGAAGACCTCGCCGCCGGGGAGGTTCTTCTCGCCGTAGTCGTTGACCGCGATCATCCCCTCGACGCTCATCGTCAGGTCGGTGGTGTCGCCGCTCTCGATGCGCACCTCGCTTGCGGGGTCGAGAAGCTCGACGAGCCGGGACTGGAACTCCCGCTGGGCCTCCCAGTCGCGGTTTACCGCGTTGTAGACGAACTCCTCGTAGGCTGCCGTGCTCATTTCGGCCTCCTGGGCGTTTCCCGGCGCGGGGTACTGCGTACCGACCCACCGTTTCTCGGTGTACTCGTCGCTGATCGGCTTCTGGACCCGGCCGAAGGCCGCGATCGTTCCGGGGTCGACGTCGCCGAGTTCGTTCGTGTTCGTCCCGCCCCTGATACCGATCGCGACGTCGGTCTCCTCGATCCGTGCGAGCGAGTGTTCGTTCAGTCCGAACTCCTCGGGGTCGCTCGCGCGCAGGAACGCGCGCCTGGCGCGGTCAGAACGCATCGACAGCGTCGGCCGGGCGCCGATCTCGCCGAGTTTCTCGTAGAGGGCGACGACGAGGTCCTCGGCGACCGGGGGCGCGGAGACCAACACCTTGTCCCCGGGCTCGACCCGGGTCGAGTGCTCGACGAGTATCGACGCGTGGCGTTCGATCCGTGGATCCATACGCCCACGATACCCCGCGGGGAGAACAAACTGTTGGAACTTCGACTCCGGCCGATCACGCGAACGAGGGGGCCGGCCCGATTCGGCATTGTGGTCTCAGTGGGTTGCGTGAGACGGCACCAGGGTTTCCCCTGTTTCGCTCGAATCGGTCCGTATGGGTGATATCGGAAACCCCTTCGGCGTCGATCTGGCGACGACGATCTTCGGCGCGGGGGTTTCGCTGCTCGTTTCGGCCGGGGTGATGCGCTATGGCTACCGGATCCCCGAGTGGACCTCGGCGGAACTGATCGGGATGGCCGGGGCCGGCCTGGTCGTGCTCGGCGCGCTCTTCGGGGTCGTCATGGTGCTGTCGGGTCTCCGGTAGTCGGCCGCGACCGGTTACTCCCCGGGCGAGGCTCCCGCAACCCGCCCGACGGTGACGTGGAACGGGACGACCTCCCGACGACGGTACGCCCCGTCGCCCATCCGATCTATCACCTCTCGCCCCATCTCGCGCCACTCCCCCCGGAGCTCGTCGTAGTCCTCCTCGTCCATCGGCCCCGAAAGCAGCGTCGCCCGGTCGCTCTCGAGCCCTGCCCCCGTCGCCTTCCGGCGGGCGTCGGCGAGGGCCGCCTCGCCGTAGGGTGGCTCGATCCGGCGCTCGTGGTCGTACCGGCGGCTCTCGAGGACCTCGAGGGCCGCCTCTGCGAAGAGTTCGCGGGCGTCGGCGCCGAGGGAGACGTCGGTCTCGACGCCCTCGACGTAGGCCTCTCGGGCGCGGGCCGCGAGGGCGGACTCGCTCGCGACGCTCGACTCGACTCTCACCTGGGCGTTGTCGGGTTCGATCGCCGCGACGAGCTCCCGGGAGACGCGGGCAAACTCGGAGAGGGCGGCCGCAGGCTCCGGGAGGTTGATCAGCAGGGCCTGGCAGACGACGAGATCGAAGCTGTCGTCGGGAAAGGGAAGTCTAAGGGCGTCACCCGCGACGACGGAGACGTGTTCGCGGGCGGTCGCGAGCAGGTCCCGATCGACGTCGCAGCCGACGACGGTTCCGGGACTCTCTTCGACTATCACGCGGCTCAGCTCTCCCGTCCCACAGCCGACGTCGAGGACCGACTCGCGGCTCTCGAGCCTGAGGGGGGCCAGTGCGGCCCGGTCGTCCCACATCCCCTCGCGGGTCCGGCGGAGGTACTCCGCGGAGAACTCGCGCACGGCTTCGGATTCGAGGGATCCGAGTAAAAACGGGTCGGTTTCCCGGGGCTCTCGGGCGGTGAAATCGACCCCGAACCCTTTCGGCTCGCCCGTCGTAGCCGGTCGAGTGACCTCCCGATCCGCGACGAGTTCCGTCCGCCCGGCGGCCGTCGTCTATCCCTTGGGGCTCTGGATCGTGATGGCGGTCGTCGCCGTCGCGAACGGCGTCTTCAGGGAGGTGGCCATCGTCCCGCGGATGGGCGACTACTCCGGTCACCTCCTCAGCACCGCGCTGTTGATCGCCGCGATCCTCGCTCTCTCCTATGGCTACTTCTCGCGCAGTCGAATCGACTACCGACGAGCGGAACTCCTGGCGGTCGGGGTGATCTGGGTCGTCCTCACGGTCGGCTTCGAGTTCCTCGTCGGCCATCTCGAGGGGATTCCCGTCGAGGACACCCTCGCCCAGTACGACGTGCTCGCGGGGCAGGTGTGGGTGCTCGTCCCGCTGGCGCTGTTTCTCGCGCCGCTGGTGTTCGGCTCCGGGGCGCGTAATCCGGCGTAAACGCTCTCGAACAGCCTTTCAGTTCTCCTCGCGCAACTCCTTCGTTCGCGCGATGTTCCAGGCAAAGCCCTTGCCGTCCTCCGTGGGCGTCTCAAGGGCGAACGGAAGTTCTCGAAGATCGGGGTGGGTGACGATCGCCCGGATCCCATCTTCACCGATGTAGCCCTCGCCGATGAGGGCGTGTTCGTCCTTGTGGGTTCCGACGTCGTGTTTCGAGTCGTTCAGGTGGATGTACTTCAGGTACTCCAGGCCCACTTCCTCGTCGAACCGCGAGACGGTCTCCTCGACGGCATCGGGCGTCGTCAGATCGTTGCCCGCGACGAGCGTGTGGGCGGTGTCGATACAGATCCCGATCTCCTCGTCGGTTCGATCGATGATCCCCGCGAGATGCGAGAACTCCCCGCCCAGTTTGGTTCCGCTGCCGGCGTCGGACTCGATCAGGATCTCGACGTCCTCGGGGACGTCGAGTTCGTCGATCGCGCTCGCGGCGTTGTCGAGGCCGCCCTCGACGCCGGCGCCCGTATGCGCCCCGAGGTGAGTGTTTACGTACGGGATCCCCAATTTCTCGGCGGCGTCGAGTTCGGCCTGCATTGACGCCAGCGACTTCTCGCGGAGGTCGTCCTTGGGCGTACAGAGGTTGACGAGGTACGAGGAGTGGATCACCCACGGCCCCTCGAGTTTCGCGTCGCTTTCCTCTCGAAAGCCCGCGGCGGCCGCCTCGCTTATCTCGGGTTCGGCCCAGACCTGGGGCGAGGTCGTAAACACCTGCCCGCAGTTGCCCCCGAAGGCGAGCTGTCGGGAGACGGCGTTCCTGATGTCGTCGTACGGTGGAGTCTCCTCGTCGGAGGAGACGCGCGAGCCCGAGATCGAGACGTGTGCGCCGACCTTCATGGCCGGAAGTCGGCATCCCCCCGGCATAGGTACTTCGGAGTTCTCCCTACTCCTCCCGATCACGGATCCAGCCCTCGCTCCCGTACTTCCGGTCGGCGAGGTCTCGGGCGGCCTCGAGCTCCTCCTCGCGCCACTCGCTCTCGCTCGCCCCACACCACTCCCCCAGCGCGTCTCCCAGGATCTCGACGGCCTCCTCGCGGTCGATCCCCGCCTGCTCGCGGATACTCGTCACCCGCCCTTCGAACGTCTCGGGGGAGACGTCGCCCTCGAAACAGCCGACGTGGGCTTCGGGTGCGAGATCGAACGATATCGAACCGTGCTGGATGACCACGTCGCGCCGTCGGTACTGGGCGTTGCCGCTGATCTTTCTCGCGTCGGCTCGCGACTCCGCGGGCGCGACGATGTCGTGTGCGGGATTGATGTCTCGAAGGTAGCAGGAGGGGTAGTAGACTGCCTCTCGCTTTTCGCCCGCGAAACCGGCATCGATGTCCATCCGGTCGAACGCCTCGAGGATCGGCTCACAGAAGAGCGCATAGCAGTCCATCAGGTCGCCGGGGACCTCGTCGGCGGCTGTGACGATCGTATACGAGATGTCGCCGTGGTGGTCGTGGTAGATCCCGCCGCCGCCGGTCTGTCTCCGGGTGACGTCGATCTCCTTCCGGTCGCAGAACTCCCAGTCTACGGTGTCGGGTTCCTGTCGGTAGCCGAGCGAGAGGGTGCTCGGCTCCCAGGAGTACGTTCGAACCGTTCGGATCCCCTCCTCGACGGCCGTCCGCCCGGCGACCTCCTCGATCGCCATCTGGGTCGCCCCCTCGCGGGGGCCGTCCCGGATCAGGCGCCACTCGCGGTCGGCGAGGTCGGTCATGGTTCGATCGACGCCCTGCGGGGAGAAAGCGATTGTGACGCCCTACGAGAGCGACCGGAATCGCTCGATTGCCATTTTCTATCGCGTCATATGGTTTATTAGGGACGTTCGGCGGCGGTCTCGGACGGGAACCCCTTTTACGTCCGCGCCGGCTACCCTGTCCATGGTGCGGAACGTCGCCGATTTCATGCCGGAACTCGAGCGGGACGACTTCTACCTCCTCTCGGGCGTCGAGCAGGGAATGCGCTTTTCGGAGTGGGTCAATCGGGGGAAGCTCCCGGAGTTTTCGGGCCTCTCGCCGGAGAACGTCGATTATCGACTCGAGGAGGCACTCAAACGGGGGCTGGTCGAGAAGAAGACCCTCCAGTACGAGGGCTACACCCTCCAGTTCGAGGGGTACGATGCCCTCGCGCTGCGCGCGCTCGCCGAGCGCGAGACGATCAGCGAGTTCGGCTCGCCCCTCGGGGTCGGCAAGGAAAGCGACGTCTACGAGGTCAAGTCCTACAAACCGCTGGCGCTGAAGTACCACCGCGAGGGGTACACCAACTTCCGGGCGGTCGACAAGGAACGCGACTACACCTCCGACAACGACCACGTCTCCTGGATGTACACCGCCCGGAAGGCCGCCGAGCGCGAACTCGAGATTCTAGAGGAGCTGTACCCGGAGGTCAGCGTCCCCCGACCGATCGACGGCAACCGTCACGCCATCGTGATGGAGAAGATGGCCGGGGTCGAACTCTCGCGGGCGAAACTCGAGGACGAGCAAGTGGTCGGCGTCCTCGACTTGATCCTCCGGGAGATGGCGGGCGCCTACGACGCGGGATACGTCCACGCCGACATGAGCGAGTACAACGTCTTCGTCGGCGAGGAGGGAGTGACGGTGTTCGACTGGCCCCAGGCGGTTCCCACGGATCACGACCACGCCGCGGAGTTCCTCGCGCGCGACGCGGAGAACCTGATCGGCTACTTCAGCCGGAAGTACCCCCAGTCCGTGCCCGAGATCGACGCCGAGCGGGTCGCGAACGCGATTTCGGAGGGGTCATTCGAGTCGGTGCGGGCACTGGCCCGATAAACCACTGAGTGCTATACTGAATCGGCGAGAGCGAGGGCCGGCGGCTTCGAGAGGGTGGGATCCGAGTCCGGTCGAGTCACCGGCGTTCGAGGTCGCTACCGCTCGTTCTTGCCATCGGAACCGGGGTCGGTCGGCTCTCTCACCCGGCCCAGGAAGTCGAGTTGGTGGGTCAGATAGCTCAACTCGCCGGCCTCGAGCCGGTCGCGTCTCGCGTTGACCCACGACGAGAGGGGTTCGTCTCCATCGATCATCTCCCCGACGGCGGACTCGACGGTATCGAGGATGTACCCGAGGAAGTACGCCTCGTCGGCGGGGTAGGCGCCATTGGAGGGCCGGACGATCCAGTCCGACCCCGCGACCCCGGTCAGGGCCACCCCCTCCGTCGCCCGGAGTTCCTCGAGGACGTCCCCGCCGGCGCGAGCGCTTCCGCCGGGTTTCTGGTCCATGTGTTCGTGGTAGCGACGTTCGATCACGCCGTCGTCGGGGTGGGCCGGGCGAAACCGCGTCGCCCCGTCGAACGTGATCGGGAAGTAGTAGTATCCTCCGGGGGCGACCGCTCCGAGCAACGGCTCCAACCCACTGAGATCGAAGACGTCGAGCAGCGCCGCCCCGATCAGCAGGTCGTGGCTCCGGTCGCGGCCCTCGACGAACGCGAGGGCGTCGGCGGCGACCGCGTCGACGGCGACCCGCCGGTCGGCCGTCTCGACGACGATCCGATCTCCACGGGTCTCGACGGTGGCGGCGTCCCCGCGAGCGTACTCCCGAAGATGACTCGTGACGTCCGCGACCGTCTCCTCGCGGACGTCGACCGCCGTGTAGACGGTCTCGCCGGGTGGGAGCACCTCCCACTCGAGCAGGCGCATCACCATCGTCCCGATGCCGGCACCGACCTCGAGGACCGAAAGCGGCCCCTCCCGGTCGGCCCGCGCAGCGAGCCCCTCCCGGAGGGCGCGGAGCAGGCGCCGGTCGAGCGCCCGGTCGTCGACGGTTCGTTTCGCCTCGAGATAGCGCCGGAACGAGCCGCTCACGTCGCGGCCCTCGCGACGCCGGCCAGGAGGTCACGGACGCGATCGGTCGTCTCGCTCCATCCGGGGTGGGCCTCGTAGCGCCGTCGGGCGGCTCTCCCCATCGCGGCGAGTTCCCCGCGATCGGCCGCCAGTCGATCGAGGGCCGCCGCGACGGCCCCGGGGTCGTCCGGCGCCACGAGGAACCCGTTCTCGCCGTCGGTGACGACGTCGCGTGCGCCCCCCGCGCTCGACGCCACCGCCGGGAGGCCGAAGCTCATCCCCTCGAGATAGACGATCCCGAACCCCTCGTGGCGCGAGGGCACCGCAACGACGTGTGAGCGCGCGAGGGTCTCGGCGAGGCGCTCGTCGGCGAGTTCGCCGGTCATCCGGATGCGATCGCCGAGGCCCTGCTCGCGGATCGTACGCGCGACCGCCCGGAAGTGGTCCGTATCGACCGGTCGGCCGACGACGGTCACCTCCATCGGGGCGTCCGCGCGGGCGACGGCCTCGACGAGCGTGTCGAGGCCCTTCCTGGGGGCGACGTTCCCGACGAAGACGACCCGGAGGGGCCCCTCCTCGGCTCGCTCCTCGATGGTCCGGTCGGCGATCTCCGGATCGAACCGGTCGCCCGCCGGCGGGGCCACGACGCAGGCCCGAGGATCGACGCCGAGATCGACGACGCTGTCGCGGGTCGGGGCGCTGTTACAGATCACGGCGTCTACGGTGTCGAGGTATCGTCGCTCGACGGCGCGATAGAGGGGAGCCAGTCGCCGGGGCTCGCTCGCGCGCAGGTGGTGGACGATGCTGACGATCGGCCGGTCGAGCCGGCGGTTCGTCGAGACCAGCGAGGGATGTGCGAGTTCGTCCTGGAGCAAGACGTCGGCGCCGGTCTCGAGACGCCGCCAGAACCGCGGGGAGGCGTTGTCCGCCAGCCCGCGGCCGTACCCCCGCCAGGGCAGTTCGATGACGGTGACGGTATCGCCGGCCCGCCGGAGCCCGGAGACGAGGCGCCGGTCGTACCGAAACCCCCCCGAGCGCCCGTCGATGCTCCCGTACAGCGCCAGGCCGATCCTCATACGCTCGCTTCGTAGGCGCCACTCGCCACGTCGTCCTCCCGGACGGTGACGGCGAGACCCGTGACGGTTTCGTCGCCGACGCGCTCGGTCACCGCCTCGAAGATCACGCGCGCGAACCGCTCGACGCTGGGGTTCGCGCCCTCGAACTCGGGGTGGTCGTTGAGCAGTTCGTCGCGGTAGCGATCGGCCAGCGCCGACAGCGCCGCCTCCGCATCGTCGATGTCGACGAGGTAGTCGTACTCGTTCAACTCGGGGCCCGAGAACGTCAGTTCCACCTCGTAGCGGTGGGAGTGTGGGACGCCTTCCGGCCCTGGATCGGGCACGGTGAGGAAGTGCTGTGCGACGAACGCCACGGACACCGTCGTTTCGTACACGTCCGAACGGAGGGAGGCCACCCACCTAAATCCTCCAGGCGGGGTGGCTACGGCGTCCTCGGACGGATCGACCGGCTCCTGTTGGCCCTTCGAGGGCAGCGCGAAGCGGCCGGTCCCGTTCTCTACCGGTCGTACCTAAACGCGGCCTGTATCACGCCGTCGCGGCGCTCGTCGACCACCCGGTAGGCCCGCTTTGCGTCCCCGATCTCGAACTCGTGGGTGAGCACGGGAGAGAGGTCGGCGTCGGCCAGCCAGGAGGTGACGTACTCCATCCGGCGCCGTTTGTCCCACCGGTCGGCGTGGTCCGGGTCGATCCGGCTCACCTGGCTCGAGCGAACCCTGACGTGGCTGCGGTGGTACTGTTCGTCCAGCCGGAGGCTGACGTCCTTCGTTCCGTACCACGAGCCGACGATCACTCTCCCCGCGAACCCGGCGACGTCGATTGCGTCGCCGAGCGCCTCGGGATTGCCCGATAGCTCGAGGCTGACGTCGGCCGGTTCGGAGAGCACCGAATCGACCGCGTCGGGCGAGACCGCCCGATCGGCGCCGAAGGACTCCGAGACGGCCCGCCGTTTCTCGTCGTAGTCGACCGTGACCAGCTCCGCGAGGGGGAACTCGGCGAGCAGCGCCGTCGTCGCCAGGCCGATCGATCCCTGGCCGAAGACGACGACCCGGCTTCCGATCCGCGGCCGGGCGTCCATCACGAAGTTGACCGCCGCCTCGACGGTGGGGACGAACAGCGCCCGTTCGGGTGCGAGCGTCGTCGGGACGAGCGCCTCCGGGTCGGCCGTGAAGTGGCTCTCGTGGGGGTTGAACGCGAACACCCGCCTGTCGAGCCACTCCTCGCCGACGTCCGCGCCCGTCTCGGCGACCCGCCCGACGGCCGCGTACCCGTACTGGAGCGGGTACGAGAACTCGCCGTCGAGGGCCTCGATCGTCTCGTCGGCCGCCGCCCCGGCGGAGACCTCCCCGCGGTAGACGAGCAGCTCCGTCCCCGGGCTCATCGCGGTGCGCTCGGTTCGGACGAGCACCTCCCCCGCCTCGGGCTCGGGCACCGGCCGATCGCGGACCTCGACCGACCGCTCGCCGGTGAAGAAAAGCGATCGCCGGCTCATCGGTCGAGGGGCCTCGGCGGCGCTGTTCGGCCCCTTCGCGGGCGTCTCCGTCGGCGTTCCCGGATTCTCACGTCACCACCGCGGGAGCGTCCCGGAATAAGTCTGTTCCCAACCATCAGCGGTATCCGAGCGCCGCCAGGCGATCGCGGTCGGTCGCCTCGCCGTGGACGCGGGAGACGGGCAACGGCTCGGGGGGCACAAGCGAGGGGCTCCGGGTCGAGCGGTCGCTTCCGGTCGTCACCGTCCAGGGCACGTCGAGCAGGGCTGGAACGGGCGTGTACATCGGATGGCCGTACAGCCCCCACTCCCCGAAGAGGTTGCCGTGGTCGGCGGTGATCGCGACCCGTCCCTCGACGTTTTCGAGCAGGACCCCGACCTCGCGGAGGACGTACCGGAGGTTCGCCTCGTAGGCCCTCCGGACGCGGCGGCGCCCGATCTCCCCCCGGCGAAGCGAGATCCAGGGGTTCGCCGGGCTGCTCTCCTCGCCCGACCGGACCATTCCCTCGTCTCCCTCGAGGGGGTCGGGAACGAACGGGTGGTGGGGTTGCATGTAGTGGACGATCAGGAACTCGGGGTCGCGTTCGCGGGCGAGGGAGATCGCCCGATCGGTCACCGCCCGCGCCGGGATCGTCCCCGACTCGTCGTCCCAGGCGTATTTCCAGACCTCATCGAGGGCGGCGAACGCGCCGGCATCGAGGTACCGGTCGGTCCAGGTGTTGCCGGTGACCATCGCGGTCCGGGCGGTCTCCGGGCGCCCGGGGAACGTGTTCTCGAGCCACTCCGACGAACAGCTCCCGACCGACCGCACCGTCTCGACCTCGCCCAGAAACGGGACGTGGGGCGCGACCGACGCGAGCAGGTCCGCCCGGCAGGCGTCGAGGACGACCAGCACGTCCCACTCGCGCTCGAAGACGTTCTCGCCGTAGTCGAGTCGGCGGCCGACGGCCTGGAGCGCGCGCAGATACGCCGTCCCCAGAGGTCCCATTCCCGGTTCTCTCACGGCCGTCGTTGGACGGCCGCGGGCAAAACCGCTCCGGCGACACCCCGTTCCCGCCGAACCGTATTTGTCCCTCGGGACCTCCCCTCGGAACGTGCACTGCCTGTTCGTCGGAGCCGGGTCGATCGCCGGGGCCTACGCCGACGGCCTCGACGGGAGTCGTCTCGACCCCGCCGGGGTCTGTGACCTCGACGCCGACAGAGCCGAGACGCTCGCGGCCCGCCTCGGCTGTCCCTCCTTTAGCGACCTCGACGCGGCGCTGTCGGCCGTCGAGGCGCCTCTCGTCGTGAATCTGACGAGCCACCGCGCCCACGCTTCGGTGACGCGGACCGCGCTGTCGGCCGGGCGCCACGTCTACTCACAGAAGCCCCTCGCGCTCTCGGCGGAGACGGCCATCGACCTCGTCGAGACGGCCGAGGACCGCGGCCTCGCGCTCGGGTGTGCGCCGGAGTCCCCGCAGGGACCCTCACAGCGCCGGGCGGCGGGCCTGCTTGCCGACGGCCGACTCGGGGCGGTCCGGCTGGGATACGCCCACGCCCACGTCGGACGGGTGACCGACTGGCACGACGGCCCCGAGTCCTTTCTGGAGATCGGGCCGCTGTACGACGGCGGCGTCTACCCGCTCACGCTGCTCGTCTCGTGGTTCGGCCCGGTTTCGAGGGTGCGGGTCGCCGACGCGCTCTCCCCCTGGCCCGAGCGCGAGTCCCGGCGGCCGTCGGTTCCCTCCCACGTCGAGGCGACGCTGTCGTTCGCCGACGGCCCGACGGTCAGGCTGACCGCGAGCTTCTACGCCCCACACCGGGCCAGGGAGTTCTACGGGCTCGAGCTTCACGGCGACGACGGCTCGCTGTATCTCGAGGGCAGCGGCGCGATGGACACCGACGAGGACGACCTCCGGTTCGGCCGCCTCGGCCGCGAGTACACCTCCGTTCCCCCACAGTGGCCGACGGATCCGGCGCGCTACATCGACGGCCCCGACCGGCTCGCGGCGTCCGTCGAGGCGGGAGCCCCCGAGCGAGCGACCGGACGCCGGGGCGCCCACGTCGTCGCGGTCTGTAACGCCATCGAGACGGCCGCCGACTCGGGGGGGCCGGTCCCCGTCGCGGACGTCGGGGCCGCGGCCGACCGGCACGTCCCCCCGGTGGGGGCGGCGCCCACGTCGGGAGGGCGCCCCGACGAGCGGAGCGCGCTCCGTCTCCCGGCGGTCGGCTTCGGCTGCTCGCGCTATCGCGACGGGACGTACGTCGATCGCCGGGAGTCGATCGAGACGGCCCTGGACGCGGGCTACCGCCTGTTCGATGGCGCCGAACTGTACGGCAACGAACACCGGATCGGCGATCTGCTCGCGGCGCCGGGTGCCCCCGACCGCGAGGCCGTCTTCCTCGTCGGGAAGGTCTGGCGGACGAACCACCGACGGGAGCACCTGCTCGCCGCCTGCGAGGGCAGCCTCTCGGAACTCGGGATCGACGCCTTCGACTGCTACGCCCTCCACTGGCCGGGCGCCTGGGCCCACCGCGGCCCGCTCGAGCGCCTCGCGGACCTGCCCGCCGAGGAGGCCGAACGGCTCGCCTTCCCCGAGACCGACGACGGCGACCCCGAGACGGCACCGATCGCGCTGGCCGATGCCTGGCGGAACCTCGAGCGCGTCCACGAACGGGGATGGGCGCGAACCCTCGGAATCTGCAACGTCTCGCGCGAGCAGGTCGAGACGGTGCTCGAGGCGGGAACGATCGACCCCGCGCTGGTCTCGGTCGAACGCCACCCCTACCGGCCGCGCCCGGAGCTGGTCGAGTTCTGTCACGAGCGCGGGATCCGGGTCGTCGCCCACGCGCCGCTTTCGGCCCCCGGACTGCTCGAGGAGCCCGTACTCGCCGAGATCGGTGCCGAGTACGGGCTGTCGCCCGCCGGCGTCGTCGTCGCCTGGAACCGGAGCGAGGGCGTCGTCCCGATCCCCTCGAGCACCACGACCGAACACGTCGTGGCGAACCTGGCCGCGGGAGCCACCCGACTCGCGGAGCGCGACCGCGAGCGGATCGCCTCGCTCGCCGATCCCGGCTTCGAGCGGTGAGCCGACCGTGTGACTATGTGTGATCACCACGTTGTGGGTGCCATGAGCACGGCCACGACCCGCGAAACGGCATCCGGCATCGACGCGCTCGGCGCGATCCACTGGCTCGGCGTCCTCGCTGCCCTCGTCTCGGCGGGCGTCCACCTCCTGCTTGGGGTGCGGATGATCCCCTCCGCGCTCGGCATCAGCTTCGTCCTCGCCGGGCTCGGCTTCGTCGGGGGGGTCGTCCTCGTGGTCGCCGGCGTCCGGCGCCGGGCGGTGTACGCCGTCGGCATCCCGTTCACCGCGATCCAGATCGTCCTCTGGTACGCGGTCAACTTCGCGGGGACGGACGCCTCGATCCCCGGCGACGTCGGCACCCTGGGCGCGGTGGACAAGATCGCACAGGTCGTCCTCCTCGCCGTGTTGGTGGTTCTGGTGCGCCGATAACCGGCGCCCGCGTGCTTATGGCTCTCCGGTCCTCGACGTGGGGACGAACGTGTCGATGGCGCCGGCGAACCGGGGTCGTGTGAACGGCGAGGGTCGGTCGCGCGAGCGCCGCCTGGGGGGAGGGTGATGGCCAACAGCGAGCCCAGCGCCCGCGTCCGGTCCGGCGTCTTCCTCGTCGGGCCGGCGGTCGCCGCGGGCTGTCTGATGGCTATTCTCTGGCCGCTGTTCGCTCTCGGCGACACACCGACGATCCTCCCGGTGCTCGTCGTCGGGGTGGCCTGGACGGGTCAGCTCTGGTACGTCAACTACGCCGTCGGGGCGAACTCGACCCTCGGCAGGCTCGGCCTGGCGAACACGCTGACGATCCTCCGGGGGGCGCTGTACGCGGTCGTCGCGGGGTTCGTCGTCGTCCCCGCGGGGACGGCGCTGGCGTGGGTCCCCGCGGTGTGTTACGGTGCCGGCGTCCTCGTGGACCGACTCGACGGCGCCGTCGCGCGCACGGTCGGCCGGGAGACGGAACTCGGGCGGCGCCTGGACATGGCGTTCGACACGTTCGGGTTCGTCGCCGCGCCCCTCGTCGCGGTGGTCTGGGGCCTGCTGCCCGCCTACTACCTCCTCCTTTCGGCCGCGCGGTACGTCTTCGTCGCCGCCGTCGGGCTCCACCGGCGGCGGGGCGGGCAGGTCCACCCGCTTCCGGACAGCGACCTCGGGAAGTACCTCGCGGGCGGCCAGATGGCGTTCGTGACCGTCGCGCTCGCGCCGCCCGCACCGACCGGCCTCGTCCACGCCGTCGCACCCGTCGTCCTCGCGCCCTCGCTCGCCGTCTTCGCGCGCGACTACCTCTACGCCACCGGCCGGCTCCGCGCCGAGGACTGATCCCCTTTCGAACCCCACGAACGGTATGCTCTTTCCGACCCACCTCCTCGCGGCGGCGTCGCTCTCGCGGGTCACGCGACTGCCGGCGACGTGGCTCGTCGTCGGCGCGGCGGTTCCCGACCTCGTCGACAAGCCACTGGGGGTCCTCGGCGTGACCGCCTTGTTTCACTCCGTGGGCCACTCGCTGGTCCTGGCCGTCGTCGTCGTGCCGATCGCGCTCTCGGGGCGGGCCGGCCTGGCGGTCGCGACGGGATGGGCGTCCCATCTCGCCCTCGACGTGACCCACGTCGTCGTCAACGGCCGGCCCGCCGACGCGTTGTTCGCGTTCTGGCCCCTGATCTCGCCGCCGGATCCGCTCGGGCTCCCGCCGGGCGCGTTCGTCGGGTACTATCTCGGTTCGCCCGCGTTCTTCATCGAGGTCGCCGTCTGGACGACGCTGGCGGCCGTCGCTCTCCGGAGTCGTCTCCGGGCTCGCCGGGCCGACGCGGGGTGATCGATCGCGGGGTGGCCGACCAGTGAGACTAATCCCGCGCGGCCGTAGCGTCGGTGCATGGACGCCGTTCTCGTCGAACTGCTGGAGGTCGTCGTGTGGCTCGACCACCGCGCGGTCGAACTGATGCTCGCGATTCGACACCCGGTGGTGACGAAGGTGCTGACGTCGGTGACGGGCCTCGGGTCGGCAACCGCGGCGCTCGTCTTCCTCGGCGTCTGCAGGCTCGCGGGGTGGACCGACGAACTCCGCTCGGCCGGGATCGCCCTCGGGCTCGCCGGCATCGCCGTCCTGGCGTTGATGTGGACGATCCGGCGCCCGTTCCCCCCGGAGCCGGTCTGTCTGACCGACGGGTCCCCCACGGTCGCCACCTCCTTTCCGTCCGGACACGCCGCCGTCGTGGCGGTGTACGCGATGACGGCCCGTCGCTCGGCCGTAGTGCCGGTCGCCCCGGTCGCCGTTCTGGCGGCGGCGGTCGCGGTCTCCCGGGTCTATCTGGGGACCCACTACGCCTCGGATACCCTCGCGGGGCTCGTGATCGGCGTCTGTGCGTTCGTCCTCGCCCTCCGGCTCCGCGAGCGTTTCGACCTTGACGCCGCCGTCGCGGGGCTTCGGTCCCGTCAATGACTCCCGCCGTCGGGGTTCGAAGCCCTTATACTCACAAACCGGATAGCTGGGGGCAACTACTGGACGGCGGGCACCAGTGGGCACCCGTTCGGAATCGGCCACGGGTCGGCATGTGACCTCTCGGGGTTGAACCGGAAACGCCCGCAGGTACACCATGGCAAAGAGCTTCTACTCACACATCAAGGAGGCATGGAAGGACCCCGGCGACGGAAAGCTCGGGGAGCTTCAGTGGCAGCGAAAACAGGAGTGGCGCGACCAGGGCGCCATCGAGCGCATCGAGCGCCCGACCCGCCTGGACAAGGCCCGCGGACTGGGCTACAAGGCAAAACAGGGCGTCGTCGTCGCACGCGTCGCCGTCCGGAAGGGCACTGCCCGCAAGCAACGCCACAAGGCGGGCCGGCGATCGAAGCGCCAGGGCGTCAACCGGATCGGCCGCCGGAAGAACATCCAGCGCATCGGCGAGGAGCGCGTCACCCGGAAGTATCCCAACCTGCGGGTGCTCAACAGTTACTGGGTCGGGGAGGACGGCTCCCAGAAGTGGTTCGAAGTGATCCTCGTCGATCCGAACCACCCGGCGATCGAGAACGACGACGACCTGGGCTGGATCTGTGGCGACGACCACGAGAATCGCGCACTGCGCGGGCTCACCGGCGCCGGCAAGAAGAACCGTGGTCTCGACAACCGCGGCACTGGCGCCGAGAAGGTCCGTCCGAGCAACAACGGCGACCGCGGCCGCGGGAAGTAACGGCTCGCGTCGTCGGGAACCTTGTGACGCGTGGCGGGCACTTATTCCGGTCGCGACCGTATCGCCAGCCATGGCGTCACACGTACTCGTCCCGGTCGACGACTCCGAGCGATCAACCGACGCCCTCGAGTTCGCCCTGAACGAACATCCCGACGCCCGGATCACCGCGATCCACGTGATCGATCCCTCGGACTTCTACGCGGCGACGAGCGTCGAGACCGGCGGGATGGTGGACTACGAGCAGCTCCGCCAGAGCCACGAGACCCGCGCGGACGGGATCCTCAAGGACGCCCGCGAGCAGGCAGCCGAGCACGGCATAGAGATCGAGACCGACGACGTCGTCGGCAGCGTCCCGGGGTCGATCGTCGACTACGCCGAGGAGGAGGGCGTCGACCACGTCGTGATCGGTAGTCACGGCCGGACCGGTGCGAGCAGGATTCTCCTGGGAAGCGTCGCCGAAACCGTCGCCCGGCGGTCGCCGGTGCCGGTGACGATCGTCCGCTAGCGCTCCGGAACCGACGCGAGACTTCCCGCGTACGACTGGTCGCGGGCGACGACGGTGTCAGGATCGAAGCGGATCAGCCCCCAGCGGTCGGGATCGAGGTCGTGGAACATCGGATCCCATTCCTCGCGGTCGGGGCCGAGATACTTCCCGAGCAGGTGCTCGACGCGTTCGCCGTCGAGCGGGACGATCGAGGCCTCTCCGCGCATCCCGACGTGTCTGACCAGTCCCTCCGTCGGATCGAAGTCGACGACCGCAAGCGCGGTCTCCGGACGCTCGCGGACGCGTTTCGCATAGGACTTCTCGACGGTGTCGGCGATGATCCAGACACACTCGTCCTCCCAGAGAAACCACAGCGGTGATATCCGGGGACGGCCCTCCGGGGTCGCGGCTCCCAGGAAACAGAACAGCGGACGGTCGAGCACCGCCTCGATCCCCTTCTCGAGGGTGTTCTCGACGATCTCCATGGACCCGACGATGGGCCGGGGGGACGAATAGGTTTCCCGAACCGAGTTTCAGGAGTCGCCGACCAGGCAGTAGGCGTGGCCCGGGACGTCGACGATCACGTCGGCGTCCTCGCCGTCGTAGTTCGAGACGACCGCGCGTTCGGCGTAGTAGATCCGGCCGTCGCGGGGGACGACCTCGCTCGTGACGGTGCCCCGGTTCCCCACGCGCCACCGCTGGTCTCCGGTTTCGGCGTCGAGAGCGTAGGCCCCCGTGTCGTATGATCCCACGAGGACCGTATCCCCGGTGGTGGCGAGTGCGCCGATGACGTCGCCGCCGACGTCGGCCCGCCAGACCTCCTCGCCGGTTCCCGCATCGAGCGCGCGGACGGAGTCGTCGTGGCCGCCCATGTAGACGACGTCGCGCTCGGGGTCGACCGCGGGGTCGCACATCACCCGCTGTCCGGTGTCGATCGACCACTCCTCGCTCCCGTCGGAAAGCGAGACCCGGTAGAAACGACCGTCCCAGGAGCCGAAAAACGCCGCGCCGTCGTAGAGCGCGGTCGTCCCCTTGAGCTGGGCGCCCCAGGTGAACGCGCCCCCTTCCTGGGGGTCGCCGTCGGGGCCGTCGGGGCCGCCGGCCTGGAACTCCCAGGCGAACTCCAGGGAAGGGAACTCCCAGGCGTAACAGACGCCGTCGTTCGAGGCCGTCACCAGCCGCTCGGCGTCGGGATCGATCGCTATCGAGGGGTGGGGCATCCCCCAGATCCGGTCGTCCGACCAGAGGGTCGCGCCCGTCTCCGCGTCGACGGCCCACAGCGCCCCCTCCTTCGGCCGGCGGTACTCGACGGCGACGTAGAGGACGCCCTCCCAGTAGGCCGGGCTCGAGCCGATCGCGACGGGGTCGTCGAAGGAATCGGTCCGCCACAGCACCTCGCCACTGGCGACGTCGAAGGCGTACAGCGCCCCGTCGTAGCCGCCGACGTAGGCGACGCCGTCGACGACGGCGGGCGTCCCGTGAAACCCCTGGTAGGTCGCCTCGGTCTGTGTGGTCCAGAGGTGGCGCCCTTTCGGATCGCGGGCGTGGACCCGGCCGCTGTCGGCCGGAATGATGACCGTCTCGCCGTCGGGGGTCGGAAGCGGCGTCGACTTCGCGGCGGTGTGGCCGATGTAGTTCGCCGGGATCGCCCAGTTCTTCGAGACGGAGTCCGGAACGGTTTCGTCGGGGTAGTAGCCCAGCCGCCGGAGCCCGCCCCGGTACATCGTGATCGCGTCGTCGTCGGGGTACGTTTCGGTGTAGGGAAGCGGGTCGTGGGCGAGGTCGCCCTGGTCGCGGTCGTAGGTATGGGAGTCCGCCCTGGGCGAGGTACAGCCCGCGAGCCCGACCAGACCGGCAGCACTGACGGCCTCGAGGAGCCGGCGGCGGTCGGGAGCCGGCACGGTCAGACCCTCGTCAGCGCGCCGACGGGCGCGTCGGTTCGCGCGCGGGCGCGTTCGATCCCCTCCTCGCCGGCGGCGATCAGCGCAAAGACGCCCGCGACGGAGGCGTCCGCGCTCCCGACGATGTCCAAGAGGAGCTCCTGGGTCTCGCCCGAGCGGATGAGGTCGTCGACGACGAGCACCGAATCGCCGGGCTCGATCGCCTCCGCGGGGAGGTAGTAGGTGAGCTCGATTCCCGACTCGAGGCGCTTGCGGGCCTCGATGAACTCCTCGACGGCGGTCTCCTTGCTTTTTTTCGCGTAGGCACACCGGACCCCGGCGTCGCTCGCCAGCGAGGCCGCGAGCGTGATCCCGTCGGTCGCCGCGGTGAGCACGACGTCCGGGCGGTCGAACTCGAATGCCGTCGAGACGACGGGCGCGACGAGGTCCAAAAAGGGCTGGTCGAAGACGGCCCCCGAGTTGTCGACGTACCCCTCGCCGTCGACCCGGATCCGAGCCTCGAGTTCGCGCTCGATTGCGGCCCGGCCGACGTCCTCGACGATCCGCTCTGCGCGGTCGACCCCCGGGAGGACGTGGCCGTTAACGTATCTGTTGAGATCCCCCGCCGGCAGGCCGGTCTCCGCTGCGAGCTCGTCGTAGGTCCGCGTCTCCTTCAGCACGGAGAGCACGTCGACGGCCCGCAACTGGAGGACGGCCTTCTCGGCTCTGTTCATGCCCGTTCTGGGCCTCCCCACGGCCATGTGGGTTTCGGTCGCGAGCGTCCCGGGGATGGCCACGTTCGTGGCCTCACGAACGGTGCCCGCGCCGCTCGACCAGCCGGCGGACGACCCGCGCTTGTCCCTTCTGGAGCAGGGTCGCGGCCGTACTCGGGGCACAACCCAGCTCGTCGGCCACGTCCTCGACGCCCGCCTCGCGGGGGACCTCGAAGTAGCCGAGGTCGGCTCCCGCCGAGAGCGCCTCGAGCTGGCGGTCCGTGAGCTCGCCCCCGATCGGCGCCGACCGGGCGTCGTACTCCCCGATCGTCCGGACCGTGACGCCGATCTCGTCGGGGAGGCCCTCCATCATCGCCTGGAGGTCCGTACCCGAGCCGACGACGGTCATCGAGAAGTCCGCGTTCGCGTCGTAGACGATCGGCGGGACGACCAGCAGGTTCAGGGCGGCAAACGCCCCGCGCCACCGGACGTCCTCCGTGCGGGTCTCCTGGCAGACGTAGACGTAGAACGCGTCGTCGTCGATCGGCGTCAGGTCGTACCACCGGACCGACTCGACGCCCTCGATCGCCTCCCGGTAGGCGTCGAGGTCGGCCTCCGTGTAGAACAGCTCGTACTCCACTCCCTCCCTGCCGGCGACGTTCCAGGCGACGAGCTCCTCGCGGCGGACGACCTCCCGCTCGCGAATGAACCGCTGCATCGGGTGGAGCATCCGCTCCGGTTGCGAGAGGTGGACGTCGAGATACTTCATGGCGGTTCCTGACCGCGCTTTGTTATAAATGACCTAGTGAGTCCGCGAGAAGCTCCAGGCCTCCCGCGACCCGACGATCGGACATGATCGGAGATGGTTTCGCGTCCGTGTCGCTGACGACGGCCGCGTTCGCCGTCGCCCTCGTCCTCGTCGTCGCCAACCTGTCCGCCATCGTCGCCAGCGCCGTCGGGGTCGCCGACCTCTGGCCGCCCGGCGAGCGGGGCTGGTACTTCTACGCCCACTGGGGGCTCTCCCAGGTCGTCAACGTCGCCCTGTTCGCGCTGGCGATCGGAGACTGGGGCTCGCTCGGCCTGCCGATCCCCGTGGTGGCCGCCGGTGGCATCCTCTTCGTCGGCGGGATGGCCGCCGCGCTGGCCGCGGGCTACGACCTCGGCGTCTCCGAGACCTCGGGACTCGAGGGCGACCTCCGGACCGGCGGCTGGTATCGCTACTCGCGGAACCCCCAGTACGTCGCCTACGTCGTCGCGACCGTCGGCTTCGCCGTCGTGGCGAACTCGGTCCTGGTGGCCGCCGTCTGTCTCCCCCTCCTCGGCTGGTGGCTCGCGCTCCCTCTCGCCGAGGAACCCTGGCTCCGCGAGCAGTATGGAAGAGCGTACGAGCGGTATGCCGAGCAAACGCCGCGATTCGTCGGCCGGAAAACGTTCCGGGAACTCGCTGGATCGCGCTCGTCCGTTTAATCGGCGAGGAAGTCAGGCTCCGACCGCTTCTCCGCGCGTTCGGCCTCGAGATGTTCGCGGAACTCGCCGGTTCCGACGTCGAACTCCTGGTCCTCGAAGCGGTCCCGGACCGAGATCGTTCCCTCGTCCTCCTCGTCGTCGCCGACGATGATCTGGTAGGGAACCCGGTCGTCGTGGGCCGCCCGGATCTTCCGTTCGAGGGTCGCGTCCCGGTCGTCGACCTCGATCCGGAAGCCCTCGAACTCGTTTGCGACGCGGTGGGCGTAGCCGAGGTTGTCGTCGCTGATCGGCAACACCCGGACCTGTTCGGGCGCGAGCCAGAGCGGGAACCGGCCCTCGTAGTGCTCGATGAGCATCATGAAGAAGCGCTCGTAGGAGCCATACAGCGCGCGGTGGATCATCACCGGCTCGTGTTCCTCGTTGTCCTCGCCGACGTAGGAGAGATCGAAGCGGTCGGGCATGTTGAAGTCGAGTTGGACGGTGGGGCCATCCCACCCCCGGCCGATGGCGTCCTCGAACTCGAAGTCGATCTTCGGGCCGTAGAATGCGCCGTCGCCCTCCTCTACGTCGTAGTCGTAGTTTCGCTTCTCGAGGACGCTCTCGAGTTGGTCCTCGGCGCGCTCCCAGATCTCGTCGCCCCCGACGGACTTCTCGGGGCGGGTGGCAAGCGCCATCCCGTAGTCGAGGTCGAACGTCTCCAGGACCTCGATGATCACGTCCATGATCGCCTCGACCTCGCGTTCGATCCCCTCGGGGGTGAGAAAGAGGTGGCCGTCGTCGATCGTAAACGCCCAGGTCCGCGAGAGTCCCGAAAGCTCGCCGCGCTGTTCCTTGCGATACACTTTACCGTTTTCCGCATAGCGGATCGGGAGGTCCCGGTAGCTCCAGGAGTGGTCCTGGAAGATCGCGGCGTGGCCGGGACAGTTCATGGGTTTGAGGCCGAACTCGTCGTCGTCGACGTCGAAGACGAACATGTCGTCGACGTAGTTCTCGTAGTGGCCCGACTTGTGCCAGAGGTCCGTCTTGAACACGTGGGGCGTCTCGACGTAGTCGTAGCCCGCGTCCTCGTTGAGCTCCTCGACGAAGCGTTCGAGTTCGCGCAGGACGGTCTTCCCGGCCGGGTGATAGAGCGGGAGTCCCGGCCCCGTCACGTCCTGGATCGAGAAGAGGTCCATCTCCGCGCCGATCTTGCGGTGATCGCGCTCTTCGGCCTCCTCCATCCGCGTGAGGAACGCCTCGAGGTCGGTCTCGCTCTCGAACGCGGTCCCGTAAATCCGGGTTTGCATCGGATTCTCCTCGTCGCCGCGCCAGTAAGCGCCCGCGATCTCGAGGAGCTTTACCACGCCGACCTCGCCGGTCGATTCGACGTGGGGGCCCGCACAGAGGTCCGCCCACTCGCCCTGGCCGTAGAACGTGACCTGCTCGCCCTCCTCGGCGAGCTCTTCGAGGAGTTCGAGCTTGTAGGGTTCGTCCGCGAGCCGGTCGCGGGCTTCCTCGATCGACACCTCCTCGCGTTCGATCTCGTAATCGGCGGCGACGATCTCCTCGATTTCGGCCTCGAGGGCGGCGAAGTCGTCCTCGTCTACGTCGAGGTCGTCGAAGTCGTAGTAGAAGCCGTCGTCGGTCGGTGGGCCGATGGCGAGCTTCGGGTCGTCGAACTGGCGTTCGACGGCCTGGGCGAGACAGTGGGCCGCCGAGTGGCGCATCACCCGGAGGTACTCCTCGCTGTCCTCGGTGACGATCTCGAGACGGGCGCCGTCGTACACCGGCTCTTCTTTGGCGACGAGCTCGCCGTCGAGTTTGCCCGCGACGGTGTCGCTGCCGAGACCGGGACCGATCTCGTAGGCGCAGTCCTCGACGGTCGCGCCCGCCTCGACGGCGAGCTCCGAGCCGTCCGGCAGGACGACGGCGATCTCCGATCGTGACTCCGAATCTGGTTCTGACATGGCTGTAGGGTGGTCAGGGTGGTCCGTTCGCGGGCCCGCGCTCGCGGTCGCTTCCCGTGCCGTCGGCTGGTCGATCGAGAGAGACGGGACGGGGTAGGTGTGGGTTAGAAGCGGGCGCGGACCCCTGTAAAACGGACACCTACCATCGTGGCTACGGGTAGTTCCGACCGGGATAAAAGCGTTGTGATGCCCTCACTGTGCGTCGAGCAGGTCGCTCGCGGTCACGAGCGCCTCCATCTCGACGCCGGCGTCCTCGACGGCCTCGCGGCCGCCCTCCTCGCGGTCGACGACGACGAGGGCGCGCTCGACGGTTGCGCCCGCGGATCGGAGGGCCTCGACGGCATCGACCAGGCTCGTTCCCGTGGTGACGACGTCCTCGACGACGACGACCTCCTCGCCGGCCTCCAGGTCGCCCTCGATTACGTTCCCCGTGCCGTACTCCTTGCGCTGTTTGCGCGCGATGACGTAGGGGAGGCCGCCGGCGACGCTCGCGGCCGCCGCGAGGGGGACGCCGCCCAGGGCGACGCCCGCGAGTTTCGTCCCGCGAGCACGCTCGGCGAAGGCGTCGGCGATCGCACGCAGGCAGTCGGGATCGGTCTCGAAGCGGTACTTGTCGACGTAGTAGTCACTGGTGCCCCCGTGGGAGAGCTCGAACTCGCCGTAGCGGACGGCGTCGGCCGCCCGGAGTGCGTCGAGTATGTCGGTCATCGCTCGGAGGCGCGGGCCCGACGGGGATAAACGGTCCGGAGCACGCCCGTCGTAGCCGGGCTGGCGCGGCCCGATTACCAGGGTTCGTCCTTCAGCCCCAACCGATAGGCGACGGCGTTCGTCGAGACGTGGAGCAGGGGCGTGATGACCAGGATCACGGCAAGCACCGGCAGGGTGAACGTCTCCACGAACCAGTCGGGGGCGGCGAGGAAGGCGAGCAACAGGGAGACGACGACGAAGTCCAGTTGATCGAGCCCGGGAAAGGCGGCCCCGCGCTCGCGGCCCGTCCGGCGCTTGAGAAAGGAGGCGAGGACGTCGCCGAGCATCGCGCCGAACGGAAGCGCGAGGATCACTGCGGGGGGAAACGTCGGCAGGTCGGCGCCGAGAGCGGCCCCGACGTCGCCGGCGACGGCGTTCAGGGCGACGGCGAGGAGGGCGCCGGCGGCGGTGCCGACGGCGGTCCCTCGCCAGCTCTTCCCGTCGCCCAAGATCCGCCGCCCGCCCCAGGTCCGCCCGCCGTCGATCGGGCGCCCGCCGCCGGCGAGCACCGCCGCGTTGTTGGGGACGTAGGCGGGGAGCATCGCCCAGACGGCGACGGCGATCGTCTCGAGTACGGTCATGGCGGGCCGAACGGACGGTCCCCTCTTAAAGCGGCCGGTAGCCGCGGTGGCCGTCGTCCGGTTACGACGGCGTTCCGAGGGCGGCGATGTCGTAGCTCGCGATGGCAGTGGGGGCCTGGAGGACGACGACCGTGAACGACCAGCGCTCGCCGCCGTCCAGGTCGCCGGCCCGGGCGAGATACCAGCCGAGGTAGTCGCCGGCGTCGTCGTACACCCGGACCCGGACCTCGGCGATGTCGATCGGGTCGCCGGTGTTCTCGACGACGCCCTGGACCGTCGAGCCGAGGTAGCCGTCCTCGAGGACGAACTCGTGCTCGCGGAGCTCGATCGCCTCGAGGGCGGTCGCCGACTGGTGGGGGCTGGTGATCGCGACCCCCTCGGCGGCGATCAGCTCCTCGACGGAGCGGCCCTCGCCGTCGGCGTCGATCTCGCCGTCCTCGTAGGTCGGGTCCCCGCCGCCGCCGTCGCTACAGCCGGCGAGGGCGGTCGCGGTTCCGGCGCCGACGGCGGCAAGCAGGCGGCGACGGCTCGTCGCGAGCGTCATCGGGAGCGATCCCTCGTACGGACGGCGGTTCCGGTCATGGTCGTCCGGAGGAGGCGGCTCCATTTCAGTGTGATCCTTGAATCCGCTCCCCGGGGGCGGAGCCGCCGGGCTCCGGGGCCGCGAACCGACTGCGCAACGCGGGACGTTTTTACTCCGTACGCGAAACGGGAGGACATGAGCGACGTCGAACCCGGTGACGGGAACCCGTACGCCCTTGAGGAGGGGGAGCCGGGGGTGGTCGCCAGGCTCCGGGACTGGATCCTGCTCGACGGGGACCGGCTGGTCCTCGCGGCGATGCTCTCGGCGGCGATCTTCGTCCTCTTTCTCGGACTGAACGCCCTCGACGTGATCGCCTTTACCAACGACAACTCGATCACCCGAGCGGCGAGCGGGATGGTCGCAGGGACGTTCTCGCTCGTGACGCTCGTCGTCTCGATCAACCAGCTCATCCTCTCGCGGGAGTTCTCGGCCGTCAGCGAGGCCCGCGAGCGGCTCGAGGGCGTCATGGACCTCCGCCGCGAGGTCGAAGCGGCCGCCGAGGTCCCGGCGAGCCCGACCGCCCCGGCGCGCCTGCTTGAGCTCCTCCTCGAAACGATCCACGCCAGGGCGGGAACGCTCGCGGAGAGCGTGGAGGGCCAGGAGGACGAGGAGGTCCGGGAGGCGGTCGGGGAGTACGCCGACTACGTTCGGGAGAGTACCGACCGGATCGACCGACGCATCGACGGCGCCCGTTCGGACACGTTCGAGGCGCTTTCGGCCTCGGTCCGCTACGACGACGCCTGGCAGTTCTACCTCGCAAGACGCCTTCGGAACCGACACGAGGAGGAGCTCAACCGGGGAAGTATCGAGGCGTTCGACGACCTGGTCGAGGCCGTAGAGCGCTTCGGCGTCGCCCGCGAGCAGTTCAAGACGACGTACCTCCAGCGCGAACTCACCCGGTTCTCCCAGCTGACGATCCTCTGTGGGGTGCCGGCGATCCTCTCGGCGCTGCTGATCGGCTTTCTGTACGCCGACGTCGGCGGCCCCGCGATCGCCGTCGATCGCCTCCCGGTCGTCGTCTGTGCGTTGCTCACGGTCATCGTCTCGCCGCTCGCGCTGATGGCGTCGTACATCCTCCGGACCGCGACGATCACGCGCCGGACCGCCTCGACCGGGCCGATGCTGCCCGGCAAGGAGTTTCGGGACCGGCCGTTCGAGCGCCGGGACGGCGAGGAGTGATCCTCGCGGGACCGGGCCCCAGCGGTTCACTGTGGCGGCTCGTCGACTCCCGTCGTCGGAAGCACGTGATCGGCGACGGCGAGAGCGGAGATGGCGAACATGATGATCGCCGCCTCCAGCAGACTGGTCAGTAGCCCCAGGCCGACGATGAGCGTGGTCGCACACGCCGGAGCGTGGCGCAGATCGGTTCGAAGCATCGCGGCGGTCGTCAGTCCGACGGCGACGAACCCTGCACCGGTCAGTTGCAGTCCCGGCATCGAAAACGCCGGCGGGAGGTCGGTGACCGTGAGGCCAGGGGCGATCGTATGGTAGGCGATCAGCCCGCCGATCACGCCGAACAGGTGGCCGCCGATCGTCCGCTGCCACTGGCTCGTGGCCGCCGACGGGGTCACGGCCAGTGCGTACGCCGAGGGGCCGAGGCTCGGAAACAGGAACGGCTGTCCCGTCGCCCAGGCCAGCAAGACGAGAAGTACGAGAAGACTCAGCGTCCGCCCCGTCGAGAGCAGCGCCTCGCTCGTGGTCGGACGGTCCCTCAGCGGCTCCAGTACCTCCATACCGTCAGTTCATACTACGGGAGAAAAACGCACTCGCTTGCACACTGATCGGCCCGCGCCGGAATCTAACTGGATACTGTCACGACTCGAACGATCGGGCCAGGGATTCGAGACGGGCCGGTATCGTGATTCGATGTCGTTGGGGAAGCCGTGAGTTTATTCGATTCATGGGACAAGGAGGCGGCATGCGCCTCGTACAGATCCGGATCGCAACGGAGGTGAAAGAACGCGTTCTCGACACGTTCGACGAGGAGAACATCGAGTACGTCATCGCCGATGAAGGCGGCGACGGCGACGGGGTTATCGCCTACTTCCCGCTTCCCGACGGTGCAGTCGAGAAGGTGTTAGACCGGCTCCGGCGGGACGGGCTCGACGAGGACGCGTTTACCGTCATCACCGACATCCAATCGGCGACCACTCCGGCGTTTGACGAACTCGAGAGCCAGTACACCCAGGGACCCGACGACGAAGTCGGGCTCTCACACGCGACGTTGCGGACGAACGCGAGGGAAGTCACGCCCAGCCGGACGCTGTTCGTCACGTTCGCCGCGCTCAGCGCCATCGTCGCGGCCGCCGGACTCGTCCTCGATTCGGCCATCGTCATCGTCGGTGCGATGGTGATCTCGCCGTTCGCCGGGTCCTCCCTCTCGGCGAGCGTCGGAATGGTGATCGGGGACCACAGATCGGTCCTCGATAGCTTCAAATCCCAGCTCCTCGGTCTCGGCGTCGCGATCGGGAGTGCGACCGCTGCAGCGGCCGTCTTCAGATGGGGGTATCTCGTTCCGCCCCGACTCGCCATCGAGAACATCTCGCAGGTCAACGCCTTCTCGATCCCGATCGTGCTCACGTTCGTCATCGCGATCTTCGCCGGGGCCGCAGGCGCGCTCGCGCTCGCGACCGATCTCGACGTCTCGCTCGCCGGCGTCGCGGTCGCCGCGGCGATCGTTCCGGCTGCTGCGGCCATCGGGCTCGGTACCGTCTGGGCGAAACCGTCGCTCGCGGTCGGTGCACTCGTCCTTCTGGTGATGAACGTTCTCCTGATCAACGTCTCCGCGTTCGTCGCCCTCACCCTGTTCGGCTATCGCTCGTCCTCCTCGAGCCGGCTCCGGGATCACCTCCGATTCGATCTCCGGTCGACCGCATACGCGATTCTGGCTGGCGTCGTTCTCGTCGTTCTCGTCGCGTCGGTCGTGAGCACGATCCAGTACCTGATCCTCGTCGAGACTGTCAACCACAACGTCGACGACGTGCTCACCGAGGAGGAGTATCGCCACCTCGAGCTCATCGACGTCCAGACCGATTACAGCGGGGACTCCCTCTACCCCCGGAACAGCGAGGGCACCGATAGCGTCACCGTCGTCGTCGGCCACCGGACGACCGGGGAGAACCCACAGCTCTCGGCGGCACTACAGCGCCGAATCACGGCGGACACGCCGGGACCGGTCTCCGTACGCGTTCAGTTCGTGAACTACCAGGTGACGAACTCGAGTTCCGAGAGCGGATCGGATCGACGCTTATCCGGACACCGCATCACCGCTCGAGCCGCGTGAGTTCCCGATCACGCCCCAACTGAGTTCGTCGGCCGCGACCGTCGTCGTGGCGACGAACGCCTGGCTCTCCGCGAGGGGTCCCCGCTGACGAAGGCCGGAGCTACTAACGACGGGGCTCCCGACCAACACCCGATGACCGGCGGGGGAGATGACGTTCCGGCGTCACAACCCGACCCGGCGCTCGGCGAAGATGGCCGCCTCGAGGCGCTCGCCCAGTGGGTCTACCTCCATGGCTCCCGGGGCGTCCTCTCGGCGCTGTTGCTCGGCGTCGTCTTCGTCGCCTGCCCACCGGGATCTGCGCCATAACCCCGGCGGTTCGGGGATCGAGTTCCCGACTCCTCCCGTACCGACCGTCACGAGCCGGGAGCGCGACCGTCTCGAATCGGGTACGGCCGCCGGACTCACCGCGAGGGGCCGACGATCGTTACCGGCACCGGCGAGCGACGGGCGACCGCCTCGGCGACGCTCCCGAGCAGCATCCGAGAAACCCCGGATCGGCCCGCGCTCCCGATCACGATCTCGTCCATCTCCTCGGCGGCGGCGACGATCGTTTCGGCGGGCGTTCCCGAAGCGACGCGGGTCCCGATCTCGGTTCCGTGGTCGGCGGCGAGATCCGCGATCGGTTCGAAGAACTCGGGGTCGCCGTCGGCGCGTTCGCCCCCGTAATGGGCCTCGAGTTCGTCGACGACGTGGATCGCCGTCAACTCGGCGTCGGGAAAGACCTCGAGGGCGTATTCGACGGCGGCGATCGAGGGCTCGGAGCCGTCGACCGCGAGGAGGATCCGGCGAGTCATGGGCGGCGATAGGGTCCACTCCGGCTAAAATCCCGGGTCCGGCGACGGCGGCGCGATCAGACAACGCCCTTATAACAGGCGTCCGAACGCTCCGGTATGCTCCCGCCGATCGCGAGCCGGTTCGTCGCCGGCGAGTCGCCCGCGACCGCGCTCCAACGGACCCGCGAGCTCAACGACCGGGACGTCGGCGCCATCCTGAACCGCCTCGGGGAACACTACGACGAGCCCGAACCCGCGGCGGAAGACGCCGCGGCCTACCGCCGGCTCGTCGGCGACATCGCCGACGGCGGCCTCGACGCCTGCATCTCGATCAAGCCCTCACAGCTCGGTCTCGATCTCGGGGAATCGCTCTTTCGAACCCATCTCGAGGACGTCGTCGCCCGCGCCGCCGATCGGGGCGTCTTCGTCTGGATCGACATGGAGGATCACACGACGACCGACGCGACGCTCGACGCCTTCGAGGACCTCGCGCGCGAACACGACGGCGGGGTCGGCGTCTGCGTCCAGGCGAACCTCCGGCGGACCCGCGAGGACGTCGAACGCCTCGCGGGGGTTCCGGGGAAGGTCCGGTTCGTCAAGGGTGCCTACGACGAACCCGCCGAGATCGCCTACACCGACGGCGAGGCGATCGACCGATCGTACGAGGAACTGCTCTCGTACGCGTTCGAGCGCTACGAGGGGGGGATCGCCGTCGGCAGCCACGACCCCGCGATGATCGAGCACGCGACCGATCTCCACGCAACCCACGGCACGCCCTTCGAGATCCAGATGCTGATGGGCGTCCGCGAGGAGGCCCAGTACGACCTCGCCGCCGACTACCCCGTCTACCAGTACGTCCCTTACGGCGACCGGTGGCTCTCCTATTTCTACCGGCGGCTTGCCGAGAAGACGGGGAACCTCCGCTTTGCCCTGCGGGCGATCCTCGGCCGGTAGAAGGGAAGCGCTCATAATCCCGTGGCGTGAGACTGACGACATAGATGTCCTCGTGGAAGCGGGATTTCGCGAGCGGGCTCGTCGTTCTCGGCCCGATCCTCGTCTCGCTGTACCTCCTCTTCTGGCTCTACGGCTTCGTCGCCGGCTTCACGCCCGCGGTCATCCTCGATGCCGAGGCCCTCCAGTGGTTGGTCCCCGGCAGCGGCGACCAGGCGGCCCAGACCCGCCGACAGCTCGCCCAGTTCGTCCGGGTCACGACGGTTCTCGTCGTCTTCGCCGCGCTCACGCTCTCGATCGGCTACCTGATGCGGACGACCGTCGGCGGGCTGGCCGAGCGGATGGTCGACGACGTCGCAAACCGGGTGCCGGGGCTGCGGGTCGTCTACAACGCCTCGAAGATGGCCGCCGAGACCGCCTTCGGCGAACAGGACTCGCTGCAGGAACCGGTCAAGCTCGAGGTCTGGGAGGGGCTGCGGATGACCGCCTTCCGGACGGGAAAGACGACCGACGACGACCGCGAAGTGCTCTTCCTGCCGACCTCGCCGAACATCACCACCGGCTACGTCATCGAGGTCGAGCCCGACCGACTCATGGAGATCGACGAGGACGTCGAGGACGCGCTCACCCGGATCCTCTCGGCGGGCTTCGGCGACGCCGACAGACACGGCGGGATGGACGCCGGCGTCCCGATCGACGTCGTCGACGACCGGGAGTCGGCCGCGGCCGTCGCCGACGGCGCGGTACGCGAGGGAACGATCGACGCCGGCGAGAGCACCGATCCCGGCGACGACGGAGGCGGAGGCAGCACCCGAACGTGACGGCCGGTCGTCTCAGACGTATGTGAACCAGTCGTCGTACCCCTCGGCCTCGCCCTCGACGATCTCGAAGAACCGCTGCTGGATCTCCTCGGTGACCGGGCCGCGGGTACCCTCGCCGATGACGACGTTGTCGACCTTCCGGATCGGGGTGACCTCCGCCGCCGAACCCGTAAAGAAGAGTTCGTCGGCGGTGTTGAGCTCGCCCCGCGAGAGCGAGGCGGTGTCGGAGACGGTGTACCCCAGCTCGCGGGCGATTTCGATCACCGAATCGCGGGTGATGCCGTCGAGGATCGACTCCGAGAGCCCGGGGGTGTAGATGGTGTCGTCGCGGACGAGAAAGAGGTTCTCGCCGGGGCCTTCCGCGACGTTGCCCTCCTTGTTGAGCACGATCGCCTCGGCGTAGCCGTTCCGGCGGGCCTCCTCGCCCGCGAGCATGCTGTTGACGTAGAGGCCGGTGGTCTTGGCGTTCGTCGGGATCTGGCTCGAGGCGTGTTTGCGCCAGGATGAGACCATCACCTCGATCCCCTCCTCCAACGCCTCCTCGCCGAGGTAGGCGCCCCAGGGCCAGACCGCGATCGCGGTCCGGGTCGGGCAGTCGCCCGGGCTCACACCCAGGCTCTCGTAGCCGTAGAAGGCGATCGGGCGGACGTAACAGGATGCGAGGTCCTGACGCTCGATGAGTTCGGTCGTGGCCTCGGTGAGTTCCTCGAGGTCGTGATCGATCTCCATCTCGTAGGGTTTGGCCGACTGGAACAGCCGTTCTATATGCTCTTCCCACCGGAAGAGCGCGGGGCCGTCGGCGGTGTCGTAACAGCGCGCGCCCTCGAAGACCCCCGTGCCGTAGTGGAGCCCGTGGGTGAGGACGTGGATTTGGGCCTCGTCCCAGGGCACGAACTCGCCGTCCATCCAGATCGTGTCGACGTCCATCTCCTCGAATCCCATGCTCTAACGGTTCGGGGAGGTCCTCTTTATGATTGCGGGACCGGTCCCCGTGGAGGTCGCTACGGAGGACTCGCGAGCTCGCGGGCGAGAACGGCCCGTCTATCCCAGTCGGTCGGCGATCGTTCGCCCCTCGAGATAGACCAACCCGTGGCGGTCGGCGTACGCGCGGGCGTCGGCGGGCGCGAGGGCGCCGCCGGTCTGGTCGTCGAGCATCTCGCAGACAACGACCGCGGGCGAAAGGTCGGCGGCCTCGGCGAGGGCGATCCCGAGTTCGGTGTGGCCCTCGCGTTCGGAGAGCCCGCCGCGGGCCGCCCGCAGCAAGTGGATGTGGCCGGGGGCGCGGAACTCGCTCGCGAACTCGGTCTCTCGAGGGGCGCTCGCGGCCTCGCCGAGCGCCCGGATCGTCAGCGACCGATCCGTGTCGGTGATCCCGGTGTAGGTGTCGCGGTGGTTGACCGTCAGCGAAAAGGACGAGCGGTCGTCGTAGGCGACGTCGTGGCCCTCGGTCGCGGGGTGATCCACCGTCTCGCCGTAGAACGGGAGCTCGAAGGCGTCCGCGACGGCATCCGAGAGGGCGACACAGATCAGCCCGCCGGCATCGTTTCGCATCCGGGCGACGGCCTCGGGGGTGGTCGCGCCCGCGGGGTAGATCAGGTCGGTCTCGCCCTCCCGGTCTTCGGCGTCGTGGACGCAGACGGGCTCGCCCGCGGCGAACGCCTCGAGGGCGGCCGCGAGCGGGTCGCCCCCCTCGTGTTCGCCCTCGCCGACCTGCCGGTGGCGTCGGGTCATGACTCGGCCCCGACGCGGATCGTGAGACGGTCGCCGTCGGCGAGATCGAGTTCCTCGCGGAGCTTCGCGGGGGCGATGAGCTCGAGCTGGTCGTCGTCGTGGTGGGTTCGCTCGGGGGCGATCGTGTGGGCGCCCTCGTAGGCCTCGCCGCCGGCGGTTTCGACGCGGGCCGGCCGGCAGACCGCGGGGCCGTACGTCCGCTCGTCGTCCTCCCAGCCCTCGATCGGGACCGGGTCGAGCCCGCTCTCTGCGCTCCGCCGGCGGACGCTCTCGCTCTCGAGATCGACGTTCAGCGTGCCGGGAAACGGCTCGTAGCCCAGTTTCTCCGCGAACTGCTCCTGGTAGCCCGGCAGCGAGATGTAGTGGCGGCCCTCGCCCATCCCGCTCGTGACGACCCCCTCGAGTTCGAGCTCGGGGTCGCGCTCGAAGATCCGCCGGTAGGCCTCGTACTCGCTTCTGAGGCTCCGTTCGCCGCTCTCGGTGATCGCGACCCACTGGCCGTCGCTTACGGTGTCGCGGTCGATCAGGTCGGCGCCCTCCAGGCGCTGGAGACGCCGGGAGGCGGTCTGGTTGGAGGCGTCGAGGCGGGAGGCCAGCTCCGAACAGGAGGTCTTGACGTCGCCGGCGAGCCCGCCGTCGAGCGCGAGGAGCTTGAGGACGGCGAGCTCGTCGGGGCCGACGGCGGCCGCCGCGGTCGCGTTCATGGCCGCGGCTTCGAGCGGGCGTGGCATAAGCGTACCGGATGTGGGGAGCGTACCGATTATGGGACGCTACTCGGCCCAGAACTCGCTTCCCTTCTTCAGCTTCGGAACCCAGGTGTCGGCGGTCTTCGAGAGCAGGGCGACCCGGGACGCGGGGACTTCCTTCACCTCGTCGTGGTCGGGCATGTGCTCGCCGACCTCCTCGGCGAAGGCGACGACGTCGTCGTGGTCGGGCATCGACGACCGGTCGAGACGGCCCCGGGAGTGGCCGACGTGCATGTACGCCTTCAGCTCGACGAAATCGGGCTTCGCCCGGCGATAGAAGCCGGCGTACCAGTCGGGGCTGTGCATGTTCTCGCCCGCGACGAGCGTCGTCCGGAGGACGGTCCGAGTTTCGTCCTTCGCGGCGAGAACGTCCATCGTGTCGATCAGCTTCTCCCAGGCGTCCTCCTCCATCGCGCCGACCACGTCGTCGAAGGTGTGGCGCTCGGGGGCGTCGACGCTGACGTACAACTGGGTGGGATCGCACTCGGCGAGCATCTCCGGACGGGTGCCGTTCGACACGAGGAAGGTCGTGATCCCCCGGTCGTGGAACGCCTCGATCAGCTCCGGTAGATGGGGATACAGCGAGGGCTCGCCGTCGAGGCTGATCGCGACGTGGCGGGGTTCCATCGACTCCTCGAAGACCTCGCGGGGGACCTCGTCGTTGCCCCCGAAACCCGACAGCAGCTTCTTCTGGAGTTCGAGGGAGGCGTCGACGACGGCCTCGGGGTCGTCCCACTCCACGCCGTCGAGTTCGTAGGCGTGGCCGTTGTGATCGCGCCAGCAGAAGACACAGCGCTCGTTACAGCGCACGACGGGGGTCATCTGGATGCAGCGGTGGGACTCGATGCCGTACCAGATGTTCTTGTAGCACTTTCCCTCGCCCCGGAGGGCGTTGGCGGTCCAGCCACAGGTCTGGGCCGCGGTGTGGTTCTCGCTGTGGTAGTCCGGGCTCGAGACCTGGGCCGGCCCGTCCTGGCCGCCGTCGGTATCCGGGCCGGCTCCCGACCCGGCGTCGCGGTCGGCGGAGTCACTCATTGGACCCGCTTGCACCGGCGCCGACAAAAGGCGTGTGGTCGCCGTCGCTCGCCGTCACTCCCCGTTCGAGCCGGGGCCGCCGGGGAGCTCTCCCGGCTCGGCCGGGCCGTCGTCCTCGAGGACGACCTCCCGCTCGAAGCCGTAGAGGACGAGCCCGGTGTTGCCCGTCATGATCACGCCGGTCGTCGGTGCGGTGGGGACGAACGCGTACAGCGAGACGCCGGCGGCGGCGGTCCCGCCGGCGACGACGGCCCACAGCAGCGGTCGGGGGACGCCCTTCTTCTTCGCGTCCCGCCGGACGTACCAGAAGAGCGCCACCGACGCCGCGAAGCCGACGAGGGCAACCGCGGTCGATGCCATACCGGGGGTCGGCGCGCTCGGCGCAAAAGCGTTCCGCGTGAGGCCGACGCGTCGTCGTCTCCACTCTCGTTCGGGCCCGGCTTTCGTGCGAGGGCAGCCGTTTTTTGCGCCCGGCGGGCCAACGACCGCTCATGCCCGGAAACCACGAGTGCCCGGTCTGTGGCGACGTCCTCGACTCCGAACGCGAACTCGAGGAACACGCACTGGAGGAGCACGAGCGCAACCTGAACAACAACCGGTAGTCCGCCGGCCCTGCCGTGCCGGCGGAAGGCGTTTCTCCGTCGGCTGCGAAGGGAACGCGATGAGCGACGACGACGGGGTGGCGGAGACGGTCGTCGTCTCCTACGGCCCCGCGGCCGACGGGATCGGGGACGCCCTCGGCGAGCCGAGCTACCGGCGATACCTCCGGCGGGCCCACGAGGGGCGGGTCGCCGCGGGCGAGGAGTGGCCGGAGTTCGTGAGCCGAGGCTGTGGCTCGAGGGCGGAGGTCGTCCTCCGGGTCGAGCGCGTCGAGGGCGGATCGCGGATCGGCGAGGACACTGCCGTCGAGTTCGTCCCCCGATAGTCGTCCCCGGGTTCACTCCCCGCTCGCGCGAACGCGCTCTACGACGGCGAGGGTGCCGTCGGCGTGTGTCTCCTCGAGGACCTCGTCGGCCGCCTTGCGGGCGTCAGCGTCGGCGTTTGCGACCGCGAAGCTCCGGGAGACGACCTCGAACGTCGAGACGTCGTTGATCGAGTCGCCGACCGCGACCGCCTCCGCGACCTCGATACCCGCGGCCTCCCCGAGCGCGAGCAACCCCTGGCCTTTCGTCACCGTGGGATCCTTGACGTGGTAGGCGTAGCCGGTGTCGATCACTTCGAGGCCGTAGTCGGCGGCGATCGCCTCCAGGGGGTCGCGGGGCTGGTCGCGGTTGATCGCCACCTCGGTCGCCCGCCAGCGGTTGATCGTGTCGTCGCCGCCCCAGCCGGCGGCGTAGCCCGCCTCCCGGTACTCCTCGAGGACGGCCTGGGCGGCCGCTCGGTCTGCCGTGACGGTCACCTCCTCGCCGGTGTAGACGACGCCGCCGTTCTCGGCGACGGCGATCTCGGGAATCGCCAGGAAGTGACAGAGCGCGATCGGGTAGGGAAAGGCCTTGCCCGTCGCGAGCACGACCGGCGCGTCCCATTCGAGGAGGGGGTTGAAGATCCGGGGGTCGATTCCGAACCCCTCGGGGCGGGTGAGCGTGCCGTCGATGTCGAGGACGAGCGGCGGGTCCGAAGCCATTTGCCCCGGGTTCGGTCGCTCGGGCCTAAACCCTCGCGGTCGGCGTCGTACGAACGGCTCTCGCGCCGGCTCACTTGTCCCCGCCCGGTCGTTAACCGAAACTGGTATGTATCTCCCGGCGGCGGATAGTTTTTGGTGGTCCGAACGGTATCGGGGGTAACAAGGACCGGTGGCATGGTGATCGAATTCGACGGCACGACGGAGCCCGCAGGGCTCGAGATGTACGATCCGATCGAGCAACGGCGACTGCACATCCGAACGCCGGAACCGGCCGCGCCCCGGCCGATCCCGGAGACGGAGTTCTGTTTCCCGGTTGACACGGCCTGTGCGATCGAGACGGAGTCCGTCGTCTTCGACCAGAAGTACTCCGTCGACGTCCACGACGGCGACGGCCGGTGGGAGAAGGGGCTGAAGGCTGGCGAGACGATCCATCTCGGGGCCGACGAGCAGTTCGTCGGTCTGGGTGGGCCGATCAAGGTCTACTGTCGGGTTGCCGGCGACGCCCGGCTCGAGGCCGGGATCAACTCGATCCGTCTCGAGTTCTCCGAGCCGACCGACGTCGAGATCGGCGCGCGCTCGCTCCATGAGAACCCCCACGGGACGATCACCACGCCCGACGACCCCGAGTCGATGATGAGCGCGGTCTCCGCGTTCTCCTCGGCGCTCAAGACGACCTCCCCCGAGCGGTCCTGGCCGACCCTTCGGGGCCACCCTCCGCTGATCGAGCGCGGGCCCGAACTCGACGTCCCCGACCCGATCGAGCCGATCGAGACGCCGGTGACGATCGAGGTGCCCGCGACCCACCGGAACGTCTACACCGTCGCACCCCTCGCGTTCTACCTCGGCGCCGACGTCCGGCCCGGCGGCGATCCCGCGATCGTCACCGACCGCGACCGCTACGAGCTCGGCGTCGGGATGTCCCTCGAGGACGACGTCGCCCGGACGCTCAAACACGTCTTCCTGCTCGACTGTCTCGTCCGCATGAACGGGCTCTTCCAGTACGACCTCTACGAACGCTCGGCCCTCGACGGGCGGCTCCCCTTCTCGCTCAGTGAGACGTATCGCGCGTCGCTTACCGAACGGCTCGATCGCTACCTCGACGTTCCCGTCGACCTGCTGGAGCCGTACGTCCCCCGCTGGTCGCTGACCGCCCACGTCCCCTCGATTCCGGAGGGCATCGAGGTCCTCCCGTTCGTGGTCAACGAACTGGGGATCGTCCGGGAGCCAAGCGGACAGCGCGTCGAGTCGGTCGCAGACCGGCCCGCCGGGGAGGCCCAGCTCCTCCGCTCTGCGGGCACCGCCCGCGCGCCGGTGTTCACGCCCGGGGAGGACGACGGGCTCGACCTCGTCGAACCCGACGTCACCGGCGAGTCGATCGAACACGCCTGGTTCGGCTCGCAGGTCCCCCGCGGCGCCTCGAAGGGGACCATCGAGGCGTTTCGAAGCCAGCTTGAGCGCGGCGAGCGCAACCGCTCGATCGAGATCCTGCTGGTCTGCAACGACGCGCGGATGATCGAGGAACACGACGTCCTGGACGATACCTACGGCGCGCGCGAGACCCTCCCCTTCGACGTCCACTCGGAGTTCGGCGTGACGACCGACGAACTCGCCGATCTCTTGACCGACGGCGGCTATGACTTCCTCCACTACATCGGCCACGCGACCCCCAACGGCCTCCGGTGTTCCGACGGCGAACTCGACGTTCGGACGCTCCCCTCGATCGACCTCGGCGTCTTCTTCCTCAACGCCTGTCGCTCCTACGAGCAGGGGTACGCGATGGCCGAGCGCGGCGCCTTCGGCGGCGTCGCCACCCTCGCCGACGTCGCCAACGAAGGCGCCGTGGAGATGGGCGAGACCATCGCTCGGTTGCTGAATTTGGGATTCCCGCTTCGTGCGGCCCTTGAACTTGCACGGGAGACAACAGTTTTGGGTAATCGGTACTTGATCGTCGGGGATGGATCTACCGATATTGCTCAGACCGACGGAGGAGCTCCTACTGTCGTCAAGATAGAAGAGCAAGGTGATGTCTACGATGTTGTCCTTCGGACTTATCCCACCAAAGAACTCCCCGTCGGAACAGTCAGCAGCCCAAATATTGAATCAAATATCGAAAAACGCCTGACTCCATGCGATATGGAACTTGGGACTATAGAGCATCCGAGGCTCAGCGAGTATCTTCTGTGGATAGACGTCCCAATCTTACACGGCAACGAGTTGATCTGGAACGAGAACCTTACTTCGATTGATTTCCTGTAGCAGGCAACCGGCTTCAACTACCTATCATCTGGCTGATCTTCACGGACCGGGATTTGAAGAGACAGCTCCTGCTGCCACCGATCCAGCCTGGCTGAGCAGCAGCATCACGGTGAACAGCGCGCCGATCATTCGGGGGTTCGATTCGATGTACGCCTTGAGGTCGTCTTTTGCTTCCATCGCACTCTAACAATAATTTCCTTTGGTAATCAACTTATCTAAAAGTTCCAGAGGGATTATTTAATAATTGTAGGCATAGAGAAGACGATTCGTCACCGGGTTATCGGATTTACTTGCTCTTTCCGTATAATGATTTGGGGGGATATCGCCGGTCTGGAGCCCTCGCTGTGTACTCTTGCCGTTCGACATCTCCGATGGACCCGACGGCTGGAAAGTCCGTCAATCTGAACCCCTTCGTACCAATCCCGCCTGTCGGAGAACGTCGGGCGCGCGGCGGCGGTTCCGACACCGGGTCGTGCGTGGGCTACCGCGCCCTCGCCGGCAGCCGGAGGTCGGCGGTGTCGTCCGCGGAGTCGTTCTCCCCGTCGCCGCTCTCGTTCCCGTCGTCCACGCTCACGCCGACCGGCTCGCCGTCGGCCGTCGTCTCCGCGGTCGGATCGGGGACCGTCTCGCCGCCCGCCTCGAGTTCGACGTCGATCCCCTCGCCCTCGACGACGGCGGTCTCGGGAACGGCGGTCTCCCCGACGTAGGCCTGCTCGACGCTCCCGTTCTCGCCCGCGGTGCCGACGAAGACCTCGTAGTCGCCGGTCGCCTCGACGCTGCTGTTCGTGTAGCCGTCCTCGGTGCCGAGTTCGTCGGTCGTCGCGTAGGGGACCGTCAGCTCGAACGACCCGTTCTCGACCTCCGCCTGCTGGGTGTAGGTGAAGACTCGGCCCGGAGCGGTCTCGAGTTCGACCGTCGCGTAGGCTGTCGCGTTCGCCGGGGCGTCGTCGACCGATCCCGTAAGGGTCGCGCCCTCGACGCGCTCGAAGGTCTTCACCGAGGAGACGACGTGGGACTCGATCCCGAAATTGGTGGGTTCACCGGCCACACGGGCCGTGGCGTACCGGTCGTAGAACGAGCGGGTCTGGGCGTTCCACTCGCCCGAAAGCGGCGTGCCGTCCATGAGCCGGAGGTTGTCGAACCGTTCGGAGTCGAAGTACGTCGAGCCCTCGTAGGCCGTACTCCAGACGGCGTAGTCATTGTTCTCGTAGACCAGCCGGTAGCCTTCGAGGCCGCTCGCGTCATCGAGATACAGCGAGGCGAGCATCGTGTCGTAGTAGTCGTCGGGCGCCGCGAGCAACCGCTCCTCGCCGTCGACGGTGTACTCGCCCTGGCCGAAGTAGCTCCCGTAGCTCGGGCCCGCCCACCGGGTGATCGGGCCGAACTTCCCGCCGGCCATCTCGTCGTCGATCATCACGTACCGCATCTCCTCGTCGCCCGCCTCCACGGACTCGAGTTCCTCCGTCGGTCGGTCGACGACCGGCTCGCCCGCGGAGATCCCGTCGAGGACCGCCTCGCCGCGGCGTTCGGACTGGGCGGTCAGGAAGGCGGCGGCCGAGCGCGCGTTCTGCTGGAAGGGGTTCGCGTGGGGGATCCGCTCGCCCTGGACGGTTATCAGGTGGCCGTAGTCCCACCACGACATCACGCCGTAGGCGCCCTCCGGGTAGTCGAAGTCGCCGTCGGCGGGGCGGTCGTAGACGCCGTAGTACTCGAGTTCGTCGGCGTTGCCGGCGCCGCCGTAGTTGCCGGGCTCGGGGCTGTTGCCCTGGAGCCACTCGTTTGCGCCGTCCCAGACCATCGCGTCGGAGTGGGGGCCGGTGTGGTCGCCGGCCTCCCAGGCCGTCGTGTCCGCGAGCGGCGGCGCGATCGGCGCGAACAGCAGGACGACCACGAGCACGACAGCGATGGCCTGGTAGGTCTCGATCGACGAGAGGGTCTCCCGGGGGTCGGCGTCGAACTCGACGCGGACCAGGCGAGCGACGTCGGCGACGAGGACGGCGTTGCCCGCCGCGACGGGCAGGGCGAAGTAGTAGAAAAAGCGGACCTGGGTCATCGCCATGCTCGTCAGGAACGCGGCCCAGACGATCACGAGGGTGTACTCCGCGCGGTAGGGCCGTCCGGTCAGCGGCCGGGCGAGCAGGAGCGCCAGCCCCGCGAACATGGTGTAAAACGCCGTTCCGAACTCCTCGACCGATCGCTGGCGGAAGTTCTCGGGGGGCTGGGCCTCCGAGATCGTCAGCGTGCCCGTCGAGGGATCGATCGGGAGCAGCCGACTCGTGAGGTTGCTCACGAGCGTCTCGTAGACGTCGGGGAGGACGACCGCGAGCGTGGCCAGCCCCGCGGCGGCCAGCCCCGCGACGGCGACCGGGTAGAGCCGCCGGTCGATCCCCCGACGGTCCCAGCCGCGGGCGAGAGCGGCGAGGAAGACCGATCCGGCGGCGACCAGCGCGGCGGTGATCGGCTGGAGGTAGCCGAAGCTCGTGATGCTCGTTCCGGGCTCTTCGAGCAGCGCCAGCGTCCCGACGGCGGCGGTCCCGAGCGCGACGACGCCGACGAAGGCGACGTGGTCGGGGGAGACGCCGCGAACGTAGTCCACGACGAGATGGACGCCGAAGAAGACCCCGACGATCCCGATCAGGACGATCCCGGAGGGCCAGACCCAGATGTAGCACGTCAGGGCGATCCCGGCGGCGACCGCGTAGAGGGTCGGGGTCCTGAGCCCCCGCCAGTCCCGATCCAGGAGCTGCTCGTAGACGGGCTTGTGGCGTTCGGCCACCCCGAGGGCGACCATCAGCGCGAGCACCGCGACGGCCATGAACAGCACCTCGCCTGCGGTGTGGTCGAGCTGGCCGGCCGTCGTCCGCCGGAAGAACTCGCCCGAAAAGAGCGCGAGCAGGAGCACCGAGACGACGCCGCCGAGTCGTCCGCCCAGCCGGCGCCCGACGAAGTAGATCGGGACGGCCGTGAGCGCGGCCATCGCGGGAACGATCAGCAACGAGACGAGATACAGCGTCTCCGTCGAGGGATCGCCCAGCCCGGCGACCATCGCGACGGTGACGATGATCTGGTCGAACAGCGTCCCGAACTGGCCGACGTACCGGCCGGTGGGAAAGCCCGTCCAGACCTCGAACGGCATCGTATGCGGGTAGTGTTCGGCGGTCCACTGCACCGTCCGCCAGTGGTACCACGGATCGATCCCCGCGAGAGCGGGCTCGCCGTCGTTCGTCAGGAACCGTTCGTACGAGCGAGCCCGCGAGCGAAACATGAAGCCCATCGCGAGCGCGACGACGATCAGCGGATACTCCTCGAGCACGTCCACGATCCCCGCACGGACGGATCGCCCGTCCGTGCGGTCGGCGTCGCCACCCATTGGGGCCACACAGCCCCACGCCGAGAATAAGTCTTCCCATACGCCGACGGAAACGCTTATTCCTGCCCTCTGGCAATCGCCAGTCGATGGAAGTCTCCGTCGTCGTCTGTACGCACACGATGGAGCGCTACGACGTCTTCGCCGACTGCCTCGAGAGCGTGCTCGCCCAGACGTACGAGCCCCTCGAGGTGGTCGTCGTCGTCGACGGCAACGAGGCGGTCTACGAGCGCGCCCGCGAGGAGTTCGGCGGGCGCGAGGAACTCTCGATCCACCGCAACGAGGAGACCCGCGGCGTCTCCTACAGCCGGACGCGGGGCGCCGAACTCGCCTCCGGGGAGGTCGTCGCCTTCATCGACGACGACGCGGTCGCAGAACCCGACTGGATCGCCGAACTCGCCCGGGTGTACGACGAGGGGACCGTCGCCGTCGGCGGACGGGTCGTCCCCGACTGGGTGGAGGGAAAACCCGACTTCTTCCCCGCGGAGTTCTACTGGCTCGTCGGCTGTGACGAACGCGGGATGGGCGAACACATGGAGGAGTTGCGAAACACCTACGGCTCGAACATCTCCTTTCGGCGCGAGGCCTTCCTCGCCGTCGGCGGCTACGACGGCAACACCGGACGGAAGGGCGACCGTCACATCCAGGCCCACGAGGCCCCGGTCTGTATCCGGCTCCGGGAGGCGACCGGCCGGGGCGTGATCTACAACACGCACGCGAGGGTCAACCACACCCTCTTTCCGTATCGTGGGGACTTCCGCTGGCTCGTCGCCCGCTCGTTCTGGCAGGGGTACTCAAAGCGGATCATGGACCTCCTGCTCCCCCAGGCCGCCGGCGACAAGGGTGACTACCTCCGCCAGCTCCTGGGCCGGTTCGTCCCGATGCGCGTCCGGGACCTCCTGGAGGAGCCCACGGTCCCGAAGGTAAAACAGCTGGTCGCGATCCTCGTGTTCACGGCGGCGGTCGGCTTCGGCTACCTGTACGGGCTCCTCCGGGCGAGCGACTCGCTCGTCGGCGAGGACTAACGGAAGTCGAGTTCGGGCGGCCCGGACCGCGAGCCCTCCCCCGAGTCCCGGCGGGCGGCGAGGTACTCCCGACCGTAGCCCAGTCCCCTGACGCCGACCATCGCCTTCGCGAGCGCGCCGAAGGCCAGGCGGTCCTCGAGGGGCAGGCTTCGATCCGGTGACTTGACGCCCGTCGGTCGGGGCGGAACGCCCGGGGTACCGTAGCGCTCGGGATGGTAGCGCTGGAGCTGACAGAGTCCGCGGCCGACGCGGAAGTCCTTCCGTACGAGGGCCGGAAGGGAGTCCCGGACGGGGTGGAACATCGTGACGTCGCTCGCGAAGTGCATCTCGTAGCCCGCGTCGTGGACCCGGTTTCCGAACTCCTTGTCGCCCCCGGAGATCAGCCGGTGGTCGAAGAGGCCGACGTCCTCGAACACCTCCCGGCGGACGAACAGACAGCACGTCGGCGAAAAGCGCTGGCGGTCTATGTACTGCTCGACGGGGAACCCCGTATGGTGGTCGTAGCGGGCCACGAGCGAGGGGGTTTCCGGGAGCGTGAGTTCGACGGTACAGCCCATGTAGTCGGCGTCCGCAGACCGGAACGTAGCGAGCGCCGATTCGAGCCAGCCTTCGGGCACCGTCATATCGGCGTCGACGAACGCGAGCACCTCACTTTCGGTGTTCCGGACGGCAGTGTTGCGGGCGGCGTAGGAGGACTGAACGTCGCCCTCGCGGAGGTGTGTGACCGACCCCTCGGAGGCGTACCGGCGGATCACGTCCGGGGTCTCGTCCGTCGAGGCGTTGTCGACGACGCAGAGAGGCGCCCCCCGGTCGTCGGTCTGGGGGCGCAGCGACTCGACCGTCGTCCGTACTCCCTCGGGATCGTTGTAGACGGGAACGCAGACGGCGACCGATGGTTCGTGATCCATACGACGATTCACCCGTCGAGAGCACGGCCTCATCAAAAAGCCCATTGGTAGCTGCCTCGAAGACGGAGAGAACCCCTCTCTCAATGAAACAGATCATACTCGCGGCCGGGAAAGGCACCCGGCTCCGGCCGCTGACCGCCGACGACCCGAAACCGCTCGTCACGGTTTCCGACGGGGAGTCGATCTTTGACCTCACCATGGACGCCTCCGAACGCGTCGGATCGGTCCGGGAGGCCGTCGTCGTCGTCGGCTACGAGGCCGATTGCTTTCGCTCGGCCGTCGGCGCCCGCTCCGGGGACGTCCCCATCTCGCTCGTCGAGAACGAACGCTACGACTCCACGGGTCCCGTCTACTCGCTCTCGAAGGGGATCGACGCGGCCGGTGACGGCGACTTCCTCGTCCAGAACGGCGACACCATCTACGGCCCCGACGCCCTGCGTGCGGTCACGGACTCCGGCGCCGACGGAATCTACCTCGCCGTCTCCCCGGCCGAGGAGTTCTCGCCCGACGACATGAACCTGACAATAGAGGATGGCCGCCTTGCGGAGGTCGGCAAGACGATCTCGGGCGAGCCGGTCGCCAAGTCCGCCGGCCTCGTCGCCGTCCGCGGGGCCGCCTCCCGCGAGGCGTTCGACGACGCGGTCGAGACCCTCCTCGAGAGCGAGTCGCGGGTCTACTGGCACGACGTGTTGAACGAACTGACCGCTCGAGGGATCGGGGTCGAGACCGTCGAGGTCGATGCCGACTCCTGGTCGGAGATCGACACGGTCGAGGACCTCGAGCGGGCGCGGACGATTCATGGCTGACCCGATCGACCGGCTGACCGGGAGCCGGTCGGTCGGCCGCGCCGCCCGTGCCGTCACGACCGGAGCCGCCCGGCTGGCGGGGAGTCGCGAGGACCTGTACGTCTTCGGCTCGAACGCGGGGGAGTTCTACGCCGACAACGCCAAGTACCTCTACGAGTGGGTGCTGGCGAACGAACCCGACGTCGAGGCGGTCTGGATGACGAAGAACCGGCGGGTGTACGACGACCTCCGGGCGGCGGGCAAACCGGTCGAGATGGTCCTCTCCCGGGCGGGGATCTCGACGCTGCTCCGGGCGGACACCGGATTTTTCACCCACTCGACGGCGGACATCGCCCCCGACACCGCGCTCGTCCCCGATTCGCTTCGCCTGGTCAACCTCAGACACGGCGAGTCGGTCAAGAACACCCAGCTCTGCCCGTCGAACCCCGAACTGGTCTCGCCGGAGAAGGTCGCCCAGTCGCGGCGGTGGCGGGCGAGCGGGGTCACGATCGCCGCGACCTCGCCGTTCGTCGCGGACGTCCAGCGGCGGTGTCTGGGCGTCTCCGAGGACCAGCCCGTCGTCACCGGCTACCCGCGCCACGACCCACTCTGGACCGGCGGCGACGGAGGGGCCTCCTCGCAGCTCGCAGAACACGCGGGCTTCGATCGCGAACGGACCGACGAGACCGTTCTCTACGCGCCGACGTGGCGCCAGTACGATCCCGTCCGGGAGGAGGACTGTTACACCGAGTTCCTCCCCTTCGAGGATCTGGCCGTCGACGACCTCTCCTCGCTGCTCGAAAGCCACCGCGCGGAGCTCCTGTTCCGGCCCCATCCCCACGACCTGGCGAGCGACCGCGTGCGACGCCGCCTGGCCGAGATCGAACGCGAGGTTCCCCGCGCGAGCGCGCTCGGTCCCGACGACGTAAACGACGTCTACGAGGTCCTCCCCGCGATCGACGTCCTGGTGACCGACTACTCCTCGCTGTACCACGACTACCTCCTCCTGGACCGGCCGATCGTCCTCGTTCCCTACGACCGCGAGACCTTCGCCGAGGAGATCGGCTTCGTCTACGACTACGAGGAGCGGGCGCCCGGTCCGCGGGCCACGACGTGGGCGGCGTTCGAACGAGCCCTCGACGACGCCCTGTCGGGCGAGGACGGCTACGGCCCCCGGCGGGAGGACCTGCGGGATCTCCTCTACGAACACCAGGACGGGGAGGCGTGTCGCCGGCTGATCGACCGACTCCGTTCCTGACTCCGACGACGGGTCGGTTTCGACCCGCGTTATGCGTATCCCAGCGATTCGAGCCGGCCCATCGCGTCCTCGGAGATTTCGTCTTCGATCTCGGCCGACCGGTCCTCGGCCACCGCCCGCTCCTTGACGGCGGTGATCTCCTCGGAGAAGTGCTCGAGCGCCCAGCCGGGAACCTCGACGTCGGTCTCGAGCTCGGTCTGCGAACTCGGGGCGTCCGGGTCGATCTCGAACCGTCGGCTCCGTCCTTGCGAGTCCCACTCGACCTTCTCGGTCCCCCGGTAGGCACACCGGATCATCCGGTCCCAGTACTCGAGGTCCTCCTCTTCGAGGTTGCCCCGGTGGGACGAACAGATCCCGACCGTCTCGGCCGCGATCGACTCCCGGAAGACGTCGGGCGTCTCGCCGTTGGCCAGCCCGCAGATTAGCCGCCGGAGATCGACGTGGGAGAACAGCCCCTCCTCGACCCGGTCGTAGCCCGCCGGCGGATTGACGAGCACGAACGGGACGTGGAGCAGTCCCTCAGAGAGACTGCTCGTGTGTTTGTAGAGGCCGTCCTCGGACGCGTAGCCGACGTTCTCGCCGTGGTCGGCGGTGACAATCACCGTCGTCTCCCGGTCGGTCGTTTCCCGGAGGTGGTCGATGTATCGGGAGACCACCCGGTCCGTGTACTCGACCTCCGCGGCCATGAGCCGCCGGAGGTCGCGAAACTCCGCCTCGAAGCGCTCGGGGTCCTCGGCGAGGTTGATCTCCCAGTCGTCCGGGCCGAACGACCAGTCGGCGGGGAGGCCGTGGATCGACTCGTCGTAGGGAAGCCGCGGGGACCGGGGGCCGTGGGTGTCCATGACGTTCGCAAAGAGGAACAAGGGCTCGTCGGCGTCCTCGAGGAGCCGTTTCGTGCTCCGTGCGATCGCGCGGGCGCCGTCGTCGAGGGGGCTGGCGATCCCGACCTTCGGGAGCGCGTAGTGGGCCTGGTTCGCGACGCCGTTGGCGAGGCTCTTTGCGGGGTGGTCGTGGCCGGCGACCGTCCGCGCGAACGCGAGGTACTTCCGGACGCCCTCGCGGTCCTCCCGGTCGTGCCAGGCGGGGACGTCGAGCCCCTCGTTGAACACCGTTCCCCTGCTCACGTCGATGAAGGAGTCGAACAGCCGGTCGAACCCGAACTCCGATCGCGCGTAGGCGTTCGCGGAGACGCCGATCGCGGTGTGGTCGGGGAGGTCGCCGATCACGGTCTCCGCGCGATCGAGCCCGAAAAACGAGGGGTTGTGCGAGTGGATGCCGTGTTCGGAGGGGAGCGTTCCCGTGAACATGCTCGCGTGGCTCGGCACGCTCCAGCAACTCGCCGCCCGGGCCCCCTCGAAGGAGACGTCGGCCCGGCGCCGGATCTCGCGTGCGTACTCGTCGAACAGGTCCTTTCGGGCCGTGTCGAGACAGACGAGGACGACGTTCCGGCTCATACCGGGACGTAGCCCCGAGAATCCAAATAGACCACGGTCGCGTCCTCACTCCGCGGGATCGCTCGAGGGCGTGCTCCGTGCGGGCCGAAGCCGAGCGAACCCAAACCAGTTATGGGCCCGTACGCCGATGAACAGTAGACGATGGGCCACGTCGCAGTGTTTCTGACTTCGATGAAGATCGGCGGCGCCCAGCGCGTCGCGTTCAACCTCTGTTCGGGCCTCGTCGAGAACGGCCACACGGTCGATCTCGTTCTCGTCGAGGCCGAGGGGGACCTTCTCGAGGAACTCCCCCCGGAGATCTCGGTCGTCGGGCTCGACGCCTCGCGGGTGACGACCAGTGCCCTCCCGCTCCGGCGATACCTCCGGGCGCGGGAGCCCGACGTCCTCTACGCGATGATGACCGAGATCAACGTCGCCGCGGTCGCCGCACACCGACTCGCCGGGGTCGGGACGCGGCTGGTGGTCAGCGAGCACAACACGCCCTCGGCGAGCGCGGACGGGATCAAAGACCGGCTCGCGCTCCGGCTCGCAGCCATCGCGTACCCCTACGCCGACCGGACGGTCGCGGTCTCACGCGGCGTTCGCGAGGACCTCCGCCGGGTCGTCGGCGTGGAGGCCACGGTGATCCACAACCCCGTCGACGTCGAGCGGATCAGGCGCCGCGCCGCCGAGCCCATGGATCACGACTGGTTCGACGACCCCTCCCTCTCGGTGGTGACGAGCGCCGGCAGACACGTCCCACAGAAGGGGTTCGACACGCTCCTTCGCGCGTTCGCCGCCCTCGCGGACGACGACGCGCGGCTCGTCCTCCTGGGCGAGGGCGACCGGCGGGCGTCGCTCCGGCGGCTGGCCGACGACCTCGGGATCGACGAGCGAGTCGCGTTTCCGGGCTTCGTCGACAACCCGTTCAAATATATGGGACGGGCCGACGCCTTCGTCCTCTCGTCGTGGTACGAGGGGTTCGGGAACGTCCTCATCGAGGCGATGGCCTGTGGGACCCCCGTCGTCTCGACGGACTGCCCGAGCGGCCCGAGCGAGATCCTCGAGGACGGAACCTACGGCCCCTTGGTCCCGGTAAAGGACCCCGACCGGATGGCCGACGCGATCGGGGAGGTGCTCTCCGACCCGCCCGACTCGGAGATCCTCTCGGCACGCGCGGACGAGTTCTCGATCCCGGTGGTGACGGCGGCCTACGAGGACGTCTTCTTCGGCGAGGGGTAGCCCAGTCGGCCGCCTCGGGACCGCCGCGATCGAAAGGGAGCGTTCCCCGGAAGAGCGCCTCGAGTGGTGGGCTTTTTGCGCCCCGGCGCGTGCGATGGGCCATGGAGCGGCCCAACGTCCTCTGGATCACCCTCGAGAGCGTCCGTGCGGACCACACGCCGCTGTACGGCTACGGCCGGAACACGACTCCGTACCTCCAACGGCTGTGCGAGCGCGAGGACGCGACCCTGTTCGAGAACGGGATCGCCGCCTCCATCTGGACGCCGCCGTCGTCGGCGTCGATGCTGACCGGGACCCACCTCTCGACGCACGACCTGGGAACCGACGGGAAGGCCGAGTACAAGATCCCCGACGACCTCGAGACGCTGCCCGAACGCCTCTCGCGGGCGGGCTACGAGACGGCGCTGTTCTCCTCGAACTCGTTTCTCTCTGCGGCGACGGGCCTCGACCGGGGCTTCGACTACTCGAAATTCGTCCGGATGACGCCCTCGAACTTCGCCGGGATCGACGAGGTGGCCAGGGATAGCTGGCGCTGTCTGCTCTCCCGGTTCCTCGAGAGCCCGACGCTCGATCCGGAGACGCTCCGGCGGGACGTCCGCGACGGGAAGAACGACCTGGTCCGGGATCAGGCGAGGCGCTGGCTGAAGCGTCGGTGGTCGGGCACCTCCCCCTTCTTCGCGTACGCCCACGTCTTCTCGCCCCACCACCCCTATCTGCCCCCCAGTCGGTATCTGGACACCTACCCCTCCGACGCTCCCCTCGACGTCGAGGAGGCGTGTTCGCTCGTCTCCGACCTCTATGCGGACGGCGAGGAGATGACCCGGCGGGTCGCGACCGGCCTCGACCTCACCGACGGGGAGTGGGAGGCGATCCGGTCGCTGTACGACGCCGAGATCCGCTTTGCCGACCGGACGACCCACGAGATCATCGAGACGGCCCGGTCGCGTTCGGATCGCGATCTCGTGATCGTGGTCACGGCCGACCACGGCGACCTGTTCGGCGAGTACGGACTCCTCAGCCACGACCTCGTCTGTCACGACGGGCTGATCAAGGTCCCGATGGTCACGGCGGGAATCGACGACGTCGCCGACGGGCCCGACGAACTCTCACAGCACGTCGACCTCTCCTATACCATCGGCGCGCTCGCCGGTGCATCCACCGAGGGGTTCGAGGGCCGCGACCTGCGGGAACCGGGTCGACGGTACGCGATCAGCCAGCGCGGTGTCGCGGACCTCGAGGCCTACCGCGAGCACGACCCCGACTTCGGCTCCGAGTTCTTCGAGGACCCGATCACCGCCGTCCGGACGACGGAGCACAAGTACGTCACCGACGGGCGATCCGAGACGCTCTACCGGTTGCCCGACGAGTCCCAGGACCGACTGGCCGATGAGCCCGAAACGGCGAGCGAGCTCGCGGCCGTCCTCGAGAGGGAGGAAATCGAGTGGTCCCGGGGCGACGACGGGGAGCGAGCGGAGTTCGATGACGAGACGAGAGGTCGGCTCCGCGACCTCGGGTACATCCAGTAGCTTCCGCGTCGGCCGATCGGCGCCGGCGACCGGATCCCGTCGCTCGGCGTCCTCCAGCCGACGCCTATTCCCCGCTCCTCGACGCGCGGAGAAACGGCTGGCTCCCCCGCACTTCCATGGGTTCGATCGCGAACCCGGCGTCCTCGAGGCGGCTCTCGACGCCGTTGAGGGAGACGCCGTGTTGGGGATGGACCTCGACGTAGACGAGGCGTGCGCCCTCGAGTGTCTCCTCGGCACCCTCGAGAACTCGATCCTCCGCCCCCTCGACGTCGATCTTGAGCACGTCCGGCCTCCGGAGGCCGTGTTCCTCGATACAGGTGTCCAACCGCTCGGCCTCCACCGGGATCGACGACTCGCCGTTGTCGAGGACGTTGTGGGTCCCCTTCCCGACGACGCCCCCGCCGACGGCGAGCGATATTCTCCCGGAATCACTCGAGACCGCGACCCGGTGGATCCGCGTCACTCCCCTATCCCCCGTCTCGCGGACGTTGTCAGCGAGGCGGGCGGCGTTCTCCGGGTGGGGTTCGAACGCGTGGACCTGACCCTCGGTGACGACCTGCTGTGCGAAGCAGGTGTACGTTCCGACGTTGGCCCCGACGTCGTAGACGACGTCCTCGGGCACCAGGTCGGCGAGGAAGCGCTCGAGGACCGCCCGCTCGCCGCCGAGGTCGTCCATCCAGAAGTTGCGAACGTGGGCGTATTCGGGGGCACTTTCGGTGTAAAACCGCGCGGTGAGGCCGCCGACCTCGGTGGCGAGCGTCGCGCCGTTTCGGTACCGGAGTACGGAGTTGTACGCACGACTCGTCGGCTCGAGCAGTCCGGCCCGGTCCAGGGCCCGTTCGAGGTAGGCGGCTCCCATCCGCGAGGTTCCGACGGCCAGCCGGTTATGCGCGGGCCTTCCATGTGACGGCCCTCCTTTTTCACTGGTAGCCCAGGGCCTCCAACCGCCGCTTCCGTTCGGCCTCCTCGACCCCCTTTACCGTTCCGCCGGTGGTCTCGACGGCGGGGAACTCGGCTTCCTCGAGTCGCTCCCGTCCCTCCTCGGACACCTCCTCGATCCCGCTTTCGGTCCCGTCCCGCCGGACGAACGCGACGCCGTCGGGCTCGGTGAGCCGGATCGAGGTGTTCGACTTCGATATCACCCGTCTCGGGTCGGTCTCGGTCAACGGATGGGCGGTCTCCGGAATCGCCGGCGACGAGATTCCCGTTACTCGAGCGATCGTCGCCAGGACGTCGGCGTGCTGGACGAGGTGGTCGAACGTCTCCCCGGCGTGGGCTCCGTCGGGATACTTCACGAGCAGCGGTGTCCGCACCAGCTCGTCGACCGGATCGACGTCCATCGGGTGGAACATCAGCCCGTGTTCGCCGAACAGTTCGCCGTGGTCTCCGACGACGACGATCAGCGCGTCGTCGTAGACGCCCCGCTCGCGCATGGTTTCGAACAAGCGTGCCAGCTCCCGGTCGAGGTACCGTATGTTCGAGTCGTACAGCGACTCCAGAAACGCCATGTCGTCCTCGTCGACGGGATCTCTCGTGTGCTCGTAGGAGTTCAGGTGCTCGATCTCCTCGTAGGAGCGGTCGATCTCGGGGCCGTCGACGGCCTGGTCGGGATGAAACGGCTTGTGGGGGTCCATGTAGTGACCCCAGACGAAGTCGTCGGCCTTGCCGAGCCGGCGCACGACGAACTCGGTGACGACATCGGCCGTCGTCTTCGGGTTCGGGAACGGGTGGACGACGCCCTCCTCCCCGTTCGATTTCGCCGCGTCCCGGAGCCTGCGCAACAGCCGGTAGGCTTTGACGACCGTCTCCGAGTCGCGGAGAGCCTCGATGCGCTTGAGCCGTTCGACGGGCGACCGGGAGTCCGGCGGCGAGAGGTCGTGAAAGCGGTCGAACCCGCGATCGTACCCCCGTTCGGCGGTCAGATGCGCGTTGTTCGAGAACCCGGAACTGGCTCCCCCCAGTATCTCCGCGATCGTCGTCGCCCCCGACCGGAACTCGCCGTTGCCGACGACGGGGTAGCCCGTCACGATCCCCGGGAACGCGTGTGGCGTGGCGTTGCCGTGAGAGATCGCGGACGTGAACCGTGCGAACTCCCGTTCGAAGAGCGGGAACGACTCCGGGAAACAGTCGGGCGTCAACCGATCCGCCCGGAGCGTGTCCACCGTGAGCAGTACGACCGGCCCGTCGAGGTTCATACCTCCGCTTTCGGGCTGGGCGTGAAAACGGTGGCGTCTCGACCGCTCGGCGTCGCTCGACGGCGACGGCGGTCGTCCGAGCGAACTCGCGGGATCCGCTCGCGTGGGGCCACCGAAACCGCGTGATGACAAGCGATAAGTCCGTTCGCCGCGCCCGATACGGCAGGTAGTCTTCGAGGAATGCGTCTCGGCCAAACGTCGATCGTCTATCTCGTCTCGAAAGTCGTCGGCTCGCTGCTGGGGTTCGTCGCGACGGTCTACTTCGCGCGACTCCTGGGCGAGGAGGTGCTCGGCTACTACTCGATCACGCTCGCGCTCGTCGCGTGGCTCGCGATCGCCGGAAAGATCGGTATTACCGGTGCGATCGTCAAGCGCGTGAGCGAGGGCGAAGAGCGGGCGTCGTACATCACCGCCGGCGGGCTGATGATGGGGGGCGTGTTCGTCGTCATCGCCCTGGCGACGCTGGCCTTCCGGGGAGCGATCGACCGCTACGTCGGCGCGCCGGTCGCGGTGTTCGTCGTCCTCCTCGTCTTCGCCGAACTTCTCCGGTCGTTTGCCTTCTCCTCGCTCCAGGGCCACCACCTCGTCCACGTCTATGCGCTGCTCGCGACCGTCAAGATGGGTCTGCGAAGCCTCGCACAGATCGGGCTCGTCGTGGCCGGCTGGGCGCTGAGCGGGATGCTGGTCGGCTACGCCGCCGGCGCCATCGTCGTCGGCATCGCCTCGCTGTGGATCCTCGGGTTCAGGCCCGCGATGCCGCGCCGGGAGCACTTCGGGCGGCTGGTCGAGTTCGCGAAGTTCTCCTGGCTCGGAAACATGCGCGCGAAGACGTTCGACTCGGTCGACATCATCGTGCTCGGCTTTTTCGTCCCCGCGGGGCTGGTCGGGATCTACTCGGTCGTCTGGTCGATCACACAGTTCCTGAACATCTTCGGGAGCGCCATCAGCACGACGCTGTTTCCCGAGATCAGCAAGGAGGCCGCCGAGGACAACTCTCGGGCCGTCTCGAACCTCGTCGAGAACGCCCTCGCGTACGCCGGCCTGCTCCTGATCCCCGGCCTGATCGGCGGGGGGCTTCTGGGGGATCGACTGCTGCTCATCTACGGCGAGGGGTTCGTCGAGGGAACGAGCGTGCTCGTGATCCTCGTCGCCGCGCTTCTGGCCTATACGTACACGATGCAACTGCTCAACACGCTCGGAGCCGTCGACCGCCCCGATCTGGCCTTCCGTGCCAACGCCGTCTTCATCGTCTCGAACCTCCTGCTCAATTTCGCGCTCGTTCCCACCGTCGGCTGGGTCGGGGCCGCGGTCGCGACCTTCCTCTCGGCGACCGTCGGGCTCTCGCTTTCGTTTCGGTACGCCCGAACCCTCGTCGACTTCGCGGTTCCCTACGCCGAGATCGGCCGCCAGTGGATCGCCGCGGCGGCGATGGGCGGGGTCGTCTACGCCGCGCGGGGGGTCGGGGAAACGTATTGGATCGCCGACTACAACGCGCCGTTCGTCGTCTCGCTCGTGGGGGTCGGCGCGGGCGCGTACATCTGCGTGCTGTTGGTCATCTCGACGCGGTTCCGGACGACCGTGACGGACAACCTCCCCTTCGACGTTCCAGTGGTTGGGGGCTGACGGGGCCGTTCCGGCCGCCGACGGCTCGAGATCCCGACCGGTCGCGACGATCGCGACCCGCCCACTCTGTCCGAACCCAAAAACCACTAACCCCCACCCGTTCTCTCTCCGGCCATGAACGTCTCCATCATCGGCAGCGGCTACGTCGGGACGACGATCGCCGCCTGCCTCGCCGACCTGGGCCACGACGTCGTCAATATCGAGATCGACGAGGACATCGTCGAGACGATCAACGCCGGCGAGGCGCCGATCCACGAGGCCGGCCTCGCCGAACGGATCGCCGCTCACGCCGGAAACGGTCTCCGGGCGACGACCGACTACGGGGCCGTCCGCGACACCGATCTCACCCTGCTCTGTCTGCCCACGCCCCAGAACGACGACGGCAGCCTCGATCTCGCGATCATGCGTGCGGCCTCCGAGTCGCTCGGCGATGCCTTAGCGGAGAAGGAGGGCGACCACGTCGTCGTCGTCAAGAGCACGGTCCTGCCGGGGACGACGGAGGGCGTCGTCGGCCCCATCGTTCAGGAGCGCTCGGGCAAGCGCGTCGGCGGCGACCTCCACCTCGCGATGAACCCCGAGTTCCTCCGGATGAGCACCGCAGTGGCGGACTTCCTCGAACCGGACAAGGTCGTCGTCGGCACCGACAGCTCGGTCGCGAGGGGCGCGGTCCGGGAACTGTACGAGCCGATCCTCGCACGCGAGGAGACCCATCTCGTCGAGACCGGGGTTCGCGAGGCCGAACTCATCAAGTACGCCAACAACGCCTTCCTCGCGGCGAAGGTCTCCCTCGTGAACGAACTCGGCAACATCTCGAAAGCGTACGGCGCCGACGCCTACGAGGTCCTGGATGCCGTCGGCCTCGACGACCGGATCTCCGACCGGTTCCTCCGCTCGGGACTGGGCTGGGGTGGCTCCTGTTTCCCCAAGGACGTCAACGCGATCCGCGCGGGCGCCCGCGAACAGGGGTACGACCCCTCTCTGCTCGATGCCGTCGTCGAGGTCAACGACAAACAGCCCCGGAAACTGGTCGATCTGCTCGAGGCAGAGGTTCCCCTCGAGGGCGCCCGGATCGCCGTGCTCGGCCTCTCGTTCAAGCCCGGCACCGACGACGTCCGGAAGTCCCGCGCGCTGGACGTCATCGACTATCTCACGGAGCGTGGCGCGAGCGTCGTCGCCTACGATCCCGTCGCGACCGAGAACGTTCGGCCCGATTATCCGAGTATCGAGTACGCCGACTCCGCGAGCGAAGCCCTCGCGGGTGCCGACGGCGCGGTCGTCGCGACCGACTGGGCGGAGTTCGACGATCTGGACTTCTCGGGGATGAACCGCCGGGTGCTCGTTGACGGTCGCCGGATCGCCGTCGACGAGGGGGGACTCGAGGTCTACGAGGGGCTGACCTGGTAGCGCGTCGGAGATCGGACGGCCCGGATCGGGACGGTCCTGGGTCCATCGAGCAGTGGACGGGATTGATTTCGTAGAACGTTCGACGGGTTTTCCACTCGGAATATGAATCTATCTTGATGAACCCCGGGGATTTATCAATTGAAGGATATCAATTCTTTCACATGGGACAATCCAACTCTACGACAGTTGGTGTCAAAATCGTGTCCGTCTACTGCCTTCTCATCGGAGTTGGTAGTCTCCTGCTGGCTGTTCAGGGGTCACCGTTACATTGGATTCTCACTCCCGTTTCCTTCGCTGCTGCGTATGGATTGTGGACGCTCTCGTTGTGGGGATTGGTGGCTGCAATGGTTCTATTCTCCGTCGAAGCGCTCCGGGGTGGGATTGATGTACTTGGTGGTGACACTGGTGCCATGATCACCGTTGTACTTTCTCTCCTTCTCACGATCTATCTGTATAGTCAACGGAACCGCTTCGAGTAGCTCCGTCACCCTCCTCTCATACCGAAGACAGGAGCCGTGGGGGAACAGTTGTACGGCATCCTTGTGGTCGCCCGTACCTGCTCCCGAGAGCTTCCCAACGGGTCGCGGGTGTTCCGGAAGTGACGTACCGCGGTCCATCTCAGTCGTCCTCGTCGCTATCGTCTCCGTTCTCGTCCTTGCCGTCCTCCAGCCGCCCGTGGATGTCTTCGCTTTCTTCCTCGACCGCGGGATCGTGACGGCGGTACCACGCCAGCACCTCCTCCAGCCGGTGGATCGCCCGCTCTGGGGTGCCGACGTTGTGGTGTTCGTCGGGATACAGTACGAGGCGGGCCTCGCCCGCCGACTTCTTGGCGGCGACGTAGAGCTGTTCGGACTGGGAGGGCGGACACCGCCAGTCCTCCTGTCCGGCGGTGATCAGGAGGGGGGTCTCGATCTCGCCGGCGTCGAGGATCGCCGAAGAGGCATCGAATTTGTCGCTCTCCTCCCACGGAAGCCCGTACTCGTTTTCCATCCAGTTGTGGGAATCGTCGGTGCCGTAGGAGGATCGAAGATCGTAGATGCCGTGTTCGGGCGCCGCGGCGGTAAACAGGTCCGGCCGTTGGGTGACGAGAAAGCCCTGGGCGATCCCGCCGTACGAGAAGCCGTAGCCGAACACCCGATCGGGGTCGGCGATCCCCTCCTCGACGGCGAACTCGACGCCGGCGGCGATGTCCTCGACCTCGACGGTGCCCCACCGCCCGCGAAGGGTCTCGGCGAACTTCCGGCCCCGCGAGGAGCCTCCGCGGTAGTTCGGGCGGAGGACGGCGTATCCTCGGGAGGTGAGCGCCGCGTGGGCGAAGCTAAACATCGGCTCGTCGTAGGAGATCGGGCCGCCGTGGATCGCGACCACGAGCGGCGCGGGGCCGTCTGCGGCGTCGAACTCCGGCGGGGTGTAGAGGACGCCGTCGATCGTCCAGCCGTCGCTCTCCCACTCGACGCGCTCGGCCTCGGGCATCTCGTACTCCCCGATCAGCTCCTCGTTGGCGTTCGAGAGCCGGGTCAGGGAGTCGGGCTCCTCGTCGGCGTCCAGGTCTCCGACGCCGACGCTATAGACGTCCTGGCCGTCGGCCGGATCCGAGAGGACGATGGCCGCGCGGTCGCTCTCGGGGTCGGCGTGAAATCCCGCGAGCGCGCGGTCGTCGCCCTGGGCCTCGAAGACGCGTTCCGGATCGTCGCTCTCACCGTCCCCACTACCGCTACCTCCGACGCCGTCGATCCGCAGCAGGCGCGTCCGCGAGTCGTCGGCGATGGCGACGTGGAGCGTCTCCTCGTCGGTCCACCGGGGCGCCCCGCCGCGGGCGACCGTCCGGTCCAGATCGGGGGTCAGCGACTCGTAGCCCTCTCCGTCGTGGACGTAGACCTCGCTGGGTTTACACCAGTTTTCGGGATCGCCGGCGGCAAAGGCCAGCCGGTCGCCCGACGGCGACCAGGTGGGGGCTCCACAGCCGAGGTCCCCGTCGGTCAACCGTTTCAGGCCCGAACCGTCGGGGTCGATCGTGTAGACGTCGGCGACCATCGTGTCGTCGGGCTCGTCGGTCCGCGTCGAGAGGAAGGCGATCCGGTCGCCCGCGCCCCACGCGGGCTGGAGCCCCCGGAGGCCCTCCATCGCCCCGCCGCCGTAGGCGTCGTCGAGCCGGTCGGGCTCTCCCTCCTCCCCGACGCTCACGACGAACAAGTAGGTCGTGACGGTGTCGGTGTAGCCGACGCCGTCGAGTTTGTGCTGGAGCCGTTCGGTCTCGATCGGGGCGCCCTCCTCGCGGCGACCTTCGAGATACGCCTCCTCGGCCTCGTCGGGGTCCCGTGCCGAGACCACCAAGCGGTCGGCCTCGGGGCTCCAGTCGAACTCGCGGACTCCTTCGTCGAACTCGGTGAGCTGAGTGGCGTCGCCGCCCAGCGCGAGATCGAACAGCCAGACCTGGCTCTTGGGGTCGTCACCTCCATTTTCCTCGTCCTCGTCGTCCCGGCCCACGCGCCGTTCGGTGTCTTCCTCGCGGCCGGCGAGGAAGGCGAGCCGGTCGCCCTCGGGCCCCCATTTGGGCGAGCCGGCGCCGGGGAGCCGGGTCAGGCGGTGTGGCTCCCGCGAGCCGTCGGCGGGCGCGACGAACAGCGAGGCGACCGGCTCGTCCTCGTCGGGATCGTACTCGGTGGCCGTAAAGGCGACCCGATCGCCGTCGGGCGAGACGGCGACCTCGCCGACCTGGGTCAGATCGTAGTAGGTCTCGAGGGGCAGTTCCGACATGCCCTCTCCTGTCGACCGGACGACTATATACTTTCGGCGCCCACGTGAACCAGTCCGCAGAAGCCGTTCCGCCGCGATCGCACGGATCAGCCCGTCTACAGCTCGATCCGTTCGCCGGTCTCCGAGGAGTCGTAGGCCGCGAGGATCGTGTCGACGGCCACGCGGGCCTCGCGGGCGGGCACCTCCGGCTCGCGTCCCGTTCGGATCGCCTCGACGAAGTCCCGGACGACGCCGACGTGGCCCGCACCGCAGTCGTGGGCCACGCCCTCGACCTCAAGGGACTCGGTTTCGGCACCGTAGTAACTCTCCTCGCCCGTGCCGACCTCGATCGAGAGCTCGCCGCCCTCGATCTCGAGGGTGCCCTCGGTGGCGTTCACTTCCGTCCGCCGGGAGCCGCCCTTGGTCGCCGTCGTCGCCTGAATCGTACCGAGCGCGCCGCTTTCGAACCGGACGGCGATGGCGGCGGTGTCCTCGCTCTCCATCTCGCGGGCGAGCGTGTCGGTCATCGCACTCACGCTCTCGACGCCGCCCAGCAGCCATTGGAGGCGGTCGATGGCGTGGATCGCCTGGTTCAGCAGGACGCCGCCGTCCATCGAGCGGGTGCCCCGCCACTCCCCGGAGTCGTAGTAGGGCTGGGAGCGAAACCAGTCGACCGTCAGCGACGCGGAGACGGGGTCGCCGAGTTCGCCCTCCTCGATCGCCCGCTTGGCCCGCCGGGCGTGGGGCTCGAACCGTTTCTGGTAGACGCCCGCGAGGGTGACGCCCTCTCGCTTGCAGGTGTCGATCATCCGGTCGATCCGGTCGCGGTAGACGTCGAGGGGTTTCTCACAGAGGACGTGGGCGCCGGCCTCGGCGGCCTCGCAGGCGACGTCGGCGTGGGTGCCACTCGGGGTGCAGACGCTGACCGCCTCGACGTCGCTCTCGCGGACCATCTCCCCCGCCTCCGCGTGGGTTTCGGCGTCGGGGGCGTGCTCGGCGACGAACTCCCTCGCCGCGTCCTCGTTTACGTCCGCGCAGGCGACGAGGTCGGCGTCCTCGACGTCCGCGATGGCCTCGGCGTGCGTGTTCCCGATCCCGGCACAGCCGACGATTCCGTATCGGAGGGAGTCGTCCATACGCCGGGGGCGCCCTCCGGGATTCAATAGTTTGGGGTCGCCCCCCGATCTCGCCTATTCGCGGTTGGTCTCGGCCCAGGAACACTCCTGGCACTTGTAGCCGGAGACGAACTCCGTGACCGTGGGCATGTAGCCGACCGTCAAGACGTCGCCGCCACAGTCGGGACACTCGCGGTCGGCGTCCTCGATCGACTCGGCTTCCAGTACGGACTCGCCCTCGATCAGTTCGGCGAGTTTCTCCGCTGTCACCATCCGTCCCTCGACGACGCGGTTCTCTGGCATCGGGTCGACTGGGGGTCCGGCCCTCCCTAAACGTTTCTCCGGCAGCGTATAGCGTCGATGGCGTCTCCCGGAGGCCGACCGGAGGTCGCGCGGTGGGTGTCTCCGGTGTCGATACGCCTATCCCGGTGGCTCCGAACTACGGGGTATGGACGACATCTTCGTCGCGCGGCTCATGTCCGCGGAGGTCCAGTCGGTGACCGCCGACACGCTGGTCGAGACGGCCGCCGAGGCGATGATCGAGGACGGGATCGGTTCGCTCGTCGTCGTCGACGACGCGGGCAGGGTCGAGGGGATCCTGACGACGACGGACTTCGTCGGCATCGTCGCCGAGAGCCAGCCGAAAGCCGAGACGACCGTCGAGCGCTACATGTCGACCGACGTCGTCACGATCGGCCCGCAGGCGTCGATCCGGGACGCCGCGGACACGATGATCGAACACGGCTTCCATCACCTCCCCGTCGTCGACGACGAGGAGGGCGTCATCGGGATGCTGACGACGGTAGACCTAGCGGCCTACCTCTCGCACGTCCAGACCCCCTCGCCCTCGAAGTAGCCGCCCGAAAGCCGAGCGTATTAGCGTCCCGGCCGCCACCACCCCCCCATGGATCAGCGGATACTCGTTCCCTTCGACGGATCGAAGCCATCGACGGTCGCGCTCACTCACGCCCTTGAGGTCCACCCGGGCTCTGCGATTACGGCCCTCTACGTCGCGGACGCGAACGGGTTGGGCCCGATGGAGGGAGACCGTGCCGAGATCCCCGAAGAGGAGGCCGATCGCGCCTCGGAGATCTTCGAGGAGGTCCGCAGCCGCGCGGAGGTCTACGAGGCGACGGTCACCACGGACGTCCGGGCCGGCGATCCCGCCGAAACGATCGTCGAATACGCCGACGCGGAGTCGATGGATCAGATCGTCATGGGCAGTCACGGCCGGTCGGGGCTCTCGCGGATCCTGACCGGCAGCGTCGCCGAGGAGGTCGTCCGCGAGGCGCCCGTCTCGGTCACCCTCGCCCGCTCGCGCTAGTCCCGAAACCCCTCGGGCTGGTATCGTCGCTCGAGGCGTGCGAAGACGATCCCGGTCGAGAGCGCGGCGACGGTGGCGAACGCGGGGTCGCCGATCGCGCCGCCGGTCGCGGCGACGTAGAGGGTGTAGAGAGCGAGCACCGGGGCCGCGAGCCAGGCGAGCGAGGAGACGAGGCTCAACGCGAGGGCGGCGTAGAACGTCGGTTCCCGCTCCTCTGCCATCGCCGGGGGTCGGGGCCCGTTCGGAATAATCCTGCCGGTTGCCAACCTCTTTGGCGACCCCGCCCGTCGGCGTCGCTATGAGCCACGGGTCGTCGGGAGACCGGATCTCCGCGCGGGCCGCCGCCATCGGCCCCCAGCGGATCCGCGCGATGTTCGACCGGGCCGCCCGACTCGAGAGCGAGGACGACCGGGACCTCGTCCACCTCGAACTCGGCGAACCCGACTTCGACACCCCCGCCCACGTCGTCCGGGCGGCCGACGAGGCCGCCAGGGCGGGCCGGACGAACTACACCGCGAACGCCGGCCTGTTCGAACTCCGGGAAGCGATCGCCGACTCGCGGGAGCCCCGGCCCGACCCCGCAACCGAGGTGATCGTCACGAACGGCGGCGTCGAGGCCTTCCACCTCGCGCTCGAGACGGTCTGTGATCCGGGCGACGAAGTCGTGGTCCCGACGCCGGCCTGGCCGAACCCGATCTCGCAGGCGAGGATGGCGGGCGCGGAGCCGATCGAGGTTCCGATGCCCGCCGCGGAGGGGTTTTCGCCCGATCCCGACCGGATCGTCGCAGCGATCGGGCCGGAGACCGCAGCAGTGATACTCACCTCGCCCGCGAACCCGACGGGGCGGACGTTCGGAGCGGAGGGGATCCGGCGAGTTCTGGAGGCTGCGGCCGACCACTCGGCGTTCGTGATCGCCGACGAAGTGTATCGAGGGCTGACCTACACCGACGTCCCGCCGCCGGCCGCGGCGATCGCCGACGACGACCTCCGACAATGGCTGCTCACGGTCGACTCGTGTTCGAAGCGGTACGCGATGACCGGCTGGCGGGTCGGCTGGCTCGTCGGGTCCGGGGACGTCGTGGGCGCGATGACGGGACTCCGGGAACACACCACCTCCTCGACGAACGCGCCGGCCCAGTACGCCGCGATCGCCGCACTGACGGGTCCCGAGGAGCCGATCGAGGAGATGGCGCGGGCGTTCGCGCGCCGCCGGGACCTGGTCTGCGATCGGGTCGACGAGATCCCGGGAGTCTCGCTCGCCCCGCCAGAGGGCGCGTTCTACGCCTTCCTCGACGTGAGCGACTTGGAGGGCGAAAGTCAGGCCGTCGCCGACCGGCTCTTGGAGGAGTACGGCGTCGTCACCGCGCCGGGGACCGCCTTCGGGGCGGGCGGCGAGGGCCACCTTCGGCTGAGCTTCGCGGCGGGGATCGATCGGTTGGAGGAAGGTCTCGATCGCCTCGAACGAACGGTCCGCGACGAGCGCGGGGCGGGGTGATCGGCGAGTGGGCCGCGCGGACTCGAGGCGGGTTGACCGCGGGAAGGCGGGCTTCTATGGGAAATGCTATCATCGTACTCCTCAACCTTTAACACCTGAGACAGTGATAGTAGGCCTAGAGGTGTCACACAATGACTGAACACGAACTTCCGGAGCTGCCGTACGATTACGACGCGCTCGAACCGTCGATCTCCGAACAGGTCGTCACCTGGCATCACGATACCCACCATCAGGGGTACGTGAACGGGTTGAACAGCGCCGAGGAGACCCTGGCCGAGAACCGCGAGTCCGGCGACTACGGCTCGACGGCCGGCGCGCTGGGGAACGTCACCCACAACGGCTGTGGACACTACCTCCACACGCTGTTCTGGGAGAACATGTCCCCCGACGGCGGCGGCGAACCCGAGGGCGAGCTGGCCGACCGCATCGAGGAGGACTTCGGCTCCTACGAGGGCTGGAAAGGCGAGTTCGAGGCCGCCGCCAGCGCCGCCGGCGGCTGGGCGCTGCTGGTCTACGACCCCGTTTCGAAGCAGCTTCGCAACGTCAAGGTCGACAAACACGACCAGGGCGCGCTCTGGGGCTCCCATCCGATCCTGGCACTGGACGTCTGGGAACACTCCTACTACTACGACTACGGTCCCGACCGCGGCGACTTCGTTTCGGGCTTCTTCGAGGTCGTCAACTGGGACTCGGTCGCAGAGGAGTACCAGACCTGCCTGGATCACTTCGAGTAGACGACGACCCGGTCGCTACATCCCCGATTTCTTTCGACGCCACCGGCGAGGCGCGGCTCCCGCGATCCACACGGTTTTTCCGCTCGACGGAGTAGGCCTCCTCATGCCAGTCGCCAGATCCGAGTTCGACGAGATCGTTCCCTGCGAGTTCTACGATCCCGCGGACCTCTTAGAGCCCGACGAGCTGTACTCGGTCTACGAGATCGCCCGACTCCTCCAGGGGTTAGATCCCGACGCCGAGATCGAAGTCGAGACCGAGGAGGTCCTGCTCGACTGGGCGATCCCGTGGGTGATGGTCAACGCCGACGACCTGGCCGTCGCCGAGCCGAGAAGCGACGACGAACCCGGCTACTACGGGCTCCGCGACGGCGAAGAATGACGGCGACGGTCCTCGTCGTCGGCGCCGATCGGGTCGACGCGGGGAAGACGACGTTTTCGACCGGCCTGCTCGCCCGGACCGGCGGGCGGGGGTACAAACCCCGAGCGGGAAACGACTACTGGTTCGACCACGACGACTGTCTCGCTTCGCTCGCGGAGGGCCGCCTCCACGGGAAGGACGCCGCCGCTCTCGCCGACGCCGAGAGGGGCGATCGAACCCCCGAGGAACTGAACCCGATCCACCGGCTGTGGCGGCCCGCGCCGGCGGGCGGATCGGGGCTGCTCGGCCGGAGCGACCGCGAGTTCGTCGTCGACCGCGTCGGCGATCGGTTCGTCGTCAACGCCGAGGCGTCGGTCCCCGATCGGGTCGCCGAGGCCCTGGCCCTCGAGGACGCCCCCCGGGTCGACTCCGTTCGAGAGTTGAACGAGCTGACCGAGGCGCGGTATCTCCCGCTGTTCGACGAACTCGCCCGCGAGGTCCGGTCGGCGGAGTTCGCTGTCGTCGAGTCCTACGGCGAGGTCGCCCTACCCCTCGATTGTGAGCCAGCCGCGGTGGCCGCCGTCGAGCCGGGTCGGGTCCGGCTCTATCGGGGCGACCGCTACCTGCGGGCCTGCGAGGTGGCGACTTCCGCCCCGGGAGAGGGGCGGATGGAACGGCGGGTCGGGGACGTCGTCGACTACATCGACCCCGTCGGGAGCCGGCGGCTCCCGGCACTTTCCTCTCGCGAGCGGGCCGATCCGGAGCGGGTCGCGGGGAGCTATGAACGGGCGTACGATGCCCTTCTCGAAGTCGTCGAGGAGCGGTAGCCGGGGAGCTACTGGCGGGCCATCCGCCCGGCGAGTTCGATCGTCCCGGAGGGATCGTCGGTCACGCTCGGGCCGTGTCCGGGGTGGAGTTCCCGGAGGTCGGGGCCGACGCGGTCGGCGAGGCGGTCGATGCTCTCGACGAGCGTCGCCCGGTCGCCCTCGGGGAGGTCCGTCCGGCCGAACCCGCGCTCGAAGACGAGATCGCCCGCGAAGCAGATCCCCGGCTCGGGGGCATACAGACAGACGTGGTCGTCCTTGTGGCCCGGCGTGTAGAGGACCTCGTAGTCGTGGTCGCCGATGGCGAGGGCCTCGCCGTCGTCGAGTTCTCCGTCCCCCGCGTCGGGGTCGTAGGCGAGGACCTCGGGGTCGAACGCCTCCCGGAGTGCCCCCAGATTGCCGACGTGGTCGGGGTGGGTGTGGGTCAGCACGATCCGTTCGGGCTCGATCCCGCGCTCTTCGACGGCGGCGACGGCGTCGAAGTTCGCGCCGGTATCGACCAGCGTCGGGCGGTCGCCGGCGACCAGGAAGGCGTTGCTCGTAAAGGTACCGACGCCGTCCGCGAGGTTCGCGATCATGTTCGGTCTTCGGCGACCGGCCGTTTGTGCGTGTCGGGTTCTATCAGGACCCCGGATTCACAAGCTCTTTTAGCTACGGGACGTACTGTAGGACGAATGTCCCGGTCGGCCGCCGTTGCGCTCGTCGTCGCCGTCGTCGTCCTCGGCGCGTGTGGTCTCGTCGTCGCGGATGGCCCCGGCCAAACCAGTTCGGGATCCGACGATTCGGCGGTTTCGGAGTCAGCTACCGGACCCCTCGAGAGCGACACCGCGGTCGAACGGCCGGCGACCGTCGTCGCCCCCGACGAGTTCGATACGACTCGGTTCGAGGTCGTCGTCTACGAGAACGGGACGGTGACCTGGACCCACCGCCACGAACGCCAGCTCGACAACCAAGAGGTCGAGGAGTTCAAGTCGTTCGCCGAGAACTTCGAGGAGGACGAGGAGAGCCCGCTGTACACCCGCTTTACCGAACAGGCGGGGGCGCTGATCGGCACCGGGAGCGAGCAGACCGACCGCGAGATGGAGAGCCGGAACTTCAATCGCTCGGCCGACGTCGAGTACCGTCCCGGTCCGATGGGCGTCGTCGAAATGCGCTTTACCTGGACGAACTTCGCCGAGGTCGAGGACGACGGCACCGTCGTCGTCGGCGACGTCTTCGACGGCGGGCTCTACATCGGCGAGAGCCAGTCCCTCGAGCTCGTCGCCGGCGAGGACCTCGAGTTCCGCGAGGCCCGACCCGAACCCGAGTATCCGGGCACCTCCCTGGAGGCGGCCTCGTCGGTGACCTGGTCCGGCGAACACGAGTTCCTCGACGGCCGGCCCTACGCGGTCCTCGAGGATCCCGACGAGGCCGCGGCCGGAGCCAACGAGGGCACCGAGGGCCTTCTCACACCCGTAGAGGGATCGACATGGCTGGTCGCGGGCGGCTTGCTGGTCGCCCTCGGGATCGGAGCCGTCGTCGCCCTCGCCTGGTATCGGTCGTCGGAGGGGGCCGCCGAAGAGCGAAGAGGGACGGACACCCCCGAACCGAGCGGGGAGCCGGCCACCAACGGCGCGGGGACCACCACGGCGGCCGAGGGTGCCGGCGCGGCCCCCGGTGAGCCCGACCCGATCCCCGAGTCCGAGCTGATGACCGACGAGGACCGGGTCGTCCGGCTGATCCGGGAGAACGGCGGTCGGATGAAACAGGTCAACATCGTCGAGGAGACCGGCTGGTCGAAGTCGAAGGTCAGCATGCTGCTCTCGGAGATGGAAGACCAGGGAACGGTGAGCAAGCTCCGGGTCGGCCGCGAGAACATCGTCAGCCTCGAGGGGTTCGAACCCGAGGCGACGAAGTCCCCGTTCGAGGAGTGATCCGGCCGTCCGAGCGTGTGCCAGACCGGGCCACTGGGGGCTCGAAACGGAACGCTTAAACACGATACGGAGCAACGATAGGACAGGCTCCGTTGGTGTAGTCCGGCCAATCATCTTGCCCTCTCACGGCAAGGACCAGGGTTCGAATCCCTGACGGAGCACTGTTTTCGATCCGTTTTTCAGGCGTCCCTCGTTTCGGATCCGGACTCTACGGTTTCGGCTGCCTGTGCCTGTGCCGCGTCGTAGGAACTCCCCAGCGAGATGAGAAAGCCGATCATCGCGGTAATCAACGCGATCGTGCCGACCCCGACGACTGCGGCCGCGAGGAGCGCCCCGCCCAGGAGCCGTGCCGACGTCAGCAGCGAGACCGCGGTGACGGCCGCGATGAGCGTGAACAGGCGGGCGAACCGGCCCGTGTCGAACCCCTCGCGGTCGGTCTCCGTTTCGGCCGGATCGCCATCGTCGCGCAGTTCGGCCAGGACGCCGACGTACTCGCCGCCGCCCTGGACGTGTCCCAGCGAGTGGATCGAGTGGGCGACCCAGAGCCCGCCCGTGAAGTTGACGAGCGCGACGAACGACACCAGTCCAAACTGGCCATCGACGAACAGTCCCGCGAGGACGGCGCCGAGGAACGTCACCACCATCAGCCCGTGGGTCACGAGCGAACGGGTTCCGAACTCCTCGAGTCTGTGTACGTGTGGCACCCTCATATGGGATGTTCGACCCCGACGAGTATAATTCGATGGCCAAACGAGCCCCCGTGGCGACTGCCGGGACCCATCAGGGTGCACACCTGCCCGACGCTCCCGACCGGTGAGCGGGAACCGGCTACCCGGTGTCGTCGATCGACTCGGCCAGCAGGTCGCTCGCGAGGGCTATCTCGCGGGCCGTGACGTCGAGCGGTGGAAGCAGGCGGAGGGTCTTGTGGCCACAGCCCAGCGTGAGCAGGCCGTTTCGGAGCGCGGCCTCGACGACCGCCTCCCGGCGCTCCTTGGTGTCGAACTCGACGGCGAGCATGAGGCCGAGCCCGCGGACGTCGATCACCGATTCGCGCCCGTCGGCCATTTCCTCCAATCGTGTACGGAACTGCTCGCCCCGGTCGCGGACGTTCTCGAGGAGCCCCTCCTCGCGGATGACGTCGATCGTGAGCGCGCCCTGCATCGCCCCGAGGATATCGCCGGCGCCCCACGTCGAGGAGAGGCGGGCCTGTTCGTCGGGGAAGATCTCGGATCGGGAGACCGTCGCCCCCACGCGAAGGCCCTTCGCGCTCGTGATCACGTCCGGCGTGAGGTCGTAGTGGTCGATCCCCCAGAGTTCGCCGGTGCGACCGAGCCCCGACTGGATCTCGTCGGCGACGATCCAGAGACCGAAGCGTTCGCGGAGGGCCGCGAGGTCCTCTATGAACGCGGGATGGGCGGGCCGGTAGCCGCCCTCGCCCTGGACCGGCTCGACGATCAGGAAGGCGACCTCGTCGGGATCGACGGTGCCCTGCTCGGGGTCGAGTTTGTCGGCAAGGACGTTGCCGCCGGGGCCGTCGGTCTTCCACCGGCGCTCGTACTCCTCGGAGCTCGAGGGGAAGGGGATTTCCATGACGCCGGGAACCTCCGGGTAGCCCTTCCGGTGGACGGCTTTCGAGCGGTTGAGCGAGAGGGCACCGAGCGTCCGGCCGTGGAAGCCCCCCTCGCAGGTGACGGCGCGATGTCCCCCGGAGGCATAACAGATCTTGATCCCGTTCTCGACGGCTTCGGCCCCGGAGTTCGAGAGGAACACCCGATCCATGCCGTAGTGGTCGGTGATCTCGACAAGCCGTTCCATGAGCTGTGTGGGGCCGGGAAAGTCGGGGGAGTCGACGGGGCCGCCGGGGCTGACGTAGAAGTCCTGGCCGGCGATCTTCGAGGGGTCGGGGAGGTCGAACTCGTCGAACCGGTCGGAAATCGCGGGATGATTGTAACCCAGCGGCGCGGAGGCGACGTGGCTCGTGAAGTCCATCAAGACGTTGCCGTCGACGTCGGTACAGAACGGGCCGACGGCGGGCTCCCCGGCGTCCCAGACGAACTCGTAGACGTAGGTGCTCGGCGCGGCGACGGCGTGGTGGGCCTCGACCCACTTGCTGGCCCGGTCGCCGGGAACGTGCTCAACCCGCGGCTCGGTCGTCTCTCGGTCCATGCCCTCCAATCGGGGCCGTCGGGATTAACCCTTGGTGGTCAGAGCACGACGAGAAGCGAGGCGAGCCCGCCCCCGATCAGGAGGACGGCGCTGTAGGCCGCGACCCGGTTTCGAAACCGGGTGTTCGAGGACGTCGCCGTGAGCACCGCCTTGACGACGATGCTCGAGACCGTCGCGAGCAGGATCGCGACCGTGGCCTCCGGCGCGGCGAGCTGGCCCCCGCGGTAGAGGACGACCGCGGACGTCGTCGCGCCGGCACTGGAGACGAGCCCGCTCGCCACCGCGGTCGCGTAGAAGCCGAGCGTGCCGAACCAGACCTCGGCGACCGAGCCGAAGACGAGGACGACCAGGAAGACGGCGCCGAACGCGAGGGCGTTCTTCAGCGAGAAGGGGCTCTCGAGGTCCATCGGGGTCGACTCCGACCAGTCGGCGGTCACCCCCGCGATCAGCACGGAGAGGACGATGACCGCTCCCAGCGGAACGATCGCCTCGACGAGCGGCGAGACGCCACTGCCGACGGTGAAGGCGACGGCGATCGCCAGGTTGCGCACGGCCATCGCGGCGTCGGCGAGCAGGATCGCGGCGACGGCGTAGGAGGCGGCCTCCGAGCGCTGGTTGACGTGATCGAGCATCGTCCCCACGACGGCAGTCGAGGACGCGAGCCCGCCGAAGAAGCCGGTGACGGCGATCCCTCGGCCGCCGTAGGTCGAGACGATCGCGTAGTTGACGATCCCGATGCCGGCGACGGCGACGACCATCAGCCAGATCACCTGGGGCTCGAGCTCGATCGTGGTGACGCCGAGCTCGAGGGGGTACGTCGAGGGCAACAGCGGGTAGACGACGAACGCGAGGATCGCGAACTCCGTCGTCGAGCGCATCTCCTGGCGGGTGAGTCCCCACGCGAACTCGTGGAGCTCGCGTTTCAAAACGAGCAACAGCGAGGAGAGGACGGCGACGGTCACTCCCTCGATGACGAAGTCGGCGGCGACCAGGGCGCCGACGCCGTAGGCGACGAGCATCGAGACCGAGGTCGTAAGCGAGAGGCCGCTTCCCTCGTCGTCGTCCAACAGCCCCTGGACCGCCAGCAGGATTCCCTGGACGATGACCAACAGCCCTCCGAGAAGGAGCAGGCTCTCGCCGGCGTCGGCCTCGAGGACGAGCACCATGAACACCGCTCCCAGTAAGCTGATCAGCGAGAACGTCCGGATCCCCGCGGACTTCTGGGACCACTCGCGCTCGAGCCCCAGGAACATCCCCAGGGCACCCGCCAGCGCGATCCTGACGACGGACTCCTCCAGGGGAGCTTCCGCGATCTGCAAGACGACGGCGGGGACGGCCTCGTTCACCCCACGACGTAGCAGCGTGGGGGTCATAAACGGCTCGTTACCCGATGGGGCCGCCCGAGACGCACCGGATCCGGCTACACCTCGACGTACTGGCCCTCCCACTCCCGGCGGGCCTCGATCTCTCGACGTCCCCGACGGGTGAGCGTGTAGACGTTGGTCCGGCGGTCCTTCTGGCCTTTCTCGACCAGCCCCTTGTCGACGACGGTGTCCAAGTTGGGGTAGAGCCGCCCGTGGTGGATCTCGCTCTCGTAGTACTTCTCGAGTTCCTCCTTGATCGCCAGCCCGTGTGGCTCCCCTTCGCCCGCGATCACGTACAGCAGGTCACGCTGGAATCCTGTCAGGTCGTACATTGGGTAGGTCTCGTTCACACTCATTACCGAACTATAATAAGTATTCCGAGACAGCCGAGAACCGGTGTCATCGTCTCCGAGAACCGACCCTGGCCGGTTCCGAACCGGTCACGAACTCGAGGAGCGACAGACTCCGGATGCGCGGGTTCGGAGCCGTATACGGTTCCGTGTCGTCCGGGCGGGGGCGTCGCTTTCGGTCGTGTGGATCGAACAGGAATGCGACCCGCGGGGCGTGAAAAAGGCCACGCGGGTCGCGTGCCGCCCTGAATTGGTCCCCGCTGACGCTTCGGCCCTCCAAGCGAAGCGTCACCTGACCAAATTCGGGGGAACGACTTAAAGCTACCGGCAATCTCCGAGAAGCCAACGGTGCCCCCTCCGAGTCCGCGACCGGTCTACATGTGTTCCTCCTTGAGGACCCACCCCAGCGCCCGCTTGTAGTGGGTGAACAGTTCCCGGACGCCGTCGTGGCGCATCTCCTCGCTCTCGAGTTGGTCGGCCAGGTATTCGTACTGTTCGCGGATCTCCTCTTGGTCTCGCATACGCCGGTTACCCGGCGGAGCCGGAAAAGCTGACTGCCCTCATCCGTCCCGGTCCTCTCGCTTCCGGGCGCACAGGGGCTGGCGCCCGACCAGCCGACAGGGAAAGGCCGGGTGTTCGGCGAAGTGGTGGACGAGCATGTGGCGCCGTCGTCCGGTGACGCCGGGCCACTCCACGTCGGCCGCCATGAACGTCGCCGGCAGCGCGTCGAAACACGCCCGACAGTCGGCGAACGACTCGAAGACCTTGCGGTGGCCCGCCGCGGTGCCGCGGCGTTCGACGACGTAGGCGCCGTCCTCGCGGCGGCGGCCGACCGTCCGGAGGAAGTCCCGGTCGGAAGCCGTCGTGGTGCCGTCGGGAGCCGGTCGGGGCGTGCGTCTCTCGCTACCGCCGGGGGATTTCCCGATCAGGAGTTCGATCGCTCCGGGTCATGTGACCTGCTACGACCGATCGGAGGAAAGCGGTTGGGGTGGTGTGGTCCGTTCTCACAGGCTGACGCGTGGCTGGCCAGTCACCGGTAAACGAAAATTGGGAGACTCGACCGGCAGTGGGTGCGGCGGGCGTTACTCGTCGGAGTCGTTGCCGAGGCCGGTGTCGTTGTCCTCGGTGTCGTTCATGCCGGAGTCGTTGCCGAGACCGGTGTCGTTGTCCTCGGTGTCGTTCATGCCGGAGTCGTTGCCGAGACCGGTGTCGTTGTCCTCGGTATCGTTCATGCCGGAGTCGTTGCCGAGACCGGTGTCGTTGTCCTCGGTGTCGTTCATGCCGGTGTCGTTGTCTTCGGTGTCGTTCATACCGGTGTCGTTCTCGTCATCGCCGAGACCGGTGTCGTTGTCCTCGGTGTCGTTCATACCGGTGTCGTTCTCCTCGCCCATCCCGGTATCGTTCTCCTCTTCGGTCTCGGTTTCCTCCTCCGTTTCGGTCTCCTCTTCGGTCTCGTTTTCGGTGTCGTTTCCGTTGCCGTTGCCGTTACCACCGCCGTCGCTACAGCCCGCGAGGGTCAGCGCACCGACGGTACCTGCGACGGTCACGAACCTGCGTCGACTGAATCGGTCTTCGGTCATACACTCACCCGCTATGCCTGTCCTGTTGGTTCCAATGGGGCCTGCAGTTGCCGCACCTTCATAACGGAGTGGATATTCGTTGTGAAACGGTGGCATAAGTAGAAAGAGGGGTGTCGCTTGCCCCCGAACAGTCCCTCACCCGCGCGTGGTCGAGAGTTTTCTCGTCACGAACGTCCCGTGGTCGGGCTCGAATCCGCGGTCCGCCGAAACCAGCGTGGCCCTGTTCCGTCGAACGTCTCGGCCCGTCTCGACCCTCGCCAAGCGGCCGATGGGTTCGCCGCCGAGCAGGGCGGACGGCGAACGGAGGGTCTTTCCCCGCGTCCGGCCTACGCCCGTACATGAAGATCCGGGGCGAACGCGAGTGCACCGACTGTGGCACCCGCTGGTCGTACTACGAGACCGGCAGCGTCGGCTGTCCGGCCTGTGGCAGCCTCCGGAGCGTCGGCACGGGCGAGCGGACCGAACACACCGACCTCGACGCCGCCCTCGAGCTGACCGAGGTCCGGGGGCTGATCGACGACGCCCCCCTTGAGGAGGTCGCCGAGCGCGCGGCCGAGGAGGCCCGATCCTACGTCAGACGCCGGGGGTTCGTCCGTGGCGGGGACCTGGTCGATCTCGACGATTCATATCTCGCGGCCGCCGAGTTGCGCTACGTCGCCGACGTCCTCGCCCGGACTCCCTCCCACGAGCGGACCGACGAGGGGGAGCTGTACTTCGTCTCGCTCCTCCGGGACGCCGACGGCGGCGAGCGCCCGCCCGTCGCGGAGGTTCCCCACGGCCTCGCGATGGCCCGCGGGCTCGCCTACGCCGAGGCCGTCCGGGAGTATCGCCGGGACGTCCGGAGTTGGCTCGAGGGCCGCGAGTTCGCCCCCGACGAACGCGGCGCCCTCGATTCGCTCGGCGAGCACGTCACCCGGATCCGGATGCTCGACGGCGACGTCTCCCCGCAGATTGCGGAACGGCTCGTCGAGACGGCCCGGGACCTGGGGAGAGCACTCCGGGACGGCGACGAGGTCGCGCTCGCGCGCGCAGAAGACCGTCTCGAGGCGCTCGACGACGTTTAGGGGAGGGAGACATCGGTCCCCGACTGGATGCTCGCGGCCTTGACGGTGTTGCAGAGGAGCATCGCGCGGGTCATCGGGCCGACGCCGCCGGGGACGGGCGTGATGGCACCCGCCGTCTCGCGGGCGCTCTCGAAGGCGACGTCGCCGACGGCCTCGCCGTCGACGTGATTGTAGCCGACGTCGATCACCGTCGCCCCCTCGGCAAGCATCGAGCCGTCGATCAGTTCGGGGACGCCCGCGGCGGCGACGACGATGTCGGCTCCACGGGTCTTTTCGGCGAGGTCGTCGGTCCGGGAGTGACAGACGGTGACGGTGGCGTTGCCGTCGGGCGCCTTCCGCAAGAGGAGGTTCGCCAGGGGCTTGCCGACGAGGTTCGAGCGCCCGACGACGACGGCGTCGGCGCCCTCGGTCTCGACGCCGGCGGCGTCCAGTAACTTCTGGACGCCGTGGGGGGTACAGGGCCGATAGCGCGGGTCGCCCCGGACGAGCCGGCCGACGTTTTCGGGATGGAAGCCGTCGACGTCCTTCAGGGGGGTGACGCTGCGGAGCGCGCGCTCGGAATCCACCTGGTCGGGGAGGGGCGTCTGGACCAGGACCCCGTGGACGTCCGCGCGCTCGTTGAGTTCGGCGACGACGGCCATCAGCTCCTCGGTGTCGGCTCCCGAATCGACGTCGCGATGGAAGTCCTCGATGCCGACCTCCCGGCAGTCCCCGCGTTTCATCGAGACGTAGGTCTCGCTCGCGGGGTCGTCGCTCATCAACACCGTCGCCAGCCCCGGCTGGACGCCCGCGTCCGCCAGCTCTTCGATCGACTCGGCTAACTCCTCCCGGAGGGAGGCGGCGACCGCGTCGCCGTCGATGATCTCGGTCATGGTCGAGAGGGCGACGGCGACACCCTTCAAACCTCGGATCCGTGCCTATCTCGCCTGGCTACCCGGGAATTGTATCCACGAACGTGGGTATCGTTACGCTCGCCGCGACAGCGCGCGGGCGAGACGGTCCTCGGCGGTCGAGAGGTCGGCGAGCACCCGCGCCCCCTCCCGCAGGACGGGGTGGGTCGTCGGGATCGACTGGTAGAAGTACGCGTACATCGTCCATGGGTCCGGGAACCCGCCTCGGAGGGCGTGTCCCGACTGGATCTCGTCCTGGCGGTCGGCGAGGACCTCCCCGAGCTCCGTTCGCAGCCGATCCACCTCCCGCCACCGCTCCCGGAGCTCGTCGAACGACTGCCCGGGAAGGGGCCGGTCGTCGAGCCGGTCGAGCGAGCGCTCGAGCCCCGATAGCGTCTCACCGTAGCTCTCGAGGGAGGCAATCTCGGCGTTGAGGGCGTCGACGAGGTCTTCGCGGCCCTCGCGGGCGTCGGTCGCGGCCTGGACGAGCGCGCGCTCGACCTGGGGCGTGAGGCGGTCGCCGGAGGCGAGGGCGGCCGCGGCGTCGGGGTCGAACTCCGCGGCGACGTTTTCGGCGAGTGGTTCGTCGTACTCCTCCTCGTAGTGGGGGACGGACATCACCGTCTCGCGGTAGGCCTCCCGGACGTCACGTATTCCGTCGCCCGTCGCGTCGGGCGGGCGGAGGAGCGTTTTGGTCCGTGGGCCCGCCGCGGGTTCGCGGACGGTCGTCTCCGGAGAGGCGGTTTCGATCCGGTCGATCCGGCGGGCGAACCGGTCGAACGCCCGGGCCTCGGTTCGGGTTCGCTCGCGCTCGCTCTCGCAGGCCTCTCGAGCTTTGGGGAGGAAGACGAGTCCCAGGACGGCCAGCGCGGCGAGCCCGACCCAGAGGAAGACGAGGGTGTGGTCGATGGCGCTTGCGGCCACACACTCGAGTCCCGAGCAGCCGGTCTCGAAGTCGTACGGTCGTTGTGAGTAATGCGTCGGCATCGGTCGTTGTCAACCGATATCACAGCTACCACGTCAATAACCGTTTCCCCTCTCCCGAAGGGATGCCAGTTCTACTCGTAGAGGGGGTTTTCCGCACAGAGCTCTGCGACCTCCTCGAGGGCCGCCTCGCGGACGTCCCCGTCGTCGGGCGCGTCGATCACGCGCGCGATCAGGTCCGCGACCGTCTCCATGTCCTCGGTGTCGAACCCGCGGGTGGTGAGCGCGGGCGTGCCCGCGCGGATCCCGCTGGGGTCGAACGCCGAGCGCGTCTCGCCGGGGACCGTGTTCCCGTTGAGGACGATGTCCGATGCTTCGAGAGCCTCCTCTGCGTCGCCGCCAGTCGTATCGGGGTGGGAGGGCCGGAGGTCGACGAGCACGAGGTGGTTGTCGGTCCCCCCCGAGACGACCTCGAAGCCGCGGTCGGCGAGGCCGTCGGCGAGGGCCTCGGCGTTTTCGACCGTCCGTTCGGCGTACTCCTCGAACTCGGATTCTAAGGCCTCGCCGAAGCCGACGGCCTTCCCCGCGACGTTGTGCATCAGCGGGCCGCCCTGGCCGCCGGGGAACACCGCCGAATCGATGTCGTCCGCGTACTCCTCGTCGCACAGCACGATCCCGCCCCGCCCCGACCGGATCGTCTTGTGCGTCGAGCCGGTGACGAAGTCGGCGATACCGACGGGAGAGGGGTGGACGCCCGCGGCGACGAGTCCGGTGATGTGGGCGATGTCCGCGAGGTGGTAGGCGCCGACGTCGTCGGCGACCTCCTGGATGCGCTCCCACTCGACCTCGCGGGGGTACGCGGAGTACCCCGAGACGACGATATCTGGCTCGAACTCGGCGGCGTGGTCGGCGAGCCCCTCGTAGTCGAGATAGCCCGTCTCGGGGTCTACCTCGTACTGTTCGACCTCGTAGAGCTGGCCGGTGAAGTTCGCCGGGTGGCCATGAGAGAGGTGGCCGCCGTGGGTCAGATCCAGCGAGAGCACCCTGTCGCCCGGCTCGAGCATGGCGAAGTAGACCGCCTGGTTGGCCTGGGTCCCCGAATGGGGCTGGACGTTGACGTGGTCGGCGCCGAACAGCTCTTTCGCGCGCTCGATCGCCAACTCCTCGACCTCGTCGGCGAACTCGCAGCCGCCGTAGTACCGGGAGCCGGGATACCCCTCGGCGTACTTGTTGGTGAGCACGCTGCTCTGGGCGTCGAGCACCGCCCGGCTGACGTGGTTCTCGCTCGCGATCATCTGGAGGCTCGACTCCTGGCGCTCGATCTCGCCCTCCAAGGCGTCGGCGACGGCCGGATCGACGGCTCTGACGCGGTCGTGGTTCATGTTCGAATCGTATCCTGGCTCGGCCATAAGTGTACCTTTCACCCGAAGATCGACCGATGAAAGCCCCTCGTTGGCACGACTCACGGGCCCGCTCCTCGACCGATTCCGATGGATATATCCAAATCCCATAGCCGATAATATCACGATATTCGGACCTAAACCAGCTCGAAAGATCGATGATATAGCTCCGACCGGAGAGAAATGACGAAAGAACGGACAAAAATTACCGGTAATGCGGCCCGACTATAAGTTGAGGCGAACGAACGGCCGACAAAATTAAGTAAGTAGCAGACTTTTAGTTGACCAGTAAGATGAGTTCAAATTTACTCGATAGCGGGATCGACGAGGTCCTCTCTACGGTCCTCGCCGAGGCGAGCGGGGAGGTCTACATGGTCAACCCGTCCCGCGAGGGCGTCGAGTCGTTCGTCGCCGTCGCGACCGAGTTCGACGGCGAACTCCCCTCGGTCCGACTGCTCGCCGACGAGCGGACCCTGAAGGACGTCATGGAGGACTTCATCGTCGCGAGCAACGCCGCCGACCTGGTCGCCGACGGCTCGCTGTCCTTCCGGACGCTCGACGAGAGCCCCGAGAACTCGCTTCTGATCACCGGCGACCGGGTGGTCGCGGTCGTCGCCGCCGGCGACCGCGTCGGCGGTCTCGCGACCGACGACGAGGGGTTCGTCGAGGCCGCCACCGAGGCCTACGCCGATCGCTGGGACGCAGCCGAGGAGTTCACCCTCCGGACGCCGCCGATCTCGCGGGTCCGGGAGACCCTGGCCGAGGAGATCTCCGAGGAGGCCGAGGCCGACTTCGTCGCGATCCTCGACTCGTTGGAGACCGCCCGCGGCGACGGCGAGGGGTTGGACGAGGTCACCATCTCGCTGCTCGTCGCGGCGAAAAACGACGCCTTACTGTACGATATCAGCAAGTGGGGCGAGGACGTCGGCATCGCCTCCAAGGCCACTTTCTCCCGGACGAAGACCCGCCTCGAGGAGATGGGTCTCATCGACACCGAGAAGGTCCCGATCGACGTCGGCCGGCCCCGACTCCGGCTGAAGATCGGCGACGACCGCCTTCGAGGCGCCGAGGGTGGCGACCTCGCCGCGAACGCACAGGACGTCCTGGGCTGAGTCGACGGGATGGCCCGTCGCTCCCGCCGCCGGGTTCTCGCGACGGCGGGAAGCCTCGTGCTCGCCGGCTGTACGTTCTCGCGGTCCGACGGTGATGAGGGCGGGGAGGGAACTGGCGAGACGCCGGAGGTAACCGATACGCCGACAGGATCGCCCGAGGGGAACGATACCGACGAGAGCGACGGAAACGGATCGGACGAAAGGTCCGCGACCGACGACCTCGAGACGGAAACCGAGCCTACTGACGAGTCGGGGACCGACACGGAGACCGGGTCCACAGACGGGGAGGCCGGGGGTGAACCCGAAACGGAGACGAACGGGACGGAGGCAGACGGCGAGGACGACGGAGAGGACGGCGAGAACGGCGACGACTCCGGGGCGCCGACCGACACGCCGGCGTTATCGGTCGAAACCGATCCCCTCGTGACGGGTCTCGAGGTCCCCTGGGACGTCGCGTTCGGTTCTGCGGAGGCGTTTCTGACCGAACGCGGGGGCCATCTCACGCGGATCGAGACCGAGCGACTGCTCTCGGGCGAGCCGATCGACGCGGCCGACCTCGAGGGCCGCCGCGAGTGGCCGGCCGAGAGCCTGCTCGGTGTCGCGGTCCATCCCGGGGAGCGGTGGGTGTACGTCGCCGCCCACGCCGACGGCGAGACCAGGGTCGAGCGGTTCGATCCCGACGCGCCCGGCGAACGGGAGCCGATCCTCGAGGGGATCGTCGGCGACCACACGATCGGGACGGGGCTCGCGTTCGGTCCCGGGGGCGATCTCTGGGTCACCGCCGGCACCGCCGAGCGCGACCCGGCCCGGGACCCCTCGACGCTCGGAGGGACGATCCTGCGGCTCCGGCCCGACGGAACGCCCTCCCCGGCGAACCCGGGGCTTGCGGATCCGCGGGTGTTCAGCTACGGCCACCGAAACCCCCAGGGAGTGGCGTTCCTCCCCGACGGGACGCCGGTCGCGACCGACCACGGGCCCGAAGGGCGAGACGAGATCCGCCGGCTCCGCCCCGGCGACGACGCGGGCTGGCCGGTCGCCCGCGGGGGACCCGACGATCCGGAGTACGAGGCCTACGGCGAGGAGTACGCGCCACCCCTGGTCAACACCGGCGAGGAGACGTGGGCACCGGGGGGCTGTACGGTCTACGACGGCGGGGCGATCCCCTCCTGGCGGGGCCGGCTGCTGGTCGCGACCCTCTCGGGACGGCACCTCGCCGTCGTCACGCTGACCCCGCCCGGGGCCGACCTCCCGCCGGTCGGCGACCGCGGCCGCCGGTTCGACGCCGACTGGCTCGACGACGCCTACACGGCGACGGCCAACCGGGTCCTCGAGGACGAACTCGGTCGGCTGCGGGGCGTCGTGGCGGCTCCCGACGGAACCCCCCTCGTGCTCACGTCGAACCGCGACGGGATGACCCGCGCGGACGAGCCGTTCCCTCGCGAGCGCGACGACGCGGTCGTCCGGCTCCGGCGTTCTAGTCGCCAGTGAGCGACAATCACAACCCCCAAGTCCGCGGCCCCCCCTCTTCGGGGCATGTACGAGGCCGTCCATTCCGGCGCCGACGGCGAGTGCGCCGACCGGCTCGTCGGGACCGCGGCCGACTACGGCTTCGAGGGGGTCGTCCTGTGGCTCGACCCGGACGCTGAGTCCGGGATCGATCCGGAGGCCCTCGCCGCCGAGCACGGGATCGACGTCGTCGCCGGCGTCGAGATCCAGGCGGGGAGCCCGGGCGAGGCCGGCGGACGCGTGAACGCCCTCCGCGAGGAGCGGACGGTCCTCGCGGTCCGTGGCGGAACCGACGCGATGAACCGCTTCGCGGTCGAGCGTCCCGAAGTCGACGTGCTCGCCCGCCCGATGGCCGGCGACGGCGACGTCAACCACGTGCTCGCGAAGGCCGCCGTCGAGAACGGCGTCCGGCTTGAGTTCTCCCTGTCGCCCGTCCTCCGGGAGAGCGGCGGCCGCCGCGTGCGGGCGCTCCAGTCGCTTCGCAAACTCCGGGAGGTCGTCGGCTACTACGACGCACCCGTCGTCGTGAGCGCCGATCCCGAATCCCGGTTCGAGCTCCGGGCGCCCCGGGAACTGGCCGCGGTCGGCGAGGCGATCGGTTTCGACCGGGAGACCATCGAGGACGGGCTGGCGGAGTGGGGCCGGCTGGCCGAGCGAAACCGACGGATCGACTCCGAGGCGTTCATTGAGCCCGGGGTCCAAGCGGGACGGTATGACGAAGACCGTTGACGACCACGCGGCACGCTTCGACGAGAAAGCCGACGAGTACGACGACGGGGGCTCCCCCGAGTACCGCGAGTGTCGCGATCTGGTGATCGACCACGCCGACCCCGGCCCCGACGACGTCGTCCTCGATCTGGGTACCGGAACGGGTGCGATCGCGCTCGCGCTCGCCGACCGGGCTGATCGGGTCGTCGGCCGGGACGTCAGCGAGGGGATGCTCGCGGAGGCCGAGCGGAAAGCCGCGGAGGCCGGGATCGAGAACGTCGCGTTCGGGATCGGCCGCTTTCGCGAACCCGACTACGACGGTCCCGTCGATGTCGTCACCACGAACTTCGCGCTCCACCACCTCGCCGACGAGGAGAAACGGGAGACGATCGAGCGGATCGCCGAACTCGGTCCGCGGCGGTTCGTGCTGGGCGACGTGATGTTCTTCGGCGAACCCGACCCCGACGAGCCGTTCTATTCGCCGGAGGTCGACGACCCCGCGACCGTCGGGATGCTCGCGGACGCGCTCACGGATGCCGGCTTCTCGCTGACCGCCGTCGAGCGCGTCGCCGACCAGGTCGGCGTGCTCGTCGCCGAACGCCGGGTATGAAACACCTCCCGAAACACCTCCGGCCACGGTGGCGGTATCTCGCGGTCCGGATCGACCTGCCCGCCGGGGAGACGGTCGGCCGGCGGGCGTTCCAGCGCGAACTGTGGTACGCCGGCCAGAACCTGCTGGGCGACCCCGGCAGCGCCGACGCCGTGCTCTCGGTCGTCCGGTTTTCGGTCTCTCCGGGCGGCGGGTCAGCGGTCGTCAAGGCCCGCCGCGGCGAGGAGGGGCCGGCGAGGGCGGCGCTGGCCTGCGTCGATACCGTCGAGGGGACGCCCGTCGGGCTCTCCGTCGGGGGAATCGGCGGGACGATCCGGGCGACGGCGGAGAACCACCTTTGAGGCCGCCGACTCACCACGTTTGAACCTTTGTATCGGGGAGCCCGACGGGCGGGAAGAAAAGTATTTAGGACGCCGTCGGCAAGGTTCGGGAGAGAGAAACGTCGTGTTCGATACTGCCGAGCGGGTCGTCGCGCACGCGAGTCGATCCGCGGGCGCCGGTGTACGTATCCACGACAGACCTCGGATCTAACTATGCAGGGACAACAACAACAGCAGGCCTACGACCGTGGGATCACGATCTTCTCGCCGGACGGACGGCTCTACCAGGTGGAGTACGCCCGGGAGGCGGTCAAACGCGGCACCGCCAGCATCGGGGTTCGGACGGCCGACGGCGTCGTACTCGCCGTCGACAAGCGCGTCCCTTCCCCGCTGCTGGAGGACTCGAGCGTCGAGAAGATCCACAAGGCAGACGACCACGTCGGCATCGCGAGCGCCGGCCACGTCGCCGACGCCCGCCAGCTGATCGACTTCGCGCGCCGCCAGGCCCAGGTCAACCAGCTTCGCTACGGCGAGCCGATCGGCGTCGAGGGGCTCACGAAGGAGATCACCGACCACATCCAGCAGTACACCCAGGTCGGGGGCGCACGTCCGTTCGGCGTCGCCCTGATCGTCGGCGGCATCGAGAACGGCGAGCCCCGCCTGTTCGAGACCGATCCCTCGGGAACCCCCTACGAGTGGCAGGCCCTGGCGGTCGGCGCCGACCGGGGGGAACTCCAGACGTACCTTGAGGACAACTACGACGAGGAGGCCGACCTCGCGGGCGGCATCGCGCTCGCGCTCGACGCGCTGGCCTCGGTCAACGACGGCTCGTTGCTCCCCAAGGAACTGGGCCTCGCGACGGTCGACGTCGAGACCGAACAGTTCGACATGTACGACGAGGAACGCATCGAGGCCGAACTCGAGGAGAACGACCTGCTCGACGACGGCGAGGACGACGAGAGCGACGAGGACGGCGAGGAGTAGTCGGCAGGAAAGTTCTTTTAGGCACCCTCCGCTAGCTCCGGGCATGATCTCGCTCGACGAGGCGGTGACCGCGCGTCTGGAGTCCCACGGCGCGCGCTTCGAGGTGCTGGTGGATCCCGACGCGGCGCTGTCGATCAGACGCGGGGAGTTCGAGGGCGACTTAGAGGAGGTGATCGCCGCCGAGGACGTCTTCGAGGACGCTTCCCGGGGGGATCGCCCCGCCGAGAGCGACCTCGAGGACGTGTTCGGAACGACCGAGCCCCTCGAGGTGATCCCCCAGGTGATCCGCGAGGGCGAGATCCAGATCACGGCCGAGCAGCGCCGGGAGATGCAAGAACAGAAGCGCCGCCAGCTGATCGACCGGATCGCCCGGAACGCGGTCAACCCCCAGATGGACAACGCGCCCCATCCCCCGGAGCGCATCGAGAACGCCCTGGAGGAGGCGGGGTTTACGGTCGATCCGATGGAGCCCGTCGAGAACCAGGTCGACGATGCTCTGGACGACCTCCGCCCGCTCATCCCGATCCGGTTCGAGGAGGTGACGGTCGCGGTTCAGATCCCCGCCGAGTACGCAGGTAGTGCCCAGGCGAAGATCCGCCAGTACGGCGACCTAGAGCGCGAGGAGTGGCAGCCCGACGGCTCCTGGATCGGTGTCGTCACCTTCCCGGCGGGCCTCCAGAACGACTTCTACGACGTGGTCAACGAGAACACCAGCGGCGAGGCCGAGACCCAACTCGTCAGCGACAAAGACGAGTTGAGTACCCGGTAAGGGCGCAAGGACTATCCGGATCACTCCCGTACTGGAAGGCATGACGTTCCAACCGAACGCCGGCCTCGACCAGTCGGAGGTCGACGATCGCGTCGAGCGCGCGATCGAGGAGAACGAGGTCGTCCTCTTCATGAAGGGCTCTCCGATGATGCCCCAGTGTGGCTACTCCCAGCGCGCCTTAGAGCTGATCGGGAGCCACCGCGAGGAGTATGAGACGGTGGATACCCTCGAATCCCTCGAGGAGTACCGGGCCGCCCTCTCCGAACACAGCGGCTGGGAGACGATCCCCCAGACGTACGTCGACGGCGAGTTCGTCGGCGGCAGCGACGTCTTAGCGGAGCTCGACGAACGCGGCGAGCTGGCGGAGACCCTCGGGTGACCGCTTTCCGGGCCGACACGCAGGACCGATCGGTCCGGAACCCAATAGCAGGTCATATAAATCACGCACGCGTACTACCCCCCAAGGCTGCCGACACCTCCCCCCATCATGTCAACTGAGGAATCCGGCCACGTGTATCGGCTCCACTCGACGCTCGAGTTGCCACTAGAAGAGCTCCACGAACACTTCGAGGACGCCTCGTTGCCTCCGGCGATCACCGACGTCGAGATCACCCGCCGGAACAACACGCTGATCCTGAAGGCCGTCTCCGACGACGAGACGGTCAGCAAGTACACGCCATCGGCCCAGCTCAAGGCCAGCGTCACCGAGAACCGGGTCTACGAGGAAGACCCCGACGAGCGGCGCAACTCCTTTCGGTGGGACGAGGAAGAAGAGGAGATCGAGTCCGAACTCGTCGAGTTCGCCGCGTTCAAGGGCGACCGCGAGACCGTCCTCCAGAACTCCCTGTTGCAGTACGAGATGTTCCGCGTCCTCTGTGGGATCGCAGAGGAGTGCGAGAAGGGAACGCTGACCGCGATCTCCGAGCGCGACGGCGACCTCGAGGCGACCCGGATCGTCGACGGCGAGGTCCGCCCCGCCGACGTCGAGGTCGTCGAGGGCCCACGCGACCGGGGTTCCTCCCAGAACGGCGTCGACTGGCGGGACAACAAGTTCATTAGTTAGATTTGACTCGCGCCGGACCGTCGCTCCCTTCGGAGACCCCCTCTAGGGTCGGATGTACCGATTTGCCGATCGAACGACGGGTTGGGATCGACGGCGCACCGACGTCCGTTCGACCCTATCAGTTTTGTCGCCTCGAACCGACTGGCCAACGTATGCCCGAGCCAGAGCTTCCGATGTTGCCCGACGGAACCACGCTCAGATGGCCGTACCTCGAACGAGGGCCCTACGCCGATGTCGTGGTCTTCGCGACCGTCGAGGACGGCCGGATCCAGTTCCAGGGCGAACCCCGAAGTCCCTCGGGGGCGACCCGCGAGTTCGACCAGCTGATCCGCGGCGAGGAGGGCTACGCCTGGGACTATCCCTGGGAGGAGTGGGAGTGGCACACCGGCACCGAGTGGGTTCCGATCTCCCGGCTGAAAGGGGAGTGAGCAGGGACCCGACTTTCCTGGACCAACCCGCGGTTCAGTCCTCGATCGGGACCTCGACCTCGAGTTCGACCAGCAGGTCGGCGGTCGGGAGGGCATCGACGCCGAGGACGGTGTGACACGGGTAGGGCTCGGTCGGGAAAATCTCGCGGTAGACCGCGTGGAACGGCTCGTAGGTTCGCTCGACGTCGACGAGATGGGTTTTGACCTTGACGACGTCCTTGAGCCCGTAGCCGGAGCCGACGTCAGCGAGGAGGGTTTCGACGTTCGCAAAGGCCTGGCGGCTCTGGGAGGCGACGTCCTCGCCAGCGGGTTCTCCGTCGGCAGTAACCCCGACCTGGCCGGAGACGTACAGCCGCCCGTCGGCGACCGTCGCGGGCGTGAAGTGGTGGAGTTTGGAGTCGGCGAGTCCCTCGGGATGGATCGCGGTTCGGTCCATGTGCGGTCCTCGAAGCCGCGTTCGATAACCGTTCGCTCCCCGGGACCGACAGGTTCTTACTCGGATCGTGGGTACGCCGTACTGCGCGCGGGTAGCCAAGCCAGGCCAACGGCGCAGCGCTTAGGACGCTGTCCCGTAGGGGTCCGCCGGTTCGAATCCGGTCCCGCGCATTTTCCGTCCGAGCGATAGCGAGGACGAAAATCGCGACGAGGATTCGAACTAAAGAAGACGCGCGCAGCGAAGCGAGCACGTCTTCGCGTGGTTCGAATCCGGTCCCCTTCATTTTGACTTCCTACGGACTGTCAGAGCAAAGGACGTCGTCGTCGCTCTTTTGACCACCTCGAACTAACTCCCCTCCATGGATCTCATCGACACCGACGAGGCCGAGGGGTTTTTCACCGTGGTCGCGGGCACCGAGCGCTCGGACGCGGCGACGATGATCTTGGAGTCCGGCCAGTCCACGGGCGGGCCATCGAACCGCCACCCCGATAGCGACCAGTGGCTCTACGTCAAGGCGGGTACTGGAGAGGTGACCCTTGAGGGCGAGACCCACGAGATCGGACCGGGCGACCTCCTCCTGATCGAGGCCGGAGAGACCCACGAGATCGCAAACGGCGGCGAGGACGACCTCGAGACGGTGAGCGTCTATGCGCCCGCGGAATACACCTAAAGGAAGCGAAAGGTTTCCAGGTTCTTCGGCGCGAACGTCCGCACGTTGTGGTCGTGGTAGAGTCCCGAGGAGAGGTCCTGGACCGAGCGTTCGTCGCCGTGGACACAGAGGACCTTCTCGGGGCGGGGGCTCATCGTCTTGACGTAGTTCTCGAGGCCGGCGCGGTCGGCGTGGCCCGAGAAGCCGTCGACGGTCTCGACGTCCATGTTCACGGAGACGGTGTCCCGGCCGTCGCCGACGGCGACGTCCCGCCGGCCGTTCTGGATGCGCCGGCCGAGCGTGCCCTGGGCCTGGTAGCCGACGAACAGCAGCGTCGAGTCCGGGTCCGGGCCGAGCAACTCGAGCCAGGACATGACCGGGCCGCCGGTCATCATTCCCGACGTCGAGAGGACGATGGCGGGGTCGCCGTCGGCGACCTCCTGGCGTTCCTCGCCGCTCTCGATGTGGTTGAACTCGTCGGCGAGGAAGGGGTTGTCCTCGCCGTGGAAGATCCGGCTACGGAGGTCGTCCCGGAGGTATTCGGGATAGGTGGTGTGGATTGCGGTCGCCTCCCAGATCATCCCGTCCAAGTGGACGGGCATCGAGGGGATCTCGCCCTCGCGCATCGCCTCCTCGATGACGAGCATGATCTCCTGGGAGCGGCCCACGGCGAACGCGGGGATCAGGACCTTCCCGCCCTTCTCGTGGGCCTCCCGGATGAGTCGCTTGAGCTTGCGTTCGGAGTCGTCCTGGTCGGTCTGGTAGTCGTTTCGCCCGCCGTAGGTCGATTCCATCACGAGCGTCTCCACTCTGGGAAAGTCGTTGACCGCGCCGTCGAACAGCCGGGTGTCGCCGTAGTGGATGTCGCCGGTGAAGGCGACGTTGTAGAGGCCGTCGCCGACGTGGAAGTGGGCGACCGACGAACCGAGGATGTGGCCGGCGTTGTGCAGCGTGAGTTTGACGTCGGGCGCGATGTCGGTGACGTCGCCGTACTCCAGAGGAATGGTGTGTTTGATCGCCTCCCGGACCATCGCCGACTCGTACGGCGGGGTCCGGCCCTCCTTCGCGGCGACGTCCAGGTAGTCGAGGGTGAGCAGGCCCATCAGGTCCCGCGTCGGCTCGGTGGTGTAGATCGGGCCGTCGTAGCCGTACTTGAACAGGAGCGGGATCAGCGCCGAGTGATCGAGGTGGGCGTGGGTGAGCACGACCGCGTCGATGTTCTGGGGGCCGGCGCCCAGGGCCTCGGGGGCCTGGAGATAGGGGACCTCGCCCTCCGCGCCGGGTTTGTCGCCACAGTCGACGAGCACCCGGGTTTCCGGCGTCGAGAGGATGAACGAGGCCCGCCCGACCTCGCGACAGCATCCCAACGTCGTGATCCGGACGTACTCGTCGTCGGACATCTCCTCGCGGTGGATCTGGCGGCCCACTCGCTCCAGGATCTCCCGGCGTTCCTCGCGTTCCTGCTTGAGGAAGTTCCGGACGTTGGTGACCGTCGAGGACTCGATTGGCGGGGTCCGCACCACTTCGGGGGTCCACCCCACCGTTTTCGTGATCTCTCTGAGGGTCGCGCCGCCGCGCCCGATGACCATCCCCGGCTTCTGGGCCTCGATGACGACCTCGCCGGTGTCGGCGTGGAAGTCGAGGTCGGTGACGCCCGCTTCCTCGGGGACGACGTCCATGATCTCCTCGCGGGCCCGCTCTGGCTGGGAGAGCACGCTCGGGTCGGGCCGCACGGTGATCCGTTTCCGGAGCCGGCTCGCCAGGCCGCGCACGAGGTCGTCCTCCTGGGCGAACCGCTTTGGATCCCGGGTGTAGACGACCAGCTCGGGGCCCTCGTAGGCGACCGATGTGACCGAGACGCCGGCGGGGAGTTCGTCGGTGATCGTTGCTTCCAGTTCGTCGAGTTGCTGCTCTACAGTACTCATAGTCGACAGAGGGTCGTCGGCGTCCGCGTCCACGGCGTCCCGGCATCCATCCCGGATCCGACCGGTGTGGCCCGATCGATCGGGTGGGAGACGCGTCGGGACGGGGTCCGGGAGGAGGGCCACGGCTCGCACGCCTCGCCCGTGGAGGGCCGGGCCCGTGCCGTGAACCGTCTGCTATCCCGAATCATCGTGACAGTAGTCCGTGGTATCATCGACGGGCGCGCACGTATGGCCGCACCCGTCTCGTGCGGGACGATTTCGGAGAGAACCCGCTTGGACGTATGTAGTCGCCGGTGCATATAAAAGCCTTCGCAAACCCCAGAACCCCGGGCGTCGAAGGGGACGTATGGACCCACGCCTCGAGCTTACCCCCGCCCGGGTCGCCGCCGAACGCAATCGGATCCGCGACCGCGGCGAGCGCGTCGTCCCCCTCATCAACGACGTTCGCGGGGAACTCGGCGAGCGGTTCGGGATCGACGTCGCGCCGGTCGACCGGGCGGCCTACCGCGAGGAGGTCGACGCGGTGTTCGCCGACGGCGATCTCGCGGTCAACGTCGCCGCTCTCGCCTCTCTCCTCCGTGGACTCGATGTGGAGGGTGATTATCCCGGCTTCGTCGTCGACGAGCTGCTCGGCCGGGAGCTCGCGGCGACGATCGCGGGAACCCAGCCCCTGCGGACGCTCGGCGAGGCGACCTTCCACTACGCCGATATCCACGTCCACGGCTCGCCCGGTGAGGCGGCCGGCGTCGACGACCTCGAGGCCGCACTGGCGGCCGGCTTCGGCGAGCGGCTGCCGGGTTGGGGGTGGCCCGACGAGGAGAGTCCGTTCGCAGTGGAGTGATCAGTTCCCGCCCGTCCCCGCACCCGCCGACTCGTTGTCTCCCGTGGAGCCGTTCGCGGCACCCTCCTCGCCCGCGGAGTCGTTGCCTTCCGTGGTCCCGTTTGCGGTCGGCACGTCGGCTCCCGCCGACTCGTTGCCTTCGGTCGTCCCGTCGTCTGCGGTCGCGTTGCCGACGGTCGTTTCGTTATCGCCGGTCGCGTTACCTTCCGTCGAACCGTTCCCGCCCGCTCCCGCCGACTCGTTCGCGGCCGGTCCTCCCGTGGCTCCTGTGGCCTGCTGGCTGATCTCCACGAACCGCCCGCCGGGGAGCAGGCCGTCCATTTCGCCGGCGTTCAGCGCCTCCCGGATCACTGCCGGATCGCCGTCGATCAGGAGCACTCCCGCCTGAACGATCGTCTCCTCGACGGTCAGCCCGTCCGTGTCGGCGGCGTATTCCTCTACGGCCTCGACCTCCTCGGTGACGAGCTCGAGTTGGCGCTGGCGGAGTTCGCGCTGGGCTTCCATCTGGCTGGTCTCGTTGTTCTCGATGCGTCCCCTGAGCTCCTCCTGGATCGCCCGGACCTCCTCCTGGTCGGGCTCGACGAACGCGGTCACCGCCGACTCGGGAACGTCGGCGTCCTCGACCTCCGGCGGCGGTTCCGGGGTGTCGCCGGTGTCGTCGGTGCCGTCGCCGCCCGAAAGCGCCGAACAGCCCGCGAGCGCGACCGCGGCGCCCGCCCCCGCGAGCCGCAGAACCCGTCGTCGGTTGTGGTCCTCGCTCATGCCCGAAGACGGGCGCCGGAGGCGGATACGCCCTCCGATCTCCCCGCCGGACCGACCGCCTTTTGGCGGTCCGGTCGCTATCCCTCGGCGTGAATCGGGACGGAGCCGAACCCGTAGACGTCGCTCGCACTCTCCGGGAGCCGGCGCCGGCGGCCGCCCGCGAGGCGATCGAGGGCGGGATCGACCGCGAGGCGCTCGTGACCATCGTCGGCCGCTGTACCGTCGAGTACGACGGCCGAGCGGCGAGCCGTCTGGAGCCCGGTGACCGGCACGTCATGCTCAAGCCCGACGGCGCGGCCCTGGTCCACACCGACGAGGGCCAACAGCCGGTCAACTGGCAACCGCCCGGCTGCGACCACGGCGTCTCGCTTTCCGACGGCGCCCTCCGGATCGAGAGCCTGCGCTCGACGCCCGCCGAGCGTCTCGCGGTCACGTTCGAGCGGATCGACCAGGTCTCGGCCTTCGTTCTCGCCGACGAGCGCGAACTCGCCGTCGTCGGCACCGAGGAGGACCTCCGCGAGCGGATCTTAGAGGAGCCCGCGCTGGTCGAACCCGGGTTCACCCCGCTCGCGACCGAACGCGACACGCCCGCGGGCGCGGTCGATATCTACGGCGAGGATAGCGAGGGCCGCGCCGTGGTCGTCGAGCTCAAGCGCCGCCGGGTGGGTCCCGACGCCGTCGGCCAGCTCCGCCGGTACGTCGATGCTCTGGAGCGAGACCTCCACGCCGACGCCACGGTTCGGGGAATCCTCGTCGCGCCCTCCGTGACAGACCGGGCCGAGCGCCTGCTCGCCGAGCACGGCCTCGAGTTCGTCGCGGCGGAGCCGCCCGAGCGCTGATCGGGGTTACGCCAGCGGGAAGACCGTCGAGACGACCATGGTGACGACGAACCCGGTGATCGCGACGATGGTCGTCAGCGCGGTCCAGATCTTGAATGTCTCCTCCTGGGTCAGCCCGCCGATCTCCTTGACGATCCAGAACCCGCTGTCGTTGTACCACGAGAAGATCGTCCCGCCGGAGCCGATCGTCATCACGAGGTAGACGGGGTTGACCGAGAGGTCGCCGATCAGCGGCGCCATGATCCCCGCGGTCGTCAGCAAGGCGACGGTCGCAGAGCCCTGGGCGATCCGGATCGTCGCCGCGATCACGAACCCCGCGACCAGAAGCGGGATGCCAAGCCCCTCGAGGGCGGTCGCGATGTAGTCGCCGATCCCCGAGGCCGCGAGCATGGCCCCGAACGCGCCGCCGGCGGCGGTGATCGCCGCGATGTGGCCGCCGCTCTGGAGCGAATCGACGAGTTCGTCCGACCAGGTGTCCCGGTCTATGGCCTCCGTCCGGAGGTAGGTCGCCGCCGCGGCGAGGGCGGCGGCGGTCAGCGCGATGTTGGCGTCGCCGACGAAACTCGCCGTGACGTCGGCGGTCCCGCCTTCTACGAGGAATCCGGCGTCGATCAGCGAATCGACGGTCGTGTTCGAGGCGATCAACACGACCGCAAGCAGGATCGGAAGCGAGGCCTCGACCATGCCGGGCAGCGCCGACGTCGGCCGGTCGGCGAGTTCCTCGACGCGCTCGACCGAGGAGCCCATCGTCTCCCGGAGCGGGACCTCGATCCGGCTGTTGATCCACTTCCCGTAGAGCACGCCGGAGACGAACACCGTCGGGATCGCGACGACGATCCCGACCAGCATCGTGTATCCGAGGTCGACGCCGAGTTCGAGCGCGACCGCGAGCGGGCCGGGCGTCGGCGGGACGAAGCCGTGGGCGGTGACGCCGGCCGCGCCGACGATGGTGATGAACAGCGCGTAGTCTCTGCCTGTCCGGGCGCGCATCGACCGGGCGAGGGGTGCAAGCAGGAAGAAGACGTTGTCGAAGAAGACCGGAATCGCGAGTACGCCGCTTGCGCCACCGAGCGAGAGGTAGGAACGCTCCTCTGAGGTAAACGACTGGAACCAGCGGACGATCCGTTCGGCGGCGCCGCTTTCCATCATCGTCTTCCCGATGACGGCGGCCATCAGGATCGGGATCCCGACGCCGGTCATCGTCTCGCCGAACCCCGCCGCCGTCTCCGCGGGGACCTCGTTCAGCGGGACTTCGGCGGTCGCGGCGCCGACGACCAGCGTCGCGATCACCAGCCCGATGAACGCCGGGATACGAAGCCAGACCAACAGGGCGACGACCGCGACGAGTCCGATACCGAACACGATCACCGGGTTCTCGAACATGGCTCGACCAACCCATCGCCGCTTCAAATACCCTTGTATTCATCGTTACCGATAAATGGTCTTTCAAACGAAAACGTGGATAAAAACGTCCGTTCGAGCCGTCACCGATCCATGGCGGCGAGAACCGGACAGTCCGAATCGAGCAGCACTGACCGCGTGACGCTCCCGAACAGTGGCCTGCTCACTCCTCGAGCAACCCCTTCAGCCGATCGAGTTCCGTCAGCGCCTCGACGGGCGTGAGGTGAGCGAGGTCCAGCGCGCGGAGTTCGGCCGCGACGTCGTCCGGGAGGTCCGACGAGTCCGGCGTGGATCGCGAACCGGAAGGTCGCTCGCCGCCATCGGCGGTCGCCGTGGCGGTCGGTGCCGACCGTCTCTCGCCGGCGTCGTTCTCGCCCGATCCGCGTTCGGCCGCGGTCGCGACCAGCTCCCGGGAGCGCTCGACGACGTCCTCGGGGACGCCCGCGGCGGCCGCGACCTCGATTCCGTACGATCCCTCGGCGGCACCGGGTTCGATCTCGTGGGAGAAGACGACCTCGCCGTCGTCCTCGCCGGCCTCGAAGTGGAGTCGCTTGGCACCCTCTAACGCCGCCGCGAGTTCGGTCAGCGGGTGGTGGTGGGTCGCAAAGAGGGTCAGTACCTCCTCGGCGTGGAGGCGCTCGACGATCGCTCGCGCGATGGCGAGTCCGTCGGCCGTGGAGGTGCCCCGTCCGACCTCGTCTAAGAGAACGAGCGACCGGCCGTCGGCCTCCCGGAGGATCGTCGCCAGCTCCTCCATCTCGACCATGAACGTCGAGCGCCCGCCCGCGATGTCGTCGCTCGCCCCGACCCGGGTAAAGATCCGCTCGAGTGGCGCCAGGCGGGCGCTCCGGGTAGGAACGAAACTTCCCATCTGGGCGAGGACGGCGATGCAGGCGACCTGGCGCATGTACGTCGACTTCCCGGACATGTTCGGGCCGGTGATGACCGCGAGCCGGCGTTCCTCGTCGAGGCGGGCGCCGTTGGGGACGAACGACTCCCGGGTGCGCTCGACGACGGGGTGGCGCCCGCCCTCGATCTCGATCACGGGATCGTCCGCAACGACCTCGGGCCGACAGTAGTCGTACCGGGCGGCGACGGTCGCCAGAGAGACGAGCGCGTCGACGGTCGCCAGTGCGTCGGCGAGGTCCTGGACGCGCTCGACCTCCTCTGCGACCTCCCGGCGAATTTCACGGAAGAGTTCGTACTCCCGGTCGTCGGCCCGCCCCTCCGCGCGAACGATCTCGCCCTCGCGCTCGCGGAGTTCGGGCGTGACGAACCGTTCCGAATTCTTCAGCGTCTGGCGGCGCTCGTAGTCGTCGGGCACCGAGTCGAGGTTCGGGTTCGTCACCTCGATGTAGTAGCCGTGGACGGAGCTGTGATCGACCTTCAGCGAGTCGATGCCGGTCCGCTCGCGTTCGCGCTCGGCCAGATCGTCGATCCACGCTTTCCCCTCGCGCGCGGTCGCCCGCAGATCGTCGAGATCCTCGTCGTAGCCCTCGGCGACGACGCCGCCCTCGGTGATCTCGACGGGCGGCTCCGCGGCGATCGCGCTCTCGATCAGCTTCCGGACGTCCGCCAGGGGGTCGAGGGCGGCGTGCAGTCCCCGAAGACGGTCGCAGTCGGCGTCGGCCAGCGACTCTCGGATCTCGGGCACCGCCTCCAAGGTCGTCCGCAGCGACTGGAGGTCCCGCGCGTCGGCCCGTCCCCGCGAGATCCGTCCGATCAGGCGTTCGAGATCGTAGATCGCCGCGAGGTCCTCGTGGAGCCGTTCGCGAGTCCTGACGCCGCCGGCGAGTTCGGAGACCGCATCCAGTCGTGACTCGATCCGGTCGGGTTCCAGCAGGGGTCGGCGCAGCCAGTCCCTCAATTTGCGGCCGCCCAGCGCGCTCGCGGTCTCGTCGATCACCCCGATCAGGGTCGCGTCCTCGCGGCCGTGGACCGCGCGCGGCTCGAACAGCTCGAGGCTTCGGAGGGCGACGGCATCGAGACGGAGGTACTCCCGAGGGTCGTAGCGGGTGACGTGGGTGATGTACTCGAGTCGGGTCCCCTCCTCCGGGTCGTCGGGCGAGCCGTCGCCCTCTCCATCGGATGCACCCTCGTCTACACCCCCGCGGGCGTACTCGGCGTACGAGAGGAGGGCCCCGCAGGCCCGGACCTCGGCGTCGCCCCCGAGAACCCGGTCGGGGTCGCCGAAATATGCATCGACCCGTTCTCCGGCCCGCTCGCGGTCGAACGCGCGACTCTCGTAGGAGGTCACCATGCAGTCGCGGTCGGCGGGAAGGAGCTCCGGCGAGACGTCGGGGCCGACGACGGCCTCGGCGGGGGCAAAGCGGCTGATCTCGTCGGCGATCGCCGCCTCGGAGCTCGAGCCGGTCGTCAGGAAGTCGCCCGTCGAGACGTCGAGGAAGGCGACCGCGAGGCGCTCGCCAGAGCGCGCGAGCGCGGCCACGAAGGTGTTGTCCTCGCCGGCGAGCAGTTCGTCCTCGGTGAGCGTCCCGGGGGTGACGACGCGAGTGACCGCGCGCTCGACGACCCCCGGGCTCTCGCCGGGTTCTTCGACCTGGTCGGCGACCGCCACCCGATATCCGGCCTCGAGGAGGGTCTCGATGTAACTCTCGGCGTTGTCGATCGGGATGCCGGCCATCGGGTACTCGCCGGTCGAGTCCTCGCGGCTCGTGAGCGCGATCTCGAGTATGCGGGCACAGCGTTCGGCGGCCTCACAGAACGCCTCGTAGAAGTCCCCGACCTGGAAGAGCACGAGCGCGTCGTCGTAGCGCCGACAGAGCGCCTCGTACTGGGCCATCATCGGCGTCAGCTCGTCGCGTTTCTCGGCCATGGCGTCGGGTGGGCCACACGCCGGATCCATACCGCTGGTCGAGACGCCGACGGCCAAAAGGACTGCCGGTTCCCCTTATTCGAAGGCGGCGGTGTCCCCGCGGCGGTAGCGATCGAGCCGGCGGTAGCCCTGGATGACGCCGTCCTCGTCGAGTTCGATCTCGTAGCGGCCGATGACGTCCTGGGTGTCGGGCACCGCCCGGCGCTCGACGACCTCGACGATCGCGCGCCACCCCTCCTGGGTCGCGGTGACCTCGGTGACGCCGTCGAACGGGCGTCCGATGAGTTCGCCCGCGGTCGCCTGGACGGTCTCCCGTATCGCGAGGACGCCCTCAATCCGGTCGTCGTCGGCGTCGACCTCGCCGGCCTCCTCGGGATCGACGCCGACGTCCTCGGGCTCGGTGAGCTCTTCGTCTTCGTTCCGGTTCTCCGACTCGTCGCTCTCGTCGTCGGTCTCTGAGTCGCTCACTGTTGGATCACTCTCGTCGTGTTGGTGACAGAACCCGTCCTCGCCCGCCGGACGCGAGCACCGCTCGCCGCCGACGGTTCGTGCCTTGCACTGCGCGTCCGATGCGGTGTCGGCTTCGGCCATGAGTGGGGTGTTCGGGTCCCTGTGTGGTAGGTGTGTCGCCGTCTCTCGACTGCTCGGCCCCGCAGACCTACGCGATCGCGGACTCGATCCGGTCGCGGAGTCCGCGCAGGTCGTCCTCGCCGGCGACCTTCGGCGCCAGCACGTCCGCGAGCACGTCGGCGAGCGTGGCGTCGTCCGCGTCGTCGCTGTCGAACACGACCAGCCCCCTCGCGGCCGTGATCGCGGCCCGGGTGCCGACGACGACGTCGCCGTCGAGTTCCTCCCGTACTGCTCTGGTCGCCTCGACGACCCGCTCGATCCGCTCCTCGTCGAGATCGGTGTGGGCGGCGACGATCTCGCGTTCGGTCTCCTCGTCGTAGAAGCCGACATGGACGCCGACGGTGCGATCGAGGAGGGCGTCCTGGGGGCGGTGGACGCCGGCGTACTCGATCGTGTTCGAGGTCAGGACCGCGCGGAACTCGGGGTGGACGTCGATCGTTCGCTCCGAGCCACGTTTGCCGGGCCGTTCGAGGATTCCCTCCTCGAACGCCGATAGCAGGACGTTGTGGGCGGCGGGCGGGCTCCGGGAGAACTCGTTGTAGACGAGCGTCGCGCCCTCGCGGGCGGCGACCGACAGCGGGTTGTCGACCCACCGCTCCCGGACGATCTCGGTGTGTTTGCGGACGCCGCTGACGTACTGGTCGTCCTCCTCGTAGCGCTCGCCGCCCGCGTGGGCGCCGACGAGCGCGGCGGTGTCGACGGCCTCGTCGCCGTTGATCCAGACGACCGGCCGGCCCCGGTCGGCGGCGGCCGCGAGCGCGAGGGCGGTCTTGCCGGCGCCGGTCGGACCGATCAGGTGGACCGGCTGGTCGGCGGCCATCCAGCCGGTGATCCGGTCGGACAGCGCTTCGATCTCGTCGGTCCGAACGAAGGGATCGGGGGCGGCTTCCTCTGGGCTCATCAGCCCGTCGGCGTCGCCGGCGTCCCCGCTTCCGGCGCTGCTGGCCGATCCGGACGCATCGGCGGCCCCGTTCGACCGCAGGCGCTTTTTCGCCCACCGTCGCTCCTTTTGCTCGCGGTCGGTCGCGATCTTCCGGCCCCGGACCTTGCGCTCTCTCGATCCGTCGGCCATCGAGTTATTCGGAGGCCGACTGCGGCGAGGACTCGGGTCGCGTCTCGACGTCGAGTTCCTCTAAGTCCTCCAGGTCGCCCTCGGAGGTCGCCTGTTCGATCTTGGATATCTCCTCGGCGTAGTGGAGGAAGGTGTCGACGCTCGCGACGACCACGCGGGCCTCGACGGTCAGCAGTTCGATCCCGACGACGGACACTCGCGCCCAGACGTCGATGACGACGCCCTTGTCGAGGATACGGTCGAGAACTTCCGCGAGGCTCGAGGAATCCGGCCGGCTACGTTGTGGTTGTGCCATAGTCGCGTCCTCACTTCGCGGACGGATCAGTATGACGGTTCAGTCTGCCAGTGCAAGCACCATCATAAGGACTGGCCGACGCGACGGGACGTCCATGATGGGGAGCCGATCGCTCGCCGGTAGCCGTCCCGCCTCCGTCCGTTTCCGGCGTCGGTTCCGCCCGGGACCGACCGGGCGCCGACGCAGGCGGCCCCGGAAACCGATCAGTAGGGCATCAAATCCGGCAACTTATCCCTGCGTGAGCGGAAGGACGAGCATGAATCGCGACCGGACCGACGGTGGCCACGACGGTCACGGGAGCCGAGCGGAGCCCGGGGTGACCCGCCGGTGACGAACCGCTACGTCTACGGCGTCGTCGAGGCCGGCGACGGGGTCGACCGCGAGATTGACGCGGTCGGCGGCGCCGACCGGATCTACACGATCGAGCACAGCCGGCTGGGCGCGGTCGTCTCCGACATCGACACGACCGAGCCCGAACGGACCGACGAGGACGCCCGCCGCCACGACGATATCCTCCGGGAGCTGATGGACGGCGGCGAGCGCACGATCGTTCCGATGCAGTTCGGGATGGTGTTCGACAACGACCGCGCGTTGAAGAACGTCCTTCGAGGCGGGCGCCCCGCCTTCCGGCGGGCGCTTTCCGACGTCGAGGGCCGCGTCGAACTCGGGCTCAAGCTCGTCCGCGAGGAGGGGGCGGAGGTCGACGACGACGCGGTGAGAGGAGCCGTCGACGACGAACTCGAGGAACTGGCCGCCGACAGCGTTGAGGAGGGGCTCTTCAGCGACCGACTCGTCGTCAACCGGTCGTATCTCGTCGACCGGGAGAACCGCGAGGCGTTCGACGAGGCCATCGGCTCCCTCGAGGCGGAGTTCGAGGAGGGCGGCGACCTGCTCGTCCAGTATACGGGTCCGTTCGCCCCCTACAGCTTCGTCGACGTCCACATCGGGGCCCAGTGACCATGTTCATCGTAGACGACCTCCTCGTTCGGCCGTTCGTCGGGATCGTGGACACGCTCCACACCCTCGCACTGAACGAGCTGTACGACGTCGAGGCCATCGAGGACGAACTCAAGGAAAACCAGTTGCTGTACGAACTCGGCGAACGCCCCGAGTCCGAGTACGCAGAGACCAGGGAGCGACTCGAGGCCGAACTCGAACTCGCCCGCGAGGTCCACGAGGACCTCGCGAGCGGGCGCGTGGAGGTGAAGACCTGATCATGACCGACCGACCACCGAACGACGGAGACCGGAGCGACGACCGGCGAGAGAGCGCCCGCGGGGGGTCGTGGATCTCGACGCTCATCGACGCCCTAGAACGCCTGGAGAACCGGTCGGGCCGGTCCGGGCTCGACTACGACGTCTCGATCCGGTCGGGCCTCGAGGGCCTGGGCGGCGATACGGGACTGTCCGAGCGCGCCGGGCGCCCGTCGGGGCCGCCCGGCTCGCGCGGGGGAGACGGAGGCGGCCGCGTTCGGCGCCGTTCGGACGACCACCACGTCTCGACGCGGACCTACGACGACGAGGTGATCGTCACCGCCGACATCTCGGGGGCCGATCCCGACGACGTCACCGTCGGCTTCGACGACTCGACGCTCGTCGTCGGCGTCGCCGGCCGGGAGCTAGAACGCGTCCACGTCCCCTGGCCCGACTCGGCCGCCGACGCCGTCGTCCGGAACGGCATGCTCACCGTCACCGTCGAACCCGACGACGAGGACGACGAGGACGGCGAGGGGGGCGAGACACGATGAGCGATCGGTTCGAGGAGCTCCTCGAAGCCGCCGAGGACGCGATCGACGACCTCGACGAGATGGATCTCGAACTCGAGGGGAGCGACCCCGACGACCGAACTCTCTTCGAGGAGCTGACCCACGACCAGGTTGAGTCGCTGGTCGGTAATCTCGAGGCCCTCTCGGAACTCGTCGCGGAGGCGATCGACCTCCTGGAGGCGATCGAGTTCTCGGAGCTCCCCGAGGCGATCGACCGCGAGACGGCCCTCGAGGCGATCGACACGGGCGAGATCCCCGACGCGATCGCCGACGGCGAGAGCGACGACGTCGTCCGGATCGGGCGGCTGGCCCGCGCGATCAACGTCACGGAGCTGTGGGACGCGGTCGACATCTACGACCTCCTCGAGTCCGCCCGCGAACTCGACGACGAACTCGAGGAGGTAGAGGAGGAAAGCGAGGAGGGAAGCCTTCTGGACGAGGCGGCGGAGTCGATGATCGACGAGGAGGGTGGAGACGGGGAGGGGTGGACCGACGACCTCGACGACCTCGGCGACCTGGGCGACGAGTTCGGGGAGGAGTTCGCCGAGGAGGTCGGCTCGATCGACTTCAGCGACGGCGACTCCTTCGGGATGGACGCCGAGGAGACCGAGGCCTACCAGGCGATGATCCAGCAGGCCGCGATGGCGGGGATCGACGAGTTCCGCGAGGCGCTGATCGCGACCCACGGCGAGTTCCAGTCTCTCTACGAGTTCAACAGAGAGAAGATGCGCCGGACCGACCGAAGCTCCTCCTCGCGGAACCCGACGGCGGCCTCAACGATGCCCGTAGAGCGGGGCGACCTGCCTTCCGTCGCCCGGACCTCGACCGTGCCCCGGAAGGTCCGTCACTCGAACGGTCCCACCCGAAAGCGGATCTACGGACGGCGGTTCGAGGCGGAGTTAGAGCGCCAGCGCGCCCAGCGAGGTGACGATGGTCGATAGCGTCCAGCCGAGCAGACAGCAGGCCGACCTCGCGGAGGTCGTCGAGATGCTGCTGGACAAGGGCGTCGTGATCAACGCCGACATCGCCGTCTCGGTCGGCGACACCCAGCTCCTGGGGATCCAGCTCCGGGCGGCGCTGGCCTCCTTCGAGACCGCCGCGGAGTACGGCCTCGAGTTCCCCGAGGGGACCGACATGGAACGGGTCGCGGCGGCCGTCGGCGACCCCTCGATCGCCGAGGAGGAGGCGACGGCACCGATCGACGCGACCCGCGGGGTGAACGTGAGCGAGGAGAGCGAGGCGAACGATCGCAGCACCGACAGCCGGAGCGCGCGCCCCGATCCCGAGACGCCGACGGGGGGCGACGTCGACGTCTTCGACGGCGGACCGCTCGATACGGACGACGGGTCCGAAAGCGAGGACGGGTCCGAAAACGACGACGGCGGTGCGGACGAGAGAGCGGAGGCGGAGGCCGAACCCGGCGGCGACGGCGGTGGAGGTGGGGAATGACCACGATCGACGTCGAGGGCGGGGAGGCAAGCGACGGCGTCATGACGCTGGTCGTGACGGTCGTCGAACTGCTCGTCGACGCCTTGGAGCGGGAGGCGATCCGCCGGATGGAGTCGGGGACGCTCTCCGACGAGGAGGTCGAACGGCTGGGCCAACAGCTCGCGGCGATCGAAGCCGAGATCGAGCAGTTGAAGGACGATCAGGGGATCGAGGAGGGCGTTTCCGACCTCCGGGGGGATCTCGACGGGATCGTCTCGGACGCGATCGAACGCCTCGGAAGCGAGACCTCGCCCCACGAGCCCGGCTACTCCGTGTTCGGGGGTGAAGGGGAGTGACGGGGGACGGGCCGCTCGATCCGGGCGTGGCCGCCGGCGACGTCGATGCTGCCGACGCGGAGGACGGCGAGGGGCCCCCCGAGATCGACGAGGGACGATACCTCTACTGTGTGGTTTCGGTCGACGAGGGGAGCCCGGTCGAGGCCTTCGAGGCGACGGGCGTCTCCGACGCACCCGTATCGCTCGTGACGGACGGGGGGATCGCCGCGGTGGTCCACCCCTGCGAGGAGGTCTACGACTCGGCGGACCTCGGGCGCGTGCGGCGGTGGCTTGTCCGCCACCAGTCGGTCGTCGACGACGCCGGGGAGGCCTTCGGCACGCCGATTCCCTTCCAGTTCGACACCATCCTCCGGGGTGACGACGAAGCCGTCGAGGAGTGGCTCGCCGCGGAGGGCGACCGGCTTCGGGAGTTGCTGGCGTCGCTCGCCGGCCACTGGGAGTACCGGGTCGAGGTCGTCGAACGGGACCCGCCGTCCGCGGATCGGCTAGAAGAAACGGACGAGGAGCTCGCCGACCTCCGCGAGCGCATCGACGGGAGCGGGGAGGGAACGGGGTTTCTCATGGAGAAGCAGTACGAGAAACGCGTCGAGACGCTGCGGGAGCACCGCCGGGCGGAGCTCACGGCGGATCTCGCTGACCGCCTCGCCGAGCACACACGCGAGATCCACGAGCTCGACCGGTCGCCGGCCGCGGATCTCGCCGAAGGCAGCGGGAGAGAGCGGGAGGGAGAGACGATCTGCCGGCTGACGCTGCTCGTCGCCGAGGAGCGCGAGGAGGCGGTCGGTGCCGCGCTCGATCCCGTCGCCGACCGGGAGGGGATCGAGGTCCGATTTACGGGGCCGTGGCCGCCGTACACGTTCGTCCCGGAGCTTGGCGGGGGTGAAGAGTGAAACCCAGCAAGGACGAGGACGCCCTCGTGGACCTCCTCGACGTCGTCCTCCGCGACGGCGCGATCCTGCGGGCGGACGTGATCGTCACGGTCGCGGACGTCCCGCTCGTGGGGATCAAGCTTAGCGCGGCGATCGCGGGGATGGAGACGATGACCGAGTACGGCCTCTTTTCGGAGTGGGACGCCCGCCGGCGGGCGGCGGCGGTCGATCGCCGGCAGTACGACGACGTCGAGCACGGGCCGCTCGACGTCGGCGACGGAAGCGAAAACGGCGAGTGAGAAATCAGGCGTGCTCGGGCTTTCGCCGGGTCAGTGTGACCCCGCCCGCGACCGTCGCACTCGCGTCGGGATCGACCTCGTGGTCGGTTCCGGTGTAGGTGTAGCTCCCGGTGGCCCCACAGAGGGTACACTCGTAGCGTTCGTCGATCTCGCGGAGCAGTTCGTCCGCCTCGAAGTAGACGCGGCTCCGGGTGATCTGGAGGAACTGAGCGGTCTCGCAGTTCGCGCATTCGATCATGGCAGTGGACACCCGGTATCGGATCGTAGTTATCCGGGCTGTAACCCGGGCGGTCGCGATCCCATCCTCCGATTACCCCGGATATACACCGTATTACCCCGGAGAATGCGATCGTTTACCCGCGAAACCGGGCGATGCCGACCGCCTTTCCGGCGGGCTCGACCGCCACCCTCGGCTCTTTTAGGCTCCGGCGGCGAGTGACGGGCATGGCGATCACCCTGTACCAACTCGAGGGCTGTCCGTACTGCGAGAAGGTCGCCGACCGACTCGACGAGATCGGAATCGGGTACGAGACGGTCTGGACCGACGCCCTGCACGCCGATCGCAACGAGGTCAAGCGGGTCTCGGGACAGCGGGGGGTCCCCGTGCTGGTCGACGAGGATCGGGGCGTGACGATGTCCGAATCCGCCAACATCCTCGAGTACGTCGAGCGGACGCTGGCGTAGGGGCGGACAGCGGGCTGCCGGCGGGGGAGAGGGGCCGTATGCGGGCCCTGCGATCGCGGTCCGGGCTACAGTCTCCGCATAACGAAGGTCGTCTCGACCGTCCGGTCGGCCGCGGGGAGGAGATCCCCGCCGGAGTCGCTCGCCGACGCCGGCCCCGCGGTCGTCGGTTCCCCGACCGGCTCATGTCTCTCTCCGGGCGGCGTCCCCACCGCCCGGTCCCACCGCCACCCGGCCCCCGTCGCCGTGGGGTCGCCGGGCCTCCGTTTTCGGCCGCCGGTCACAGTCTTCAAGACGGTTCCTCCGAACCATCGGGCATGCGACTCGAGGAGTACTGGGGCGTCGGGCCGAAGACCCGCGAGCGGCTGGTCTCCGAACTCGGCGCCGAACGGGCGGTACGGGCGATCGAGCGCGGGGACGTCCGGGCGCTGTCCGACGCTGGGCTGGCCCGCGGGCGGGCGACGCGGATCCTCCGGCGGGCCACCGGCGGCGAGGGGATGGACACCCTCGCGACGAGCGACGCCCGCCGGGCGTACAAGGAGGTCCTCGACCTCGCGGTCGAGCACGCGGTCACCGGGCGGGCCGCAGACCGGATCCGGGTACTGACGCCGCTGACGACCGTCGAGGCGATGGACGACCGCCTCGATAGCGTGCTCGGGGCCCGCGAGGCCTGGGCAGGGCTCCCCGAGGGAGAGCGCGAGGCGGTCCTCGCGGCCTACGGCCGCTACGACGACCGCGGCGGAAGCGACCGCGCCGCCGTCGAGGCCGCCCTCGCCCTGATCGACGCCGGGGTCGAGGCGGGGCCGTTCGGCGCGATCGCCGACATCGACCGCGAGCGCCTCGCGGCGGCGGCGACCGCGCTCGAGGGCCTGGAGGACGAGGGGGTCCGGGAGGGCGCCGACGAGGAACTCGACCGGCTCCGGACGGGCCTGGGCGCCGTCGAGGACATGGACGCCGACGCGCTCTCCCTGATCGAGGAGCTCCAGTCCGCGGGCGTGGCGGACGTCGAGGGCTTTCGGGACGCGTTCGAGGAGCGGCTTCGCTCGGAGGCCGACGTCACGATCGACCGGGTCCGGGCGGCGATGCCGACGGACGCGACCGACGCGACCGACTTCGTCGGGAGCACGTTGCGGGAACTCCGCTCGGAGCTCCGGGAGGCCGCCGACGACCGCGAGCGGGCGGTCCGGGCCGACCTTGAGGAGACCCTCGCCGACGCCGAGGCGGAGGTCGAGGTCGCGATCGAGGCCGTAGACGAGATCGCCTTCCACCTCTCGCTGGCCCGGTTCGCCGAGGCCTACGACTGCACCCGCCCGGCGTTCCGGGAGGGGAGGGAGGCCTCGCTCGCGGTCGTCGGGGCGCGCAACCTCGCGCTCGCCGCGGGCGGGGAGGCGGTCCAGCCGGTCACCTACGCGCTCGGCGACCACGGCGTCGATGAAGTCCCGCCCGGGCGGGTCGCCGTCCTCACCGGCGCGAACAGCGGCGGGAAAACGACGCTGCTCGAGACCTGCTGTCAGGTCGTCCTGCTGGCGACGATGGGGCTGCCGGTGCCCGCCGAGCGCGCGGAGGTGACGCCCGTCGAGTCGCTCGTCTTTCACCGCCGTCACGCCAGCTTCAACGCGGGCGTCCTCGAGTCCACGCTCAAGTCCATCGTCCCGCCCCTGTCGGGAGAGGGCCGAACCCTGATGCTCGTCGACGAGTTCGAGGCGATCACCGAGCCCGGAAGCGCCGCCGACCTGCTCCACGGGCTGGTCCGGCTGACGGTTGGCCGGGAGGCGCTCGGGGTCTTCGTCACCCACCTCGCCGACGACTTGGAGCCCCTTCCCCCCGAAGCACGCGTCGACGGCATCTTCGCGGAGGGGCTCGATCCCGACCTCGATCTGGTAGTCGACTATCAGCCCCGCTTCGACACCGTCGGACGTTCGACCCCGGAGTTCATCGTCTCGCGGCTGGTGGCAAACGCGGGCGATCGAAGCGAGCGTGCGGGTTTCGAGACCCTCGCCGAAGCGGTCGGCAACGAGGTCGTCCAGCGGACGCTGGCCGACGCCCGCTGGGAGGCGTAGGGAGCGGCAGCCCGCCGAATCGGCCACTTCACAGCTACTCTCTTCCGAGCGCCGACTCGTGCCCGTCCGGAGCCGGTTCATCGGCCCCGGCGTTCGAAACCCAGGACGCCACAGCCGACGGCGACCGACGCGATCGCGTACGTCACGACCGGCGTACCACACCGGTTCACGCCTCCGTCCGGCGAGTAGACCATCGATAGCCCGGAATAGCCGTAATACTCGAACCCGCCCGGCGGATCGCCTCTGTATCCAACGTCGGTACAGTACGTCGACGGTAACTCCGGGAACGTGAGCGCGATGACTGCAGTCAGAACGCCCCCGATCAGGAGGAAAACCGCCCCGAGCGCCGCCATTCGGCTCCGCATGAACACATCTTATAAATACACCTACATAATGGTACGGGGCCGAGGCTTCGGTTCGTTCCTCACTCCCGGCTCTCTCCGACTCCATCCCGCTACCGGGGGGTGACCTACGGATACGGGTGGAACTCGCGGTCGAGTCGGGGCTCGAACCCGAGGCTCTCGGGGACCGTCCCGGCGCGCTCGCCGAAGAAGGGCTCGCCCGTGAACAGCGGCTGGGCGCCCGGCACGACGACGCGAACCGCCTCGAACCCCAGGTCGGCGACGTCCGGCGTCGTGATCCGGGCCGCGTAGGGCGTCAGTCCGCTCGCCTCGACGCGGGAGACGACGGCGTCGAGGGCCTCGCTCCCCTCGGGAACCGGATCGGGACCGACGGAGTCGGCGGGAACGCGCCCCTCACAGTCGAGGAACTCCCGGACCCGCTCGGGGAAGTCGGCGTACTCGCCGATCGCGCCGGAGGCCGCGTCGCTTCCCTCCTCGCCCATCGACCGAAGCTCCATCCAGTTCTGGATCGCCTCCTCCAGGGCGCCTCTGGCGGCCGCGTTCGCGTCGAGGCCCGCCGCCGAGCCGATCGCGAAGCGGGGCCACTCGCCCTCGCGGGAGACCGCACAGGCGACGACCGGGACGTCGACGTCCTGGGTCAGGAGCAGCGGCGTCACCGACAGGCCCTCGCCGCGGGCGCGGCCCGCGAGCGCCTCGAATCCCTCGTCGTCGACGGCGAGCTCGAGGGGCTCGTACGTCGAGTACCACGAGAGCATCGCCGCGTCGCGCTCGATGGTCTCGGTCAGCCCGGCGAGCAGGGCACCGACCGTCGAGGAACCCAGCCCGAGCCCGGTCGTGATCGCGGGCACCAGCCGCTTTCCGGGCTGGGGGAACTGGACGGCCGCCGCGGGCAGGTACGCCGACTCGCCCGTCGATAGCTCCTCGCCTGCGACCCAGCGCCGCTCGGCGTCGGGGTCGATCTCCGGGGCGGAGTCGGGTCTGACGAGGTCCGTCGGCGAGACCGCCCGCCCGAGATCGGCGGGCGGCGCGTGGTGGAAGTCCGTCTCGCGGTAGACTCCGGCACAGTAGCGCTCGAGAGCCTCGCCGACGGCCTTCATCATCGCCGGGTTCCAGTCCTCGGCGACCCCCGCCGCGTTGGTGGGGGCCGCGGCGTCGCTGAAGGCGGTGGTGTCCGCGACCGTCGCGAGGTAGTACGGCGCCGGGAACGACTCGACCTCGCCGATCGTCGAAACGATCCCGACCCGGTCGTCGATCGCTGCCTCGGCGCGGGAGACCGCGGCCTCGACTCCCAGCGAGTCGTCGTCCCGCCCGAGGTCGCGCTCGCGCTCGCGACCACACTCACAGCCGGGAACCGGGAGGAGCCGGCGTCTGGCGTGGGGGAGTTCGACCACCTGGCCCATGATCGAACGGTCGTCGTCCTCCAGCAGGGAGACGAACTCCCGGCCGGCGACCGCGCCCGCCAGGCGGGCGACGTGGCGGGGGACCTCCGGCGTCTCAGCCCCCTCCGGTGCGTCCGCGCTCGTCTCCCCGTCTTCCTCTCCGCCGGGATCGCCACTCGTCGATTCGACCCGCGTTCGCAGGCAGTCATAACAGCCGGGCTCGATCCCCGGAAAGCCCGCGACCGCGGCGTCGACGCCCCCGCTCCCGCCGACGCCGCCGACCTCGACGGCGATCCAGGGCGTCCCGCCCGCCATGGCGGCCTCGTTCGCCCGCTCGAGCGTCCCGCTTCCGGAGCGGGCGGCGACGACCGCGAGGTCGGCCTCCGCGACGCCCGCGGGGTCGCCCTCCCGGACCCGGACCTCGACGTCCTCCAGGGCGGCGACGACGGCCTCCCGAACGGGGTCACCGCCGACGATGTGTACGTCCATACGAGCCGCTCGACCCCCACTGGGAAAAGCGACCCGCTCGCGGACGAGCGATTAGCCGCTGGCCTCCTCGTGGTCCTCGCCGGATTCCGCCTCGAGTTCCTCCAGCACCTCGCGGGCGTTCTCGACGGCGGCTTCCTTGGTCGCCGGGTAGGCCTCGACCTTCGCGCGGACGGTGATCCCCTCGCCGATGGCGACCTCCCCCTGGAAGGCCGCCTGCTTGTCCACTCTGAAGAAGAGTTCCGTGTTCTCGGTCACCCGCTCGTCGAGTTCGGAGACCAGCCGGTCTCCCTCCTCGATCGCCGCGAGACGCGCGAGGACGGTCCGGATCCCGTCGGCGTTCTCGACGCGTGCCGAGAGGACGAGGATGCGGTCGCCGTAGTGGCCCTCGCTCTCGGCGCGCTCGATTTCGAACCCGTCGGGGAGGAGGGTCCGAAGCGCCGACTCGACGCGCTTTTCGTCCTCGGTGGCGTAGCAAAACGTCCGCAAGTCGACGTAGTGAAGCGGGATATGTGGCATCTCGGACAGTGCAGCGGGATCGCGGGACCTTACTCCTCGGCGTCGACGTCGTCCCCGTCGTCGTCTTCCTCGGCGGCCTCCAGGGCGTCCTCGGGGACGCCGGTCTCCTGGCCCTCCTCGAAGCTCACGGTGTAGGTGGTGTCGCCGAACATCGACTCCATCGTCTGGGTGACGGTCCCGGTCTCGCCGTCGAACTCGCTGTGTTTGTCCGACAGGACGACCCGGTCGTCTTCCTCGAAGCTCATACCCCTCCGTTCCCCGCCGTCGGGTAAAAGTGGACTGATTCGGCGGCTACTCCTCGTCCTCCTCGGCTTCGTCGGCTTGATCGGCTTCGTCGGCTTCGCCGTCCTCGCCACTTCCGTCGGCCTCGTCCTCGTCCGTTTTCTCGTCGTCCTCCCCGACCATCGAGACGCCGCTCGTGGGGGGCTCGTCGGGGACGGTCGTTTTGTCCTCCTCGGGAACGGCGTCCTCGCCGCTCGGACCCGTCATCTCGGCGGGCTCCGCTGCCGTCTCGACCTCGCCGGTCTCGCCGACGTCGTGGCCCTCGGGCTCGCCGACGCCGCTCGGGGGTATCGTGTTCGCGGCGGCCATGTCGTCGTCGGTCTCGCCGGGCGTCACGTCGTCGGCCTCGATCTCGTCGCCGAGGGTCTCGTCGAGTTCCTCCGAGCGGTCCCCGCGGCCGCCGTCGGTCGCGTGCTGGCGCTGGACGAGCCCGATCATGATCCAGCCGGCCCCGAACAGCAGCTTCGCGAACCCCCGGCTCCGGTTCGACCGCATGAGCTGGAGCCCGCGGACCACCGAGATCGCTCCGGCGGCCATCGAGATCGAGCCGTCCCGCCCGTACTCGCCGATCAGCTTCCGGACCGGCTCGGGGATCGCTCCGACGGCTCCTTCGGCAGTCTCGCCATCGGCGGTTCGCGCCATCGTGGGAATCATGGGACTCATCGTGTGTCCACGTATTACCGGTCCCGGCAGAAAGGCGTGTACCCGGCAGGGGCGTGTTCAGCCCTCGAGTTCGTCGAGGAGGGTCTCGGCCGCGGTCGCCGAGGATTCGGGGCCCCGCGCCGTGATCAGGTCGCCATCGACGGTCACGCTCGTCTCGGCGTCGAGTTCCGCGTCCCAGTCGCCGCCGGCGGCCTCGACCTCGTCCTCGACCATGTACGGCAGCTTCCGGCCGTCGTCCATCCGGTCGGCGTCGTCGACCATCCCCTCCTCCCACTCGTTGGGGAAGCCGGTGACCGACCGGCCGTTGACCAGGAAGGCGCCGTGGCGATCCCGGGTAAAGGCGAGCAGGCCGACGGCGTGACAGACGACGAGCGCGAGGCCCGCCTCGTCCTCGACGGCCGCCGCGAGCAGCCCGCGAGCGTGGCGGTCCTGGTTGACGTCCCACTCGGTGCCGTGGCCGCCCGGGAAGACGACGGCGTCGTACTCCTCCGCGCTGGCCTCGGCGACCGGGATCGGGTCGTTGAGCCGCTCGTCGCTCGCGTGGACCTCCTCGACGTGGGCGGCGGTCTCCGCGCCGACCTCGTCGGGATCGATCGACCGTTCGTCGATCACGGGCGGCGAGCCCGACGGCGTCGCGACCGTGATCTCGACGCCCGCATCCGAAAGCGTCTCGAGCGGTTCGACGCATTCCTCTCCCCAGTAGCCTTCCTCGCTGACGACGAACAGGGCTTCTGTCATCACCCGCCGTAGGGGCGTCGGCGCCAAAAGCCCTCGCCGGAGACTGCAGGCTACGCGAGCCCGAGTTCGGCGAAGAACCGGCCGGCGACGCGCTCGCCGGCGAGCGCGAGCAGGCGGTCGTCGTCGACCTCGGCGGCGAACAGCCCCAACGTGATGCGGCCGCCGGCCATGTCGTGGTGGCCGCCGACGGCACCCAGATCGCCGTAGGCCCGCTCGACGGCCTTGCCGACGTGGATCCGGGGGTCGATCGAGCGCGCGGAGAGCCGGATCGTGCTGTCGGTCACGCCGTAGACCAACACCGTATCGACGCCCTCGACGTTGAGCAGGTAGTCGGCGGCCTGGGGGAGCGCGTCGGTTTCGGTGGTCCGGCCCGCGCTCGCGACGAGCGCCGATCCGCGGCGCTCCCGGGAGGCAATCGCCCGGCCGATGGCGTCGATCGTCTCCGGGGTGAACGCGGCGCCGTACAGTCCCTCCAGGACCTCGAGATCGGCTTCGGGGTAGACCGCGAGGGCCGCCTCGTACTCCCGGATCGTCGGCTCGCGGACGAAGTCGAGGCGCTCACGGTGCAGGGCAAAGAGCAGCGCCGACGCGAGCCGGGAGGAGAACGGGATCGAGAGTTCCAGACAGTACTCGACGAGGATCGTCGCCGTCGCGCCGTAGCCCGTCCGGACGTCCGAAAACGCCGCCTCCCTCTCGGTACCGGGGTGGTGGTCGACGACGATGGTCGGCTCGAGGTCGGCGCCGACCCGCGAGGCCGGTCCCGCGTGATCGACGAAGGCGACCGAGTCGTACTCGCCGAAGTCGACGCCGTCGGCCTCCCGGACGTCGATCTCTAGGACCTGGACGAACGCTCGATTCTGCTGGTGGGAGATCTCGCCGCCGTAGACGATGGCGGTCCGATCGACCCCCTCTCGCTCGGCGATGGTCTCGAGGGCGAGCGCGCTCGCGAGACAGTCCGGATCGGGGTTGTCGTGGGCGACGACCGCGAGCGAGTCGATTTCCTGGAGGGTCGCCGCGAGCTCCGCCGCGCGGGACATGCCACGGAGTACGCGGTCCGAGGGTTTGAACCCGCCGCCCCCGCCCGCCCCGAGATCGGTGGCGGGGACGCCTCAGCGCCCGGTCAGCGCCTCGCTGGCCGGCGCGAAGGGTATCTCGGTGCCCAATCCCTCCTCGCGGGCACGTTCGTAGAGCATGGCGCCCGCGGCGACCGTCTCGATCCCGGTCCCGCCGCTGTCGAACACCGTCAACTCCTCGTCGTCCGTCCGGCCGGGCGCCTCGCCCGCGACGACGTCGCCGAGTTCGGCGTGGACGTCCGCTTCGTTTACGGCGCCGGCCTCCATCGCCGCGATGAACGAACCCGCGTCCTCGGTCACGCGCTTGCGGAGGTCGGGGACGTACGTCGCCCGCGCGATCGTGTCGGCGTCGAGTTCGCGTTTGTCGGGATGGTACTGACCCATCGCGGTCACGTGGGCGCCGGCCGCGAGGTCCGCGCTTTCGACGACCGGCTCGCTCGCCGTCGTCGCCGTGATCACGATGTCGGCGCCCTCCGTGGCGGCCGCCGCCGACTCGACCGCCCGCACGTCCGCCGAAAGCGAGTCGTCGAACTCGCTCGCGAACGCCTCGCGGTTCTCGACCGTCGGCGAGAACACCCGAACCGTCTCGAGATCGCGGACGGTCGCCGTCGCCCGGAGCTGGCCCCGCGCCTGGGCGCCGGAGCCGATCACTGCGGCCGTCCGGGCGTCCTCGCGGGCGAGGGCGTCGACGCCGACGGCGCCCGCCGCGCCGGTCTTGTAGGGATTCATGCTCGCACCGTCGAGGAGGGCGAGGGGCTCGCCGCTGTCGGCGTCGAAGATGGGGGTCACGAACCAGGCGTCCTCGCTCCCGAAGCCGGCGGCGTAGATGTAGCCGCCCATCGCGCCCGTCTCCGGGAGGAGGGCGCCGTAGCTCGTCAACATTCCCGCGGGCTCCTCGCGCAGAAACCGTTCGCGGGGTTCGGCGGGCGCGCCCTCGCCGCGGTCGCGGTAGCCCCGGCGAACGGCCTCGACGTACTCCGTGGGCGTCGCAAGGCCGGAAACCTCCTCGCTCGTCAGAAACAGCGTCATGGACGGGAATACGGGCGCGAAGAGAAAAAAGAGGCGATCGGCTCAGTCGGCGTTGAGCGGGGACTGGTTGCTTCGGGCGGGTCGGCCGGCCGCGGGCGAGTCCGTGGGTGCGTTGACGAACATCGCGTGGCCGATGAGGCCGATGGCGACGACGGCGCCGACGGGGACGGCGGTCGTCACGGAGGCGCCGACGACGGTCAGTGCGGCCGTGATGCCGAGCAGTGCGAGCGGAATGAGGCCCAAGACGATGTCATAATATCCAGCCATAATCTACTCCATAGTATGGGAAATAGCCATATAAGTGTTCCCCATAATCGGGGAATATTGATTCGGGAAGTGCTGTGGAATCACTGAGAACGGGACCGATAACTTATACGAGTGTTATTTCTCGTGAGAACGGCCGAATCATACGGGATCAGTCACTTCCTGCATTATCTATCAGGAACTCCAATACCCGGAGTTCTCCCTCAAATGTGTGGTTTCGTTCCGAGAAGAGATTCGAACGACCACTCATCATCGAAAAAATCCTCTCGACCGGAACTGGTTGTCGATACGAACGGTTTCGAGGAAGGTTTCGGCTACGTCGGTCGCTTCAGCGGCGCGCGGAGACGGCCGCGACCGCCCCGCGCCAGACGACCAGTACGACGAGTCCCAGGCCGGCGATCACGAGGTTGAACGGCCAGGCCGCGCCGCCGTCGAAAGCCGGCGACGACCGCAGTATCAGGCCGACGTTCGCGGCCGCGAGCCAGCCGACCGTGACGAGCCGGATCGCCCGCCCCGGGGACGCGAACGCGTCGGCGGCGTACAGCCCCGCGAGGGCGGCGACCGGGAGCCAGGCGAGCACGAACGGGGCCATCGTCTCCGCGGTCGCGAGCGGGTCGGCGAGCGGATCGGTCCCGTGCTGGATCACGCCGACGATCAGGAGCCCCGCCAACAGGAGGAGGTCGCCGGCCGCCACGAGGGCCGTCCGGCGATCGATCGCGACCAGCCCGGAGCGCGCGCGTGCGGTCTCGCTCATGGCCGGAAGTCTGGACTCCGGGCCTATCGCTCTCCCGGTTCGGTCGCGCCGCGCTAAAGGGGTTCGACGAGCGCCTCGAGCGCTTCTCGAGGATCGTCGGCCTTCGCGACGCCGCTTGCGAGCAGGACGCCCTCCGCGCCGAGGTCGGCCGCGGCGAGGACGTCCTCGCCGTCGGTGATCCCCGCCCCACAGAGCACCGACACCTCGTCATCGACGCTCGCCGCGGCCGAGACGGCCTCGGCGACGATATCGGGATCGGCCGTGCTCACGGGGGTCCCGGTGCCGATCAGTTCGGGGGGTTCGACGGCGACCCGGTCGGGACCGAGCGCCGCCGCGGCGCCGATCTGGGCGGGGTTGTTCGCACAGACGACCGTTTCGAGGTCCGCCCGGTCGGCCGCCCGGACGGCGCCGTCGATGTCCGCGAGCCGGCGGCGGCGCTCGGAGTGGTTGATCAGGGTGCCGACCGCGCCCGCGTCGGCGACCGTTTCGGCGAGCGTCCCGCCCGTGTTGCTGCCGTGTGCGATCGGATCGACATGTTGGGCCCAGGTCTCGACGCCCGTCTCGGCGACGCGCTCTATATGGGCGGCCTGGGGGGCGACCGAGAGGGTCGCTTCGGTCTCCCGGTCTACGTCGCGGACGGCTTCGGCGACCTCGACCGGGTCACACGGATAGGTCTTCAGGTTGACGAGGACGAACATATCCCAGAGGGTGGCCGGCGGAAGAAATAGGTTTCGACGCTAGTCCTTTCGCTTGACGACGTCCCCCAGCGTGTAGCTGCCCGTCGAGGAGCCCCCGCTCCACTCGGAGTCGCCCCCGGCGCCGCCGTCGGCCGAGAGCCCGATATCGAGGAACCGTTCGAGTTTCGACTGGACCCGGTCGCTCGGCAGGGTGTCGCCGCGCTCGAGTTTTCGGATGAGACTCGCCTTCTCGTTCAACTCGTCGGCGAGATCCGACTGGCTCAGCTCCCGGTCCTCGCGGGCCGAGCGGATCCGCTCGTCGTAGTCGGTGACGAGTTCGTCCATGTCGTCGAACATGTCCGGTGGTGAGCCACCGCCGGCCGAGGCGGTGGTTCCCCCCGTCGAACCGGATCCCGACCCCGAGTCGGAACCGGAGTCCGTCGAGTACTTGGTCGACGTACTCGACGCGCTCTCGGTACGTACCTCGGTGCCGAAGTCCGTGCAGTCCGAGCAGACGTCCAGTTCAGCCCCCTCGATCTTGACGGTCTTGGGAGACGACGTCTCGGCGCCACACATCTCGCACTGAACCATAGCCGATGCTATACCCCGGCGCGGCTTAAAGGATGCGACGACCCGCGTCCGGTGAGGGTCCCGCGGGCGACGACTTCCGGGCCCGTGCACAATCCATATCCCCGACTCCGTCGTTCGACCGATCGTGTACGACCTGTCACACCCAATCGAACCCTCGATGCAAACGTTTCCGGGCGATCCCGACGTCAGCCTCGCCGCGACGCGGGAGTTCGCGATCGACGGCTACCGGGTGCGCGAACTCGGCTGTGGCAGCCACACTGGGACCCACGTCGACGCCCCCGCACACACCCAACGCGACGGGAGGGCCCTCGAGGAGTTCCCGATAGAGCGGTTCGTCCTCGAGACGGTCCGGGTCGACTGCCTCGACCTCTCGGCTCGCGACCCGATCCCGCCCGGCCGGGTACCCGAGAGCGACGTCGACTGTGTCGTCTTCCACACCGGCTAGGACGACCACTGGGGGACCGATCGGTATCTCGACCATCCGTATCTGAGCCCCGAGACCGCCCGGCGGTGTGTCCGGAAGGGGTACGCCGTCGGCACGGACACGTTGAACCCGGACCCGACGCCGTCGCCGAACGCCCAGGAGGCCGAACCCGACGGGGTCCCGGCACACCACGCCCTGCTGGGGGACGACCGGCTGATCTTCGAGAACCTGACCGGCCTCGATCGGGTGCCCGAGCGGTTCGAACTGCGCGCCCACCCGCTCCCGATCGGCGGCGACGGCGCGCCGGTTCGTGCGGTCGGGGTGGTCGATCCGGACGACCAGCCGTCCTAACTGCTCCGCCGTATCGGTCGGCGGATGGCTTCTAGAGGGCCCGCCAGGCGTAGAGAAACCGCTGGACGGCAGTCAGGTGGCCGATGACCGCGAGGAAGACGAGCAGCCAGCCCACGATCGTCAGCCCCGCGACCGCGCCGCCAAGCGGGTAGGCAAGCACGCCGACGACGGCGATGATCGCGAGCCGGTCGGCCCGCCCGACGAGCCCGCCGTAGACCCGCTCGAGCCCGACCGCCTGGGCCTGCGTGCCCAGGTAGGAGGTCATCACGACGCCGGTCACCGCGAGGAAGCCGAGCAGGAACGAGCCGATTCCGGCCGCGAGCCCGGCGATAATGACGATGTCGGCGTAGCGATCGAGGACGTGATCCAGCAGGTCGCCGCCGGCGGAGGCGACCCGCTGACGGCGGGCGAGCGCGCCGTCGATCACGTCGAGCCAGCCGTTGAGGAGGACGAGGAGGGCGCCGACGGCGTACCAGCCCCGTCCCGAGACACCCCCGAGGGCGAAGGCGATGGCGGCCGCGACCGCCACCGCGAACGCGAGCATGCTCACCCCGTTGGGCGTGAAGCCGGCCCGGTCGAACCCCTCGACGAACGGGTCGATGACTCCCGCGACGTACGGCCGCAGTTGGTCGAGGGTCACGCCAGATACCCCACGAAGTCGACCGTTCCCGCGCTCGGATCCCGGGTCCCCTGCCGGACCGCATGGATCTCGTCGGCGACCGCGCCGGGCTCTCGATCCGTGGTGTCGATCTCGTACACCGCCTCCCGACCGTGGCGATCGACCGCTTCGGCGAGGATCACGTCCAGGGCCTCGCTCTCCGCGTTCTCCCGGGCCTTGGCCTCGGGCTCGCCGCGCTCGAGTAGCCGGTCCTCGAGATCCTCGGGATCGCATCGCAGGACGGCGACCCGATCCGCCGGAAGGTGGTGGGCGAGGTGGGAGTCGAGGACGCAGTCCTCGCGGTCGGCGAGTCGGCTTTCGAGGGCGTCGAGATCGACGATCGCGCTGTCGCGGTCGGTATCGACGCCCGTCGAGATCCCCTCGTTTTCGATCAGTTCGTTGCAGTGGACGACGTCGATCCCGTACTCGCGTTCCAGGAGGTCCGTCGCCGTCGTCTTTCCCGTTCCGGGGGTGCCGGTGACGGCGAGTCTCATCGTTCGGCCTCCGCGGATCGCTCGGCCAACACCGCGTTCAGTTCCTCGATCGCCCGGTCGGTCTCCTCGTCCGTGCCACAGGTGATCCGGATGCACTCGGGGAGTCCGAAGCTGGAGCAGTCCCGGACGATGACGCCCCGCTTCTGGAGCGTTTCCGTTACTGCGGTCGCGTCACCGACCTCGATCAGGACGAAGTTGCCCTCGCTCTCCCAGACGGGTGCCTCGACGCGTTCCTCGAACGCCGCCCGGGCCGCGGCGGCCGACTCCACCGAGCGGGCGACGTGTTCCATATCGTCGAGTGCCGCGAGGCCGGCCCGGCAGGCGATCTCGCTCGCGGCGAAGGGAGTGTTGACCCGGGCGTAGGCGTCGGCCCAGGTGCCGGGAACGAGCGCGTAGCCCAGCCGGAGGCCCGCGAGCCCGTAGGCCTTCGAGAACGTCCGGAGGACGGCGACGTCCTCGCGGCCGTCCTCGATCAGCGCCAGCGCGCTCTCGCGATCGGCGAACTCGCCGTAGGCCTCGTCGACGACGATCAGGGTTTCCTCGCCGGTTCGCTCGGCGATCGTCTCGACTTCTGGGAGGGGGATCGTCGAGCCCGAGGGGTTGTGGGGGCTCGTGAGGTAGACGATCCGCTCGCCGTCGTAGGTTCCGAGGACCGTCTCGGCGTCCTGGGCGAAGCGCTCTCCCTTCGAGAGCGCGTACTCCCGGACGTCGCCGTGGTGAAAGCGGGAACTCATCCCGTAGTAGGCGAATCCGGGATCGGGAACCAGCACGCCGTCGCCCGGCTCGAGGAAGGCCCGCGAGAGGTAGTCGATCGCGCCGTCACCGCCGTTTGCGAGCCACACCTGTCGGGGATCGACGCCCCGGCGATCGCCGATCGCTTCCCGGAGGTCGGCGTGGGCGGCCTTGGGGTAGTCGTTGACCTCGCCGGCGGTCTCGCGGATCGCCTCGACGGCGGCCGGCGACGGACCGTGGGGGTTCTCGTTCGAGGAGAGGGTGACGAACTCCCCCGGATCGCGGCCGAGTTTCCGGGCGACTTCCTCGATCCCTCGTCCCGCCTCGTAGGTGGCGTGATCGGAGAGGTCGCGCGTGTGCATACCTCCTCGTGCTCCCGGCAGGTATTAAGGATGCTCACCTGGTGACGGACACCGCCGGCTCTTTTGTCGCCCGCCACGATCGACTCGCTATGACCGAGGAGCCATCCGTCGACGCGATCCGCGAGGGCCTGGCCAGCGACGACCCCGAGAGCCGCCGCGAGGCGATCCGGTCGCTGGTCGAGGGCCGCGAGGACTGGGAGGGGCTGGACCACCTCGTCCCCGACCTGGTCGAGGCTCTGGACGACCGGACCAACGCCTGCCACGCCCTCGAGGCCCTCCACGGGATGAGCGAGGACGAGCCGGAGGCCGTCGCGCCCGCCGTCCCCGAAGTCGTGGAGTTTCTCGAGGTCCGCGAGGGTCTCGAAGGCGAGACGCCCGAGGCGTGGCTCGCCGAGGGCACGGTCGTGGAACACGACTCGCCGGCGACGATGCGTGCCCACGGCAAGCGCCGGTTGCGGGCCGTCTCCCTGCTCGGACGCGTCGCCGAGGCCGATCCCGGGGCCATCGCCGACGACGCCGGCGTCCTCGTCGCCGTCGCCGGTCGAGGCGACCATCCCGAGATCCGGACCGACGTCCTCGCGATCCTCGCGACCGTCGCCGAGGCGCGTCCGAACGCCTTCGAGGGCGGGATCGAACCGATCGCGGCGATCCTCGAAAGCGACGCCGACGTGACCGTCCGTGCCAACGCCGCCTTTCTGCTCGCGATCCTCGCCGAGGAACACCCCGAATCGGTCGCCGACGCCACAGCCTCCCGCGGGGACGCCATCCGGAAGATGCTCGAGTCCGACGAGGACGTGGCCGCGAACGCCGCCGTCGGGCTCTGTGCGTACGTCGCCGAGGAGCGCCCGGAGGCCGTCGAGCCGATGGCCGACTCCGTCCTCGCCCTGCTCGACCACGACCTGAAAAGCGTCCGGGGGAACGCGGTCTGGACGCTCGCGGCGCTCGACGGCGAGGGGATCGACGACCGGCTCGCGGCCGTCGCCGAGGACGATCCCAGCGAGGACATCCGCGAGCACGCCGCCGCGGTGCTCGACTATCGGTCGGCGGAGTGAGCCCGGTCGCCGTCGCTGGCCGACGGAGAAGCGTCCGGAGAACGTGGATATCTCGAAACCGAATCAGGGCATGCTCTCGAAGTCCTCGAGCGCGTAGGCGGGTTCGGCGCCGCGGCGATCGAGGGTCTCGTTGGCGAGCAGCCAGTAGACGACCGAGAGGGCCTTGCGACCCTTGTTGTTCGTCGGGACGACCAGATCGACGTTGCTGACCCCGTTGTTCGAGTCACACATCGCGATGACGGGGATGCCGACGGTGATGGCCTCCTTGACCGCCTGGGCGTCGCCGATCGGGTCGGTGACGACGACGACGTCGGGTTCGATGTAGCCGTCGTACTTCGGGTTCGTCAGCGTCCCGGGGATGAATCGGCCGGTGCGCGCGCGGGCGCCGACGGCCTCGGCGAACTTCTCGGCGGGGAAGCGGCCGTACTGGCGGCTCGAGGTGATCAGGATCTGTTCGGGCGCGTAGTTCGAGAGGAAGTCCGCGGCCGTGCGGATCCGCTGGTCGGTCTTCGAGACGTCGAGCACATAGAGCCCGTCGGTCCGGACGCGGTGGATGAACCGGTCCATGTCCTCGGTCTTCTGTTGGGTCCCGATGTGGACCCCCGCGCCGAGGTAGTCCTCGACGGGGATCAGCAGGTCGGCCTCCTCGTCGCTCATCACGTCGTCGTCGAGCGTGGGGCCGGCCGGCTCGTCGCTCGCGGCCTCGTCGACCTCGTTCGATTCCTCTCCGTCCGTGGACTCGACGTCGCCGTCGTCCTGGTCGGACCCGGGGCCCATCCCCGCGTCCGGCTCCTCGTCGATCTCCTCCTCGGCGGCGTCGAGCCCCTCCTCTTGGGTTTCGTTCTCAGTCATGTTGCGTCGTCTGCGATCCGGATGAGTTCGTTCAGCTTGGCGGTTCGCTCGCCGCCGACCGCGCCCGTCTTGATGAACGGAGCGTCGGTCGCCACGGCGAGGTGGGCGATCGTCGTGTCCTCAGTTTCTCCCGAGCGGTGGGAGACGACCGCGTCGTAGCCGTTCTCGGTCGCCAGCTCGATCGCGTCGAAGGCCTCGGTTAGCGTCCCGATCTGGTTCGGTTTGACCAGGATGCTGTTTGCCGCCCCGCGATCGATTCCTTCGGTGAGGCGCTCGGTGTTCGTGACGAACAGGTCGTCGCCACAGACGAGCGTCCGGTCGCCGACTTCCTCCGTCAGCTCCGCGAACGCGTCGTAGTCGTTCTCGTCCAAGGGATCCTCGACGTAGACGAGGTCGTACTCGCGGACGAGGTCCGCGATGTACTCGATCTGTTCGTCGGTGTCGCGGCTGATTCCCTCCGACTCGTACTCGTAGGTTTCGGAGTCGGCGTCGTACATCTCGGCGGCCGCGACGTCGAGTCCGAACCCGATCTCGAAGCCGACGTCGTCGGAGACGAGTTCGACCGCCTCGGCGACGACCTCGAAGGTCGTCTCGTCGTCGATCGAGGGCGCCCACGCGCCCTCGTCGCCTTTCCCCGAGGGATGGCCGCGTTCCTCGAGCAGGTCCGCGACCGCCGCGTGGACCGCGGCGTTGGCGAAGACGGCCTCGGAGACGCTCGGCGCCCCGACGGGCGCCGACAGGAACTCCTGGATGTCGGTCGCGTCGGCGGCGTGTTCGCCGCCGCCGACGACGTTCCCCAGGGGGATCGGAAAGTTCTCCCCGCGGAAGGTCCCCCCGAGGTGCTGAAAGAGCGGCGCGCCGAGCACGTCGGAAGCGGCCTTCGCGGCGGCCATCGAGATGGCGACCGCGCTGTTTGCGCCGATCTCCGAGAAGTCGTCGGTGCCGTCGGCACCCCGCAGGATCGCGTCTATCTCCCGCTGGTCGCCCGCGTAGGCGTTGCCCACGAGCCGGGGAACGGCGTGTTCTCTGGCCGCGGCGATCGCCTCGCCGGGCGGGCGTTCGACGGCCTCGTACTCGCCCGTCGAAGCGCCCGAGGGCGCCGCCGCGCGGCCGAAGCCGCCACGCTCCGTGTGGACGTCGGCCTCGACCGTCGGATTCCCCCTCGAGTCGAGGATCTTCCGCAGCGAGACGTCCGTGACGAGCGTCATCGTCGATCCTTCCCCCGCTTGACCGTAAAGGGCAGGGCGCCGGCGTCGTACTCCTCGGCGGCGATCAGGATCGGTTCCGACTGATCGGTGTCGATCAACACCGGCGCGCCGTAGGAGACCTGCAGCGCGCGTGCGCCGAGGATGCGTGCCTTCTCGTAGCGGTTGTACTGTTGGCCCTGCATTATTGGTAGGGTGAGACGACGTCGACGAGGTCGGTGTGGCTGACGAGCATCCGCCGACAGCAGTAGCGGTCGACGCCCAGCTCGTCGAGGACCGCTTCGGGATCCTCGTCGCCCTCCTTGGCTCGCTCCTCGAACTCCTCCCAGTGTTCGCCCACGACGCTGCCACAGGTGAAACACCGGACCGGTACCATCATGGGGAGATCACCGGTAGGACTTCTGGTAGCGTGCCCGTGCGCCGGGGCCGCCCCACTTCTTGGGTTCGGACTGGCGGACGTCGTTGACCAGCAGCGACCGATCGAACTCCATGAACGCGTCCCGGAGCTCGGCGTCGTTGGTGTACTCGACGACGCCCCGGGCGATCGCCGTCCGCACGGCGTCGGCCTGGCCGCTGACGCCGCCGCCCTCGACGCTGACCTCGATGTCCATCTCCCCGCGAAGGTCGTCGCCGAGGATCCGGAACGGCTCTAACATCTTCAGCCGCGAGATCTCGGGTTCGACCAGCTCGACGGGCTGGCTGTTGATCCGCACCCGCCCCTCGCCCTCCCGGACGGTGGCGCGGGCGACTGCCGTCTTCTTCTTGCCGCTCGTGTTGGTTACCATGTGACGTTAGCACCCAGCTGCTCGCTGACTTCGTGGAGGTGGACGAAGCGGATGTTCGACAGTCGATCCAGCGACGTTCCCTCCAGGATCTCCGCGTCGTCGTCCTCGTACGGATCGCCGACGTACACCCGGACGTTCTCGAACGCCTCGCGCCCCCGTGGCTTCTTGTAGGGGACCATTCCCCGGATCGACCGCTTCAGGATCGTATCGGGGCGTTTGGGGTAGGCGGGTCCTCGGTCGGACCCGAGCTGGAGCCGGGTCCGGTAGGTGTCGAAGACGTCCTCGCTGTCGCCGGTGATCACGGCGTCCTCGGCGTTGACGACGGCGATGCGCTCGCCCTCCAGGGCGCGCTCTGCGACCTGGCTCGCGACACGGCCCATGATGCAGTCTCGGGCGTCGACGACGAGGTCGGCCTCGAACTCGGCGACGCTCATGCGATCACCCGCACGTCGCTTCCCTCGGGATTGTCCTCGATGAGTTCCTCGAGGGGAAGGGTCTCTCCGACCTGGTCGATCTTCGTCGCCGCCGACGACGAGAAGTCGACGGCCGCGACGGTGACGCTCTTCTGTAGGGCGCCGGCCCCGAGCACCTTGCCGGGGACGACGACGGTCTCTTCTTCGCGCGCGTACCGCTCGATGCGCCCCAGGTTGACCTCCGCGTGGCTCCCCCGGGGTTTCTCGAGACGGTCCGCGACGTCTCGCCAGACGTCGGCGTCCGCCTCTCTGGACGTCGACTTCAACTCGGCGATGAGGTCTGTCAGTCTCGGATTGGTCTTGCTACTCATTGGTTGTAGGTCGCTGAAAAGTGATGCAGGGAGCAGGATTTGAACCTGCGGACTCCTACGAGACAGCGCCCTGAACGCTGCGCCGTTGGCCTGACTTGGCTATCCCTGCCCGCATCACTTCCTATCGTTCGCCCCGTAAAACCCCTTTCGGTCCGACACGCCGCGCTGGCGGCCGGCACAGGCCTCGGAGTCGGGGTGTGGGGGTGTCGATACATCGCTGTTTACAGCTGAACTGCTTCCTCGAGTTCGTCGGCGCGGGCCTCGATCGAGTCGGCCGCCCGCGTCACGAGTTCCTCGACGGTAAACGAGCCGTCGGTCTCGACGTGGAAGACGAACGCGTCGGGGACGTCCTCGACGCGCACTTCCTTGCCGGGATACCGTTTTGCGAGGTCGTTGTCGAACTCCTCGGCGTTGAGGAGTTCGCCCTCGTCCTCGATCACTCCGCGGACGATCCGGCTCTCCTCGTCTTCGAACTCCTCTAGGTCGCCGACGACCTCGACACGCTGGAGGTGTCGGTAGCCGACGGCCACGCCGCCCTGGTGTTTGGCGTGGGTCTGGCCCCGTTCGATCCGGGCGTCGGCCTCGACTTCGAGGCGTTGGCCCTCCTTCAGCTCGATGATCGGGACGTTCTCCTCGGCGGGTGTAACGAGGGCGTCGCCCGAGACGAGGTCCCGGGAGTAGGCGGTCGCGGGCCCGGAGACGTCGAGCGAGAGCGTCACGACGTCGTCCTCGACGAACTCGCCTTCCGGTGGGGTCGTCAGCGGGACGAGCCCGAGCCGGAGCGCGAGCTGTTCGTCGAACATCACCGAGGAGTTCTCGATGAAGCGGACCTCGTCGATCGCCATCGTCGGCACGTCGGCGACCATCGCCCGGCGGATTCCGTTGGCGAACGCGGGCGTCGCTCCCCGCACCAGAAAGCGGGCCTCCCGGTCGCCGCGTTCGACGAACTCGACGTCGTACTCCCCTGGCATGATCAGTATCCGCCCTTGCCCTTGGGTGCGCGCGATCCGTCGTGTGGGACCGGGGTCACGTCCTCGATGCGACCGATCTCGATGCCCGAGCGCGCGAGCGCGCGGATCGTCGCCTGCGCGCCGGGGCCGGGCGATTTCTGGAGGTTGCCGCCGGGGCCGCGAACCCGGACGTGGAGCCCGGTGATGCCCGCGGCCTTGATCTCGTCGGCGACCGACTCGGCCATCTGCATCGCGGCGTACGGCGAGGCCTCGTCGCGGTTCTGTTTGACCGCCGTCCCGCCCGAGGACTTCACGATGGTCTCGGCGCCCGTGAGGTCGGTGACGGTCATGATGGTGTTGTTGAACGATGCGTGTACGTGGGCGATCCCCCACTTGTCGTCGTCCTGGCTCATGATTCTTGGTCCTCCGCGCGTTCGGGGTGGAGTTCGTCGGCCAGCGGGCTCGTCTCGTCGAAGGCGACCGCGTCCTCCTCGTCGACGTCGACGAGGTAGGAGGGCACCTGGTGGCGCCGGTCGCCGACGACGACGTGGCCGTGGACGATGAACTGTCGGGCCTGCTGGGGCGTGTTCGCCAGCCCCTTCCGGTAGGCGACGGTCTGGAGCCGCCGTTCGAGGACGTCCTCGACCTCGAGGCCGAGGATGTCGCCGAGTTCGTCGGCCTCGCTCAGGATCCCCAGCCGGGCGAGCCGACCGAGGAACTCCTCGCGTCGGCGCTCGACGGTCTCGTCGTCCTGGGGCTGGGCGAGCAGGTCACGGGCCTCCCGGCGGTAGGAGCGAAGCTCGGACTGTGCGCGCCAGAGCTCCTCCTTGTTGGCGAGGCCGTAGCGGTCGATCAGGGAGTGTTCGCTCGAGATGCGTTCGCCCTGATAGGGGTGGTTGGGCGTCTCGTACTGTTTGGTCTTCGTTCCGATCGGCATCAGAGCTCACCTCCCTCGTCGTCTTCCTCCTCGGCGGCTTCCTCGGCCTGTTCCTCGCGGATCTCCTCGACGTTGACGCCGATGGTTCCCTCGGTGCGGCCCGTCGATTTGGTCCGCTGGCCGCGGACCTTCTGGCCGCGCTGGTGGCGGATGCCCTTGTAGGAGTCGATCATCTGCATCCGGTTGATGTCGTGTTGTCGGGCGAGCTGGAGGTCGTTGCCGACCTCGTGGCTCGTCTCGCCCGAGAAGAAGTCGTGGCGGCGGTTGGCCAGCCACTCGGGGACCTCCGCGGCGTAGTTCTCGACCAACTCGACGATGCTCTCGATCTCGTCGTCCTCCAAGGCGCCGAACGTTGCCGTCCGGTCGATGTTCGCCTCGTCGGCGATGATCCGGGCGGTGCGTCGGCCGACCCCGTTCATCTCCGAGAGCGACCGCTCGACGGACTTCGTCCCGTCCAGGTCGGTCTGGCCGATCCGGACGAAGTATCGAATGTCGTCCTCGTCCTCCGTGTCTTGTGTCTCGCTCATGTTGTGAGTGTCTCGTCTGGTGTCTCTCGCGTGCGACGGTGGCTCCTCGCCGGCCCGCCGCAGTCGACGTCGTGGCGGGGATTTGAACCCCGGAGGCTTGACGCCACATGGTTAGCAACCATGCGCCTTGGGCCGCTTGGCTACCACGACACCGGTCTCCGCTATCGTCGCCCTTCCGGACTCGGGGCACCGTACCCCTACATCGTAGTGCGGACGAACCTACCCCTGTCGGGTACTTAAGCCCAACGAAACGCCGGCTCCCGGTCGCCGCGCCGACCAAACTGACCGATCGGTCCGGACCGGCGTGATTTATGTACCCCGAACCGATAGCTCCCCCAACAAGTGTCCCGACGAACCCTCCTCGTCAGGCTGGCCGGCGCCGTCGTCGGCGTCGTCGCGATCGCGTTCGCGGCGGCGACGATCGACGACCCGGTCGAGCCCGGCGGCGACGGCGGCACCGGCGGCGAGGGGACGGGAAGCGGGACGCCGGTGCCCGAGGCAACCGAGGGGCCGGTGTCGGCCGTCGACGTCCCTCCGTTTCTCGAGTACCTCCTCCTGTTGGCCGTCGTCCTCGTCGCGGTCGCCCTCGCGTGGTACCTGATCAACCACCGGCGGGAGGCCGTCAAGATCATCGCGACGCTGGTGGCGGTCGTCCTCGTCCTGATCGCGCTCATCTACGGCCTCTCGATGCTCGATCTCGGAGGCGGCGGGAACCAGTCGCCGGCACAACCACTCCCACAGGAAAACGAGTCCGTCGGCGACCCCGGCTCGGGCGACGGCGACGCGACCGTCGACACGAGCCCGATCAGTTCGGTCCTGCTCGCCGTCGGCGCCGTCCTCGCGGTCTTCGTCGGCGCGCTCGCGCTGAGCAGGCGCGACACCGGCCCGCCCGACTCCGCGGGGACGGTCGAGGCGGGCGACGGCGAGGAGGAGGCCGCCGCCGTCGCCGGAGCCGCCGGCCGGGCGGCAGAACGGATCGAGGCCGGCGACGGCGAGGACGTCGACAACGAGGTCTATCGGGCCTGGCGGGACATGACCCGGCTGCTCGAGGTCGACCGTCCCGAGAGCTTCACCCCCGGCGAGTTCGCCGACAGCGCGGTCGAGGCGGGCATCGCACGCGAGGACGTCTCCGACCTCACCCGGCTGTTCGAGGACGTCCGGTACGGCCACCGCGAGACGACCGACGTCGAGGAACGGCGCGCGGTCGAAACTCTCCGGCGGATCGAGGCCGAGTACGGCACCGACGGCGGTGAGGACGAATGAGGCTTCGATCGGTCACCCTCGCCATGGGGGTCGCGGCGTTCGTCGCCGCCGTGGCGATTCTGGGTGGGGTCATCGTCTTCGACGTCGGCCGCTGGCTCGCCTTCCCGATCGCGGTCATCTCTTTGCTGGTCGCACTGAACGTCCTCGCCCGCCGTCGGGGCGCCCGCGACCGCGGGGAGACGCCCGACCCCGAACGCCGCGCGCCGGTCCCGATCCCCGGAACCGACCTCTCGGCGACCGTCACCGAGTTTCGGTCGGAGTACGAGCGCCGGCTCTCCCCGAGCACCCGGATCCGGGAGGGGCTCTCCGACGCCGCGGTCGCGGTCCTGACCCGCTTTCGGGGCCTCTCGGAGGTGGAGGCCCGCGAGCGCGTCGAGGAGGGGACCTGGACCGACGACCCCCACGCCGCCGCCTTCCTGGCTCCGGAACTCGACCCGCCGAAACGGTCGCTACGCGAGCGGTTGACGGGCCGGCTCGCCTCCGAGACCCGCTTTCGGGAGGGCGTCCGCCGGACCGCCGCCGCGGTCGCGGCCGTCGGCTACGGCGGGACCGACGACCGGGGAGAGCTGCCGGCCTACGGCGGGGCGACCGGCTCGGGAACCGCTCCCCGGACCGACTCCTCCGTTGTCGAGGGGGTCGTCGAGCGCGCGAGCCGGGAGACGGGCCACTGGACCGGGATCGGCGTGATCGCCCTGGCCGCCATCGGGATCGGCACCTTCGCCGAGTCCGCCGCGGTCGTGATGGCCGGCGCCGTCGGCATCGGCTACGCGGCCGTCGCCGACGCCCTCGAGGCGCCGACCCCCGAGATCGAGGTCGAGCGAACCCCGAGCGAGACGAGCCCCGAACCCGGCGACGAGATCGCGATCGAGGTCGAGGTGCGAAACGAGAGCAGCCGGTTCCTCCCGGACCTCCGGATCGTCGACGGCGTCCCGCCCGGGCTCGCGGTCACGGAGGGCGCGGCCCGTCTGGGTACCGCGCTCCGGCCCGGCGAGGAGGTCTCCTTCGAGTACACCGTCACCGCCCGTCGGGGGACCCACGAGTTCGACCCCGTCCTCGTCGTCACGCGGGACCTCTCGCGGTCGGTCGAACGCGAGTTCCTGGTCGGGGCGGAGACGACGCTGGTCTGTGAGCCCGTCCTCCGGCCGATCGCCGCCGGCGTCCCCCTGCGCCAGACCGCCGCGACGTTCTCGGGACGGCTGACGACCGACGAAGGCGGTTCCGGTACCCAGTTTCACTCCGTCCGGGAGTACCGCCGCTCGGACCCGCTGAACCGGATCGACTGGAACCGCCACGCCCGCACCGGCGAGCTGGCGACCCTGGAGTTCCACGAGGAGCGGGCCGCGAAGGTGCTCGTCCTCGTCGACGCCCGCGAGTCGTGTTACGTCGCGCCCGGCCCCGAGGCCCCCCACGCGGTCGACCGGTCGGTCGCCGCCGCGGGCCGGATCGCCGCCACCCTCATGGCCGACGGCGACACGGTCGGCCTCGCCGCCATCGGCCCGGTCGACGACCGCGGCGAGGGCGACGGCCAGTGCTGGCTCGCGCCGGGGTCGGGCCACACTCACCGGGCCCGGTTCCAGGAACTGCTCGCGACCCACCCCCAGTTCTCGACGATCCCCCCCGGCGGGAGCCGCCGCTGGATCCCCCAGATCCGGCGGATCCACCGCCGGCTCGGGGGCGACACGCAGGTCGTCTTACTCTCGCCGCTTTCGGACCGCGCGGCCCCCCACATCGTCCGCTGGCTCGAGGCGCGGGGCCACGCCGTCACCGTCGTCAGTCCGGATCCGACCGCCGGCGAGACCACCGGCCAGCGCCTCGCGAGCGTCGCCCGCCGGCTCCGCCGGTTCGACCTCCAGCGCGAGGGCGTCCCCGTCGTCGACTGGCGAGGGGACGAATCGATCGACGAGGCGTTCGCCCGCGTCGGAGCGACGGGAGGTGGGGTTCGATGAGCGGGGAGGAAGCGGCCGATACCGACGACGAGGACCTCGAGGAGATCGACGCCGCCGACCCCGACGCCGCGGGACGGGAGGCGACCCGGCGCCCGACGACGATCGACGGCGGGGTCGCCGCCGGGAGCGCGGTCCTCGCGGCGGCCGCGGCCGCCTACGGCTCGCTCCCTGCCTTCGGCCTCGCCCTCGTCGGCGCCTCACTGCTCGCGCTCGGCCTGCTCTACGGCCGGCGGCCCGCGGTAGACGTCGCCGGACTCCTCCTATTCGTCGGCGTCCTCGCGGGCGGGTTCGTCGGCGAGTCCGTCGAGGCCACCCTCGTCGGCACCGTCGCCTGCGTCGTCGCCTGGGACTTAGGCCAGTGTGCGATCGACCTGGGCGAGCAACTCGGTCGGGAGGCCGACACGACCCGCCTCGAGGCCGTCCACGTCGCCTCGAGCGTCCTGATCGGGGTCGTCACCGTCAGCGCCGGCTACGCGCTGTACCTCGTGGCCGGCGGCGGCCAGCCCGCCGCCGCGCTCGTGCTCCTCTTGCTCGCGGCCGCGCTCGTGACGGTCGGGCTGGGCGCCCGCCGCTCGCGGCCGAGCGGGCGCTCGCGGTCGGCCCACAGGAGCCACCGGTAGCTCCACCGGTTCAGGCGTCGGCCGTCTCGAGGTACTTCTCGTTTATCTCCCACCCGCCCTCGTCGGTCTCGACGAGGTACTCGCCGTAGTAGGGCACCCGGTCGGCGACGACCTCGCGGAACGCCTCGCGGATCTCTCCCCTGGTCATCTCGCCCATCGGCTTCAGGTCGTCGTTGCGGTTGAGACAGCCCTTCAGGTAGCCCTCGTGGGTGACCCGGACCCGGTGGCAGTTCGCACAGAACGTGGGGTTGCCGACGGGGTCGACGATCTCGACCATCCCCCTGCCGTCGCCGTCCTCGCTTTCGATCCAGTAGCGCTTGCGGTCGTGCATCTCCCGGCGTTCGATCTCGACGGCCCGCTCTGCGAGCCAGTCGTGGACTCGCCCGATGTCGATCGCCCACTCGGGGTTGCCCGTCAGTTCGGGCATGTACTCGATGAGCTGGAGTCTGAGTCCGTCGTTTTCGGCGACGTGATCGACCATCTCGGGGACGTAGCCCGCCGTCGCCTCGAAGACGACCATGTTCAGTTTCACCGGGTCGAGCCCGGCGTCGAGGGCGGCGTCGACGCCCTCGATCACCCGGTCGAATCCTCCGGATTTCGTGATCTCGGCGAACGCCTCCCGATCGATCGCGTCCTGGGAGATATTGACCCGTTCGAGGCCGGCCTCGACCAAGCCCTCGGCCCGACCGGGGAGGAAGGTCCCGTTGGTCGTCAGCGAGGTTTCCATCGAGTCGGGAACTCGCTCGATGATCTCCTCGAGATCCTCCCGGAGCATCGGCTCGCCGCCGGTGAACTTCACGCTGTCGACCCCGAACTCGGCGGCCGTTTTACAGACGCGGACGACGTCGTCGGTCCCCATCTCGTTCTCCCGGGGATCCATCGGACCGCGGGTGTCGCCCAGCCCCTCGTTGTGACAGTAGACGCAGTCGAAGTTACACCGATCGGTGAGCGAGACGCGGATCCCGGTGACGTCCCGATCGAACTCGTCGGTGAGCATCGCTTGGCCGCCCTTCGCTTTCCACCCGCATAAGCGCGCGGTCGGTTCGCCGATATCGTAACTGGTTTTGGTTACACCCTGTGTCTGCGCACGGACCGCTCTTGGCGCTGGCCCGCCAGGGATCTCCATGAGCACGATCGCCGAGTTCTCCGTGCCCGCCGCGGAGTTCCCGCTCGGGGCGGCCCTCGCCGACCTCCCCGTCGACGTCGAGATCGAGCGCGTCGCCGCCTACGATCCCGATCGCGTGATGCCCTACGTCTGGTTTTCCGCCCCCGACGCCGACGCCCTCTCGGGGCTCGACGACCGCCTCGCGGCCGATCCCAGCGTCGAGGCGGTCGAGTCTCTGACCGACCTCGGCGACGAACGCCTCTACCGGATGGGCTGGGTCGAGGACGTCGCTCTCGTCTGCTACGCACTTGCCGAGGAGGGAGCGACCCTTCTGGACGCGACCGGCGACAGCTCGCGCTGGCGGCTCCGGGTCCTCTTTTCGGAACGCGAAGCGGTCTCGCGGACCTACGAGTTCGCGACCGAGGAGGGGCTCGCGGTCGAGATCCGTGGGATCCACGGGCTTGAGGACGACCGCCACGGCCGCGACGGGCTCACCGACGCCCAACACGAGACGCTCGTGGCGGCGTTCGGCGGTGGCTACTACGAGATCCCCCGCGACGCCGACATGGCAGCGCTCTCAGACGAACTCGGCGTTTCCCGCCAGGCACTGTCCGAACGCCTCCGGCGGGCCCACCGGGTTCTCGTCGAGCACGCGGTCGCGACCGGCACCGAGGAGCGTTGACCGGCACAAGAGATACCCCTGCGAGGCCCGAACCGGCGGTATGGACGAGGACATGCTCGCGGACCAGAAGCGGCTCGTCGCGCTTCTCGAAAGCGAGGGCTGGGAGGTCACTGATCTCGAACTCTCGGCGTACGACAGCCCCTGGGCCGACGAGGACGACCCCGAGGCGTCGGTCACGATCACCGCCCGGCGGGCCTACGACGGGGACCGGGAGGACGAGGCCGGCGGGAGCGATGACAGCCAGTTCCGGCTGAAGTGACTCACCCCTTGACGTTACAGACCGGGAACGTCCGTGCGACCTTGTCGCCGATGCCCAGCGCGTCCGAGACCCGGACGACCTCGTCGACGTCCTTGTAGACTCCGGGGGCCTCCTCCGCGATCGTCGCCCCCGACTGGGCCTTGACGTACACCTGCTGGTCGCGCAAGTCGTCCTGGACGTCCCCACCCCAGTAGTCGTTTTTCGCCTGGGTCCGGCTCATCAGCCGGCCGGCGCCGTGTGCGGTCGAACCGAAGGTGAGATCCATCGAGTGCTCGCCCCCGCGGAGGACGTAGCTGCCCGCGCCCATGCTCCCGGGAATGATCACCGGCTGGCCGACCTCGCGGTAGGCGGCGGGCACCTCGGGGTGGCCCGCCGGGAACGCCCGCGTCGCGCCCTTCCGGTGGACGTACAGTTCGCGTTCGTCGCCCTCCACTGTGTGGGTTTCCTTTTTCGCGATGTTGTGGGCGACGTCGTACAGCAGGTCCATCTCCATCTCTTCCCACGGGCGGTCGAAGACCCGTTCGAACACCTGGCGTGTGCGGTGCATCACGAGCTGGCGGTTGACCCACGCGAAGTTGATCGCCGCGTTCATCGCGCCGTAGTAGTCCGCGGCGAGCTGTGAGCCCGCTGGCGCCGCCGCGAGTTCCTTGTCGGGCAAGCGCTCCAGAAGTCCCCGATGCTGCTTCTCGATCTTCCGGAGGTAGTCGTTGCAGGTCTGGTGGCCCAGTCCCCGCGAGCCACAGTGGACGAGGACGACGATCTGATCCTCGCTTAGCCCGTAGGCCTCGCCGACCTGGCCGTCGAAGACGTCGGTGACCCGCTGGACCTCGAGGAAGTGGTTGCCCGACCCCAGCGAGCCGAGCTGGTTTTTCCCCCGATCCTTGGCCTTCTGGCTCACTTTCGAGGGATCGGCGCCCTCTCGAACCCCCTCGTCCTCGCAGTGGGCGAGGTCGTCGGGAACGGCGTACCCCTCCTCTAGAGCCCACTCGACTCCCCGATCGAGGACCGCCTCGACGGTGTCGATGCCGCTCTCGACGACGCCGCCGCCGCCGAGACCTGACGGAATATTGGTAAACATCGAATCGACGAGCTCCTCCTCGTTTCCCTTCACGTCATCGTACGTCAGATTCGTCCGCATCATTCGGACGCCACAATTTATATCATATCCGACAGCTCCCGGCGAAATACAGCCGTTTTCGGCGTCCATCGCGCCGACGCCGCCGACGGGAAAGCCGTAGCCCTGGTGGCCGTCGGGCATACAGATCGCGTGGTTCGTGATCCCCGGGAGGTGGGTCGCGTTCCGGAGCTGCTGGAGGGTCTTGTCCCCGGAGATCTCTTCTAGGAGAGCCTCGCTCGCGAGCACGCGGGCGGGTGCGCCCATCTCTCCCTCCTCGGGGATCTCCCAGACGAACTCCCGGACCTGCTCCAATGTGACGTCGCCGGCGTCGAACGTGGGCGCGGTCATAGCCGACAGTCGAACGCGAAGGCTGAAAGGTGTGTCTCCACGGCTTTCGATCCGGGCTCATGGGGTCGGTGGTAGCGATATACCGGTGATCGCCGGTAACGGACGACGACCGACCCCATCAGACGTCGAAGACGACGTACCCCTCCCACCCGTCCTCGACGCGCTCGATCCGCATCTCGGAGTAGGTGACGGCCTTTATCTCCCGGGCGTCGATCGCGTCGAGGGGGAGTCCGCGGGCGGTCGCCTCGAGACGGAACTCCTCGTCCGTGTGCTCGCCCGCACCTTCCGTCTCCTCACACCCCGGAGCCACGAGTTCGACGATCTCGTTTTCGACCGGGAGCTCGAGGCGGACGTCCCGGAGGTAGATCAGTTCGTCCAGGTACTCGAAGAGCAGCGCTTCGAGGGACTCCGCAGTGACGGCAAGCGAGAAACGTTCGCCGCCCGACCGCTCGGGGGTCTCACAGCTCGCGGCGGCGAGCCCGTCGGCGACGGCGGCGAACAGCCCCGCGAGGTCATCGGCGCTCGCCCACACGCCGATATCGGCAGTGTGATCCCGGAGTTCGAAGCGGGGCTCGGTCGTCATCCGGTCGGACTTGGTCGTCCGCGGCCGTATGTCCGTCGGTCGGGGCCCGCTGCCGGTGGAATTATATTCGCGTCAGTGCTACGGGAGGGCAGTGAGCGTCAATCTCGACACGTGTGTCGTCTCCCCCGGCGACGACGACCATCTCGAGGACGCCTGGGAGCTCAAAGAGCGCATCCGCCGCGAGGAGGGCGTGCTCAAGCAGCGCCGGGGCTTTTTCACCGATGCCTACCGACGCTCGACGGTCTACTGCTATCTCGCCGACGACGCGATCGTCGGCTTCGCCACCGTTCGCCGCGACGGCTACGTTCTCTTTCTGGCGGTCGATCCCGACTACCGCGGCGACGGGATCGGCAAGCGCCTGATCGCCCGGGTCGTCGAGGACAACCAGTCCGTGAGCTGTCACGCCCGGACGACCAACGGGGGGGCCCTCGAGTTCTACGAGTCGGTGGGCTTCGAGATCGAACGCCGGATCGACAACTACTACGAGGACGGCGGCGACGCCTACTACCTCACGCTGGGCGAGGGCGGGGGGATCCGCGACCGGCTCTCGGATCTGCTCGGCAGGTAGCCCCAGGGCGAACGGCACCCTTTTGAGACCCGCCCGAGGACCACGGGCCATGGAGGAGCGAACCCGGGCCTATCTCCGGGGGCGGTTCCGGGACTACTATCGCCGGACGGAGATCACCCCGCCGCCCGAGGCCGACGAGCGCGAGTGGGGATTCATCCCCTGGACCGAGGGGCCGGGAACGACGATGGTCCGGCACCGCTCGCTGCTCGAACTCGGCGACATCGAGGACTTCCTCGAGCGAAAGCGCCCCCGCCACGTCTACTTCTCGGTGGGGCGCTACGACGACCCCGGCGCGGGCTCGATGGGGGAGAAGGGGTGGCGCTCGTCGGATCTCGTCTTCGATCTCGACGCGGACCACCTGCCGGGCGTGACCCTCGGCGAGGACAGCTACGCCGAGATGCTCGCGACCTGCAAGGACGCCCTCTATCGCCTGCTCGACTTTCTCGAGGACGATTTCGGCTTCTCGGAACTCGAAATCGTCTTCTCGGGCGGACGGGGGTATCACGTCCACGTCCGCGACGACGCCGTCCTCGATCTGGAACGGGACCACCGCCGCGAGATCGTCGATTACGTCCGCGGGATCGGTCTCGAGTACGACCACCTGGTCGATCGCGAGACCGTCTCGGGACTGGGCCGGAAGACCCCGACCGAGCGCCGAACGCTGCGGATCGACGGCGGCTGGGGCCGGCGAGTTCACGGGTACTTCATGGCCTTTATCGAGGAACTGCTCGATCTGTCCGAAGACGACGCGCTCGAACGGCTCACGGCGTTCGAAGGGATCGGCGAGGGCAAGGCGACGGCGACCCTGAACGCCGCCCGGAACAACCGCGAGGAACTGGAGGCCGGAAACGTCACCGTCCACACCGCGATCTCCCAGCTCGCCGAACGCTTTTTCGAGGAGGCCGTCGAACGCGACAACGCGCCGATCGACGAGCCCGTCACGACCGACACGAACCGGCTGATTCGGCTGCCGGGCAGTCTCCACGGCGGCAGCGGGCTCGCCGTTTGCCGGCTAGACCGCGCCGAGTTGGAGGCGTTCGACCCGCTCGCCGACGCGGTTCCCGACCCCTTCGTCGGCCACGAGATCGCGGTCGATGTCGAGGAAGGTGGCGAGGTCGAACTGGGCGGTAAGATCCGAACGGTCGAGGAGGGGCCCCAGTCGCTGCCGGAGTACGTCGGGATCTTCCTGATGGCTCGCGGACGCGCCGAGAAGGAAAAGGAGTAGGTCCGAGGGGGTGCGTCGAAACAGTGGACAGGGTCGGGAAACGTCAGTGAATCAACGGAGTCGAAACAGGGAGACTGTGTTGACCTCTTATTCGTTGACGAGCAGAAGCTTGCCCTGGAAGTCGCCCGATTCGCCCAGCCGATGTGCGTCGGCGACGTCCTCGAAGGCGAACCGGGCGTCGATGTGCGGTTCGACGACGCCGTCGTCGACCAGCGTGGCGATGTCCGCGAGTTCGTCCCCGATCCGTTCCTGATGCTCGCCGAGCAACACGGGAAGGATCACGAGCACGACGCCGAGTTCGAGCGACCGTTCGTGCATCGCCGAGATGTCCTGGGTCGAACTCGATTCGGTCGTTACCACGGTTCCGAACGGCCCCACGGCCTCGAATGCGGTCTGGAGGTGGTCGTCGCCGACCGGATCGAAGACCACGTCGAAGCCGTCGCCGCCCGCGTACTCCTCGACGTACGACGCGACGTCGGTCGCGGTGTAGTCGACCGTCGCGTCGGCACCGAGCTCTTCGGCGAGCGCGCATTTCTCCTCGCTCGAGGCCGTCGCGGTCACGTCGGCCCCGAACCAGTCGGCCAACTGGACGCCGACGTGCCCGACGCCGCCGGTCGCGCCGTAGACGAGTACCTCCTCGCCCAGGGAGACGGTCGTCTTGTCCGTGAGCATCTCCCAGGCGGTGAGCGCGACGACCGGCAGCGCCGCGGCGTCCTCGAGCGGGATCGACGCCGGCGCGTGGGCGAACGTCCCGACGTGTCCGACGACGTACTCGGCGAGCGAGCCCTGCCGGCCCGCGCCACCGGGCATGCCGTACACCTCGTCGCCCTCCTCGAAGCGCGTGACGTCCGCGCCGACCTCGCTAACGACGCCCGAGACGTCACAGTGGAGCGTCGCGGGGAGTTCCGGCGCGAAATCGGGAATGGCCCCCTGCCGGATCTTGTAATCGACGGGATTGACGCTCGAGGCGACGACCTCGACGCGGACTTCGTCCGGATCGGGGTCGGGAACGTCGATGGTCGTCTCCGTGAACACGTCCGGGTCTCCGAACTCCTCGATCACGTGGGCGGTCATCTCGGAAGGCATGTCGGTTCGAGGTTCGACCGCCTGCGGGGAATATGCGACGCTTGCGGCGATCGAGTGGGGTTGTTGTGGCGACTGCTCCCCGACTCGACGCGAGTCACGAACGAAACGAGTCCGCCACGCCAGAGGGGCTGAAGCGAAGGAGATGTGTCTAATTGGCATACTACGAAGCCTCCCGCTTCAACGCCCTCTCCGGCGAGTCGTCCGACGCCGTCTAGGAACGCGGACGTTCGAAGAACCTGGCGGACCGTAGCGGTCCCTTGAAAGCCCAGGCAGGTCGGTTATTCGTCGGTTTCGTCGGTTCCGTTCCCGGCGCCGTCGGGGTTGAAGTGGATCGTCTCGCTCCCGGCGTCGTAGACGTCGTCCCAGTCTTTGTCCTCGTCGAGCAGGAAGACCTCGACGGTCAGGTCCTCGCGCTCGCCGAACTCCGTCAGTCCGTCGGGCCGGACGGGGATGTGGAAGGTGCCGTTCTCGGTCATCTCGACCTCGCCGGTGCGCTCGACGATCTTCTGGTTGTCCGCGCCCTCGTTGATCTTCACGAAGAAGTACGGCTCCCCGACCACGTCGCCGTGTTCGGGCGGGTCGACGCGCTCCATGCTGGTGTTGGCGACGACCTCGACGTTGAAGTTCGAGTACCCCTCGCCGTCGGCCGCTGGCACGGTATCGACGAACTCGATGCTCTCGATCCGGTCCGCGTCGTCGTCCTTGCGCTCGAGGGGCCGGTTGGGTTCCTCCGGCGGCGACCACTCGGCGTCCGCAGTGTCGTCGACGTAGTCGTCCGCTCCATCGTCGCCAGCGTCCTCGCCGGAGTCGTCCGTCCGGTCCTCGAGACCGCTCGAGTTCCCCTCCTCGTCGTCGGTCGCGTTGCCCTCGGTGTCGTTGGCGTCGGACCCGTCGTCCTCGTCGGATTCGCTCCCGGTGGTCGCGTTCTCCTCGTCGGTCGCGTTCTCGTTGGCGTCTCCGAGGCTGGAGTTCTCGTCCGTCCCGTCCGACTCGTTTTCGTCCTCGCCGTCGGACTGGTTCTCCGCGCCGGCCGACCCCGCTCCGTCGGAGTCGCTCGAGTTCTCGCCGTCGCTCGCGTTCCCGGCGGACCCGTTCGCCGAGGCGTCGTCGGCGTCGCCCGGGTCGCTCGCGTTCTCCTCGGGGTCGTCCGCCGAGCCCTCACTCGCTTCCGTATCGGACTCTGTCGAGTCGTTCTCGCCGTCGGACTCGTTCGAGTCGGTTGCGTCCGTTGGGTCTTCGTCCTCGCCGGTGTCGTTTGCGGGGTCGTCGGCCCCCGGCCCGAAGGCGGCACATCCCGAGAGGGCGACGAGTACCACGACCGCGATCACGGCAACGTTCCTGAGTCGCATCGGTTCCAGGTAGTCCGTGGCTCCACCATATACTCACCGTATCCGGCACGTCGGAGGTCCCCGTCACGACGGGCCGGCGACCACGCTCCGGGTCGGTATCTTTACAACGTCGGCACCTGTTCGCCTAACCCGTATAGCTCGGATGAACCTCGACGAACTCCGCTCGGTCCAGAGCAAGGAGCGCCAGAAGGACAGCCTCCAGAACCTGCGTCCCTCGTTCTACCGGGAGGTCGGCGAGTACATCTCGGAGCTCAAAGCCGAACGCGAGCGCGCGGCCGAGGCCGCAAGCGACCCCTTCTCCTCGCCGGAAGTCGGCCGGCTCACCGACGAGATCGAGACCGCCAAGGACGTCGTCGAGGCGATCTACGAGCGCCGGATGGGCAAACTCGTCAAACAGGCCAGCCTCGCGGCCGCGGGGATGCCCGCCGACGACGAGGGGCTGACCGAGGAGGAAGCGGAGCTCTTCTCGGATCTCATCGACCGAATCCGGGCGAACAAGGGCCGCGTGCTCGACGTTCTCGAGTGGAGCGAGGAGGCCGCAGACGGGACGGACGTCGAGGGGGAATCCCGGGAGCCCACGCCCGACGATCCTGGTGCCGACGCCGCCGGAGCCGAACCGGCGGAGCCCTCGGACTCCGAGGGCGTCTCCGTCGCCGACGCGATGGGCGGCGATCTCGAGGAGCGCTCGCCCGCATCCGACGCCGGGGGCGACGATCCCACACCTGAACTAGAGACGGGGAGCGCGTCCGGCGCGGAGGGCGGACTCGACCCCGACGAGATCATCGACGAGTTCGACGCCGAACCGGGATCCGGTCGGGACTCCCCACCCGCCGAAGCGGGGACCGACTCGAGTCACGGTCCCGGATCGGCGACCCCCGATTCCGGCGGGGCCGAACCGGACGACGAACCCGACACGGGTCGGCCGGAGGGAGGGCGAGATCGATCGACGGACGGCGGCGGAACCGCCCCCGCGTCGGGCTCCGAGGACGTCGATCGGGTCACCGTCAGGATCACCCGCGACGTCGGCTCGATCCTGGGCGTCGACGACCGGGAATACTCGCTGGCCGACGACGACGTGGTGACCCTCCCCGAACGGAACGCGACGCCCCTCCTCGAGCGCGACGCCGCCGAACCGCTCGAGTAACCGGACCCGGGGACCACAAGAGCTACCCCCGGGACGGCCCAACCCCGGTCCATGCTCGAGATCGGCGAGCCCGCACCCGAGTTCGAACTGCCCAACCAGCACGGGGAGCCCGTCTCCCTCGACGAGTTCGACGGCCGGGTCGTCGTCTACTTCTACCCGCGGGCGAACACCGAGGGCTGTACGACCGAGGCCTGTGGCTTCCGGGACGAACTGCCCGCGTTCGACGAGCGCGACGCCGCCGTCGTCGGGATCAGCGACGACCCGGTCTCCGACCTCGCGGAGTTCGCCGCGGAGTACGACCTCGAGTTCGACCTCCTCTCGGACGAAGAGGGGAAGATCGCCGCGGCCTACGACTCCTACGGCGAAAAGCAGATGTTCGGCAACACGTTCGACGGCGTCTTCCGGAACACGTACGTCGTCGGACCGGATGGCCGGATCGAGGCCGTCTACGAGGGCGTCTCGCCGGAGAGCCACGCCGGAGAGGTCCTCGACGGAATCGACGAAAAGTCGTCCTGACCCGAGCGTTCCGGTTTTTGGTTCCGGGGACCGAGGTCGAAGCATGGAACGCGTTTCGTTCGAGGACGTCGAGCGCGAACCCGCCGACTGCGGCGGGTGCCAGTCGCTGACCGACGCCCTGGCTACCGAGCACGTCGCGATCAACCGCTATGTCCTGGCACCCGGCGAGCGGTTCAGCGGCTCCGTCCACGCCCACATGGACCAGGAGGAAGTCTTCCTCGTGCTCGCGGGCGAAGCGACGTTCGAAACGCGCGAGGAAGAGGTGATCGTCGGCGCGAGCGAGGCGATCCGCTTTTCGCCCGGGGAGTTCCAGTCGGGGCGAAACGACGGCGACCGGCGGCTGGAGGCGATCGCGATCGGGGCGCCACGGGACAGCGATGACGTCCGAATCGCCGAGATTCCGGTTCTCGATACCGACGTCTCCTGTCCGGGCTGTGGCAAGGGGGAGATGCGGATCGCTCGCGCGGAGGACGTCGAACTCGTCTGTCCCGACTGCGGGGCCGAGTTGAACCCCTCGGAAACGAGTGGCTGACGGGAGGATTCGGGTTCTACAGTAAGCGACGAGGTTCAGCGAGAGATCGACCCACGGCATGCGAACCACCGAAGCATACGCGGCGCTTTCGCCGCCGTTCCCCGGACGCTACGCGCTCGGATTTTTCGTGGAGACTTTGACAAACGGTTCGAGTGAGCGAACGCGAACGAGGACCCCAGTAAAACGGTCCTACTGGAAGGTCCGGCCGAGCTGGTCCTCCTCGGCGGGTTCGGCCTGCTGGAAGCTGTCCTCGATCTCGTCGTAGCGCTCGCGGGTCTCCTCGGTGACGCTCGCCTGGACCTCGCCGAGGGCGTGCTCGAAGTGCTCGCGGTTGACCCGGACGTTACCGACCGCGTCGGTCATCTCCTCGGGGGCGACCGAGCGGATGAACTCCCGGGTCGCGGCCATCGAGGCCTCCCGGCAGACCGCCTCGATGTCGGCGCCGACGTACCCCGCCGTGCGCGAGGCGAGTTCCTCGAGGTCGACGTCGTCGGCGAGGGGCTTGTTCCGGGTGTGGACCTCGAAGATCCGTTTGCGACCCTCCTCGTCGGGCACGGGGACGTGGACGTGGCGATCCAGCCGTCCGGGCCGGAGCAGGGCGGGGTCGATCAGGTCGGGCCGGTTGGTCGTCGCGACCACGACGACGTCCTCTAACTCCTCCAGCCCGTCGAGTTCGGTCAGCAGCTGGGAGACGACGCGCTCGCCGACCCCCGAGTCGCCCGTGCGCTGGCCGCGTTCGGTCGCGATCGAGTCGATCTCGTCGAAGAAGATCACGGTCGGGGCGTTAGACCGAGCCTTCTCGAAGACCTCCCGGACCCCTTTCTCGGACTCGCCGACGAACTTGTTGAGCAGCTCGGGACCCTTGATCGAGATGAAGTTCGAGTCGGCCTCGTTGGCGACGGCCTTCGCGAGCAGGGTCTTGCCCGTACCCGGTGGGCCGAACATCATCACGCCCTTTGCGGCCTGCATGTCCATCGACTCGAAGACCTCGGGGTAGTCCAGCGGCCACTGGATCGTCTCGCGAAGCCGTTCTTTGGTGTCGTCCAGGCCGCCGACGTCGTTCCAGGTGACGTCGGGGACCTCGACGAAGACCTCGCGGAGCGCCGAGGGCTCGATCCCCTTCAGCGCCTCCTTGAAATCCGCCTCGGTGACTCGGAGGTTCTCTAGGACGTCGGCGTCGATCTCTTCGCTCTCGAGGTCGAGATCCGGACGGATCCGCCGGAGGGCGTTCATCGCGCCCTCCTTCGCGAGGCTCGCCAGGTCGGCACCGACGAACCCGTGGGTGTTCTCGGCGTACTGGTCGAGATCCACGGAATCCGAGAGGGGCATTCCGCGGGTGTGGACCTGCAGGATCTCTTTTCTCCCGTCTTTGTCCGGGACGCCGATCTCGATCTCGCGGTCGAAGCGGCCGCCCCGCCGGAGTGCGGGGTCGATCGCGTCCACGCGGTTGGTCGCGGCGATGACGGTGACCCGGCCGCGCTCCTCCAGGCCGTCCATCAGGCTGAGGAGCTGGGCGACCACGCGGCGCTCGACGTCGCCGCCGGCCTCTTCGCGTTTGGCGGCGATCGAGTCGATCTCGTCGATGAAGACGATCGCGGGCGAGTTCTCTTCTGCCTCCTCGAACACCTCCCGCAACTGCTCTTCGCTCTCGCCGTAGTACTTCGACATGATCTCGGGGCCGGAGATCGTCTCGAAGTGGGCGTCGATCTCGTTTGCGACGGCCTTGGCCATCAGGGTCTTCCCGGTGCCCGGCGGGCCGTGGAGCAGGACGCCCTTGGGCGGTTCGATGCCGAGCTGCTGGAACAGCTCGGGGTGGCGCATCGGGAGCTCGATCATCTCGCGGACCTGATCGAGCTCGCTATCGAGCCCGCCGATGTCCTCGTAGGTGACGTCCGGGGCGCCCTGGCCGGAGGCTCCGCCCGACGAGATCTGCTCGGCGGGGGTCTCGGAAATCTCGATGCTCGTCGAGTCGGTGATCACGATCGTCCCCGAGGGGGAGGTGCTCGCGATCTTCAGGGGCACCGACTGGCCGGAGCTGGCCATCGGGCCAAAGGAAAGCGAGAACGGCACGGTCTGGCCCTCGGTGACCGCCTGCCCCGAGAGCTTGTCACGGACGAGGGGACCGATGTCCCCCCGAATCCGGAGGTTCTGTGGGAGCGCGACGGTGACCGACTCGGCGGGCTTGACGTCTGCGGCCTCGACCTCGACGCGGTCGTCGATGCCGACGTTGGCCTCCTGGCGAAGCCGCCCGTCGATCCGGACGACGCCCCGGCCCTCGTCCTCGGGGTAGCCGGGCCAGACGCGGGCGACGGTCTGGCCGTCGCCGTTGCCCGAGAGGACGATGTAGTCGCCGTTCTCGAGCTCTAGCTCGCGCATCGAGGCGCGGTCGATCGCGGCGAGTCCGCGGCCGGCGTCCTTCTGTTTGAGGGGTTTGACGGTGAGTTTCATCGGTCTTCCTCCAGTTCGATGGTGAGGACGCCGTTTTTCATAAACGCTTGCGCGTCGCCTGCATCCTCGGGGAGGTCGAACTCCCGCTGGTCGTCGCCGGTGACGACGATCACGGTGCCGTCTGCGATATCGACCGTGGTTTCGCCCCCTGCGGGGCCGAAGTCGATCGCGTAGACGTCGCTATCGTCGTACTCGTACTGCCTGACCATCTGCCCGTCGTCGCGGGCGAGTTGCTGGATGTTCATCTTCGACTAACCCAAGGTAAGCTAGCAAACTATTTAAACCTTTCGCCAGTGAATCGGGCGACTGCGGCGGATTGAGGGAAATGATGGTTGATCATGGTTCGGGCACGAAATCGCCGCCCGATTCGCTTCTGAACGGCCGCGCGTCGCTCGCTGCTCGGGCCGGGGAGAAACGGACCGACGACGCTTGACCTCGAGTCTGAATTCGAACGTACTCTGTCGAGAGAAAGTAATCACTGTGGACGATGGGAGAGGAGGCCCGTGGTCGGTAAGTGGTGGATACATGACTGACTCAAGCAACAACTCGCAACGGTAGATAAATCGTCAAGTAGGTTGTTATTGCTGAAAGTTTTAACTGTTTGGCGGGTACTGATTAAGTATGGCTCTACAGGAAGAAATTAAAGAATATCTGAATGAATCGGAATCTCATCTGGACAAAATTGGGGATGATATCGAGGACTTCTTTTCGGAACTTGAGACCGAGGAAAATGCGTTCTCCGAAGAGATGGAGTCCGAAGCATTCTCAACTTACGAATGGGCTCCACGAACGGAGGTGAGTTCCGCCCAGAGAGACGCTCGAGATAAGTACGAACAGTGGTACAACGCTGTCGAACCTGTAGTGTATGACTATCTACCACGGAGGTACGAGGAATTTGATGAGATGCATGAAAAAACCCTCAATTATCTAAATCTTGAGTCTGGATTCACGGAATCTGCTCCAGAGACACCTATGGAGCGGGCAGTTGATATAGTCAATTTAATAGATGGGCAAAAGAGCATCGTAATGGCAGCCCCGAATCGTGTCGCTGCAAAGCAATTCAACGCACGAAAGGACATTTCTGCTGATGTCGAGGCTGACGAGTTGTTGCGGGCAAGGGAGTTATATGAGGATGGCTTAGTTCGTGAAGGTGGTGTAATCGCTGGTGTGGCGCTTGAGAGACATCTGATGACCGTATGTGAAACATCCGATAGAGAGGTCGATTATGACCCCTCACACAGTATTGGGCGTCTGGCGCAGTCCTTATACGAGGCTGACGTGATTTTGAACTCGCCCATGAAGCGGTTGAAGTATTTAGGAGGAATTCGCGGAGACTGTGCCCATCCGGAGCACGAACCGAACTCAGAAGATGTCGAGCGGTTACTCAATGGCGCAGAGGAGTTCATTAGAAACGGATTCGAGGGTTAGACCAGTGACACACCTCTGCCAAGTCATCACTGGGACGTGGGCGAGAACTATGATTCAGGTGCGTCTCAATGCAGTTGAACCGGCATGCATGAATGCCGTGAGGTTGGTGCTGGTGAGATACTTCCGCTAATGAAACACAGAGACCAGCAAAAACTTGCGACAAAGTTGACGCTGTCCCCTCCTTCACGTTCGTCAGTATTCCGAGTGGGTTGGGGCAGATTCGAACTGCCGACTTCCTCCGTGTGAAGGAGGTATCATAACCGGACTAGATCACCAACCCGCACCCGGGCGTAACCGTCGCCCGGACTTAAACGTTCTTCCTCGCGATCCCGACCGTTTCGAACGGGAGGTGGGTGCTCGCGTGCGTCGGCGATCGCTCGGGCAATGCTTTTCAGATACCCCAGCAATTCCTATACGATGAGTAGCGACGAGCGCGTCCGTGTCGGCGTGTTGAGCCTCCATACGAGCAAGGAGACGAAGGCGATCTGTAACGCCGTCGAGGATCTAGGACATCGTGCGGAGTGGCTCCGGGCCGAGAACACCACCGTCCGAATCGGCGAGGGGGGCGTCGCCCTCGAGCCCGAGGTGGACGTGATCGCAAACCGGATGTTGCTCTCGAACACCGACCAGCCCTGCGAGGAACTCGGGCTGGCGAACACCTTCGCACAGCTCGTGCCCATGCTCAACGAGCCGACGGCGACGCTGACGGCCTTCCACAAGCTCTCGACGGCCGCGGCGCTCTCGAACGCCGAAGTCCGGGTCCCCGACGTCCTGCTGGCGCTTTCCGGCGACCGGCTCAACGCCGCTCGCGGCGAGTTCGGCGAGGAAGCCGTCTACAAGACCGCGATCGGGACCCACGGCGGCGGTACCTGGAAGGTCGGCCCCGGCGAGGGGGTAAACGCCACCGTCGGCAACCGTTACGCCTTCCTCCAGGAGCTGATCGAGCGCGACGACGAGCGCCACCGCGACGTCCGGGTCTACGTCGTCGGCGGCGAGATCGTCGCCGCGATGTACCGCTACGCGCCCGACAACGACTGGCGGACGAACGTCGCCCTCGGGGGCAGCGTCGAGGACGCCACCGCCGATCTCCCCGAGGAGGCCCGCGAGATGGCCCGCCGCTCCGCCGAGGTCGTCGGACTGGACTACGCCGGCGTCGATCTCGTCGAGGGCGAGGAGGGCTGGTTCGTCCTCGAGGTCAACCCGACGGCGGGGTTCAAGGGGCTCCACGAGGCGACGGGGATCAGTCCGGCACCCCACATCGCTCGCCTCGCGATCGAGCGCGGCGGCGGCAGCGTCGACGACGACCGGGTCGAGGACCTCGCGGCGACGCTCGACGACTCGACCCCGCGGGCGATGCCCGTGCCGCTCCCGACCGAGGAGGGCGAACCGTCGGTCATCGGCTACACCGAGGAGGTCGTCCTCTCGGGGACCAGTGGCTCCTCGACGGTGTACGCGAAGTCCGACACCGGCGCGACCCGGACGAGCATCGACACCCAGCTCGCCGCCGACATCGGCGCCGGCCCGATCAAGTCGATCACGCGCGTGCGCTCGGGGAGCCAGAAGACCGCAAAGAGCCGCCCGGTCGTCGACGTCGTCGTCGGCGTCGGCGGCACCCAACACACCGTCACCGCGAGCGTCGAGGACCGAAGCCACATGGACTACCCCGTCATCCTCGGCCGGGACATCCTCAAACACTACCGGGTGGACGTCGGCCGGCGGGTCGATGCGGACGTCGAGGACACGCCCGAAGAAGAGGAGTAGCTCACCCCTCCGACTCGTACTCCGCCCAGATGTACCGGGTCGCGACCGACCGGTAGGGACGCCAACCCTCGGCGATCTCGCGCATCTCCCCGCGGGTCAGCTCCTCGCCGTCGCCGTACAACTGCTCGATCCCCCGCCGGACCGCGAGGTCGCCGAGAGGCAGGACGTCCTCGCGCTCGAGGACGAACAGGAGGTACATTCTGGCCGTCCACTCCCCGATCCCCTTGATCTCGGTCAGGCGCGTGACGACCTCCTCCTCGGGGACCCCGGCGAGTCCCTCTCGCGAGAAGTCCTCCCGTTCGAAGGCCCTGGCGGCGTTTCGCACGTATTCCACTTTCATCCGGGAGAGCCCCGCCTCCCGGAGCTCCGTCTCGTCGGCCGCGAGCACGGTCTCGGGGGTGACCTCGCCGTCGAGAACCTCGAAGACGCGTTCCCTGACGGCGGCCGCGCTGGCCGTCGAGAGCTGCTGGTTGATGATCGAGATCGAGAGGCGCTCGTACTCGCTCCAGTCGGGTTCGCCGTAGGGATCGTGATCGTCGATGAGCCCCGCCATCACGGGGTCGGTCCGGAGGACGGCTTCGGCTTCCTCTCTCATGCGTCGGTGATCGAAAGGACCTCGAGAGCAAAGGTCTCCCGGTCGCCGACCGCTACGAGCGGTCGCCGATCGCGAGCAGGGCGGCACAGATGGCGGTCGCGACCGCCACCGAGCCCGCGAGCAGCCAGAACGCCGGCCGGAAGCCGACGGTTTCCGAGAGGTAGCCGACGGTGACCGGGGAAACCGCGCCGGCGGCCATCAACAGCGTCCGGACGACCCCCAGGCTCCCGCCGGCGATCGAGTCGGGAAACGACGAGATCAGGAACGAGCCCCGAACGGGCCGGAAGCCGTGCGAGCCGATCCCGAAGGCGACGACCGCGGCCCCCAGCGCGAGGAGGTTCCCGGTCGGCGTCAGCGCCACCAGCGAGACCAGCCCGACGGTCGCGACCCCGAGGGCCGCGACGATGACGGGCAGGGTCCCGACCCGGTCGCCGACCTCGCCGGTCGCGAGCTGGACGAGCGAGAGCGCAAAGAGGAGGCTGTAGAGGCCGCTGGCGGCCGCCGAGGAGAGGCCCGCCTCCTGGGAGAGATAGAGCGGGACGAACGCGACCGCGCCGTTGTAGGCAAACGAGAACGCCAGCGTGGCGACGACGAAGGCGGCAAAGCGAGGCGCTGCGAACACCGCGAGGTACTGCCGGAGAGCGACGCCTCCGTCGCTCCCGCCTGCGGCCCCGGCGTCGGGGAGCCGCTCGGGTACCCGCCGGAGGAAGGCCGCGGCCAGCGCGACCCCGGTGACTCCCGCGGCGAGAAAGAGCGTCCGCCAGCCCGGGGAGAGCAGCGGGACGCTCGCGACGGCGACGACCGCGGCGGGCGCGGCGACCCCTCCGAAGGTCCCGATGGTGTCGAGGACGCCCAGCGCGCGGCCGGTCCGGGCGGGGTAGGCCCGCGAGAGCAGCCGGATCGCGACGGTCTTGTGGGCGCCGGTCCCGGCACCGATGACGACCATCGCGGCGACGAGGGCGAGGAAGGGGGGCTCGAGCGCGACCCCGAAGGCGCCGGCGGCCGCGAGCAGGGCGCCGCCGACGATCACCGTCACCGAGCCCAGCCGGTCAGCGAGGAGCCCCGAGGGGAACTGCAGGAGGGCGTAGACGACCATGAACGCGGTGAAGGCGGCGCCGACGGCGGTGTTCGAGACGCCGTAACTCGCCTGGAGGGGCTCGAACAGCGGCGGGAACGCGTATCGGAGGAACTTCGCGAGAAACCAGATCAGCGCCGTCAACACGAGCGCGTCGAACCGGCCGAGCCCGCGGAGCCGCGCCGCCGTGGTGGATCCCATCGCCGTTCGTATCGGTCCCGCCCGCGACCGAGTATCCTGCGATTCGGCGCCGCCTCCCGGGGGGACGAGTCAGCCGTCGGTCGTGGTTCCCGTCGCCGTCCCTGCCGTCCCGGCTCCACCGCCATCCCCGCCGGCGCGTGCTTTCACGTCCTCGGGATCGAACTCGTTCGCGTCGGTGTTGGGCTTGAGGCCCGCCCGCTCGATGACCGCGATGTCCTCGCCGGCCGACTGGCCCTCCGTGGTGAGGTAGTCGCCGGTGAGGATGCCGTCGGCGCCGGCCTCGAACGGGAGGTGCTGTTCGTCGGGCGCGAGGTTCGCCTCCCGGCCACCGGTCAGGCGGACCCGCGCGTGGGGGTGGAGCAGCCGGTAGACCGCGATCGTCCGGATCAGTTCCCGGGTCGTGATCGCCGCCGACTCCCCCATCTCATCGCCCAGCGGGGTCCCCGCCACCGGGTTGAGGACGTTCACCGGCAGCGAGGAGATTCCGACCTCCTGGAGCGCAATGGCGGCGTCGATCCGGTCGGCCGGGCTCTCGCCCATCCCGAGGATGATGCCGGCACAGAGGTCCATCCCCGCCTCCTTTGCGACCTCCAGGGTCTCCACCCGATCGTCGAACTCGTGCGTGGAGACGATCTCGGGGAAGTACCGCGGCGAGGTCTCGATGTTGTGGTTGTAGTGGTTGATCCCCTCGTCGGCGAGGATCGCGGCCTCCTCGCGGGTGAGGATCCCGAGGCTGGCGTCGACCTCGACCGCCGTCTCCTCGCGGACCAGCCGGATCGCCCGCAGCACACGCTCCCACTCCTCGGGACGCCGTTCCTTCGAGACGCCCTTTTCGGCGACGACGATCCCGAACCGCTGGGCGCCGTCGCGTTCGGCCCGCCGGGCCGCCGCCAGGATCTCCTCGGGCTCGAGGAGATCGTAGCCGTCGACCCCCGCGTCGAAGTGGACCGACTGGGCACAGAACCCACAGTCCTCCGCGCAGTTGCCGGCCTTGGCGTTGACGATGCTGCAGGCGTCGACGGTGCCGTCGCCAAGTCGGGCGCGGACGGCGTCGGCCGCCGCGGCGAGCTCGTCGATCGGCTGGGCCACCAGTGCGATCCCGTCGGTCCGGTCGAGGCGTTCGCCCTCCAGTACCCGCCGGACCGCGCCGTCGATCGTCGGGTTTCCTATTTCGTAAACCACGATGAAAAACTCGTTGACGGGCCTATAGTCGTTGGGGATCGACGCCCGGCCGGCTACGCCCGGGCCTCCGCCCGGACCCACTCGTCGGCGTCGTCGGTCCCGACCGTCTCGACGGCGAATCCGACCGCCAAGAGCAGTTCCTCGAGTTCGGCGGGTCGGTAGAGGACGAACGTCCGGTCGTCGTCCGCGTACGCCGACCCCTCGCAGGTCCCCTCGCCGTGTTTCACCGAGAGGTGGACGGGACCCTCCGGCCGGAGCACCCGGCGGAACTCGGCGAGCGTGGCCCGTGCGTCCGCTTTGGGGACGTGGAGAAAGGAGGCACACGCCCAGATCCCGTCGAAGGTCGCCGCCGGGAACCCGAGCCGGCGCATGTCCATTCGCGCGAACGACGCCTTCCGGGTCTCCTCGCGTGCGAGCTCGAGGAACGCGAGCGTCAGGTCGATCCCGACCGGCTCGTGGCCCGCTTCCCCGAACCGCGCGGTCTCCCAGCCGGGCCCACAGCCCGCGTCGAGGAGCCGTGCCGGCCCATCGGTGGTGTCCTCGATCGCTGCCAGAAACCGCGAAACCAGTTCCTCGACGGCAGAGCGGTCCTCGTTTCGCTTCCGGTACCGGTCGGCGACCGTCTCGTAGGTCGTCCGCGTTCCGGGATCGGTCATAGTTCCCGCTGGTCGAGCAGGCCGAAAACGTTTCTCCCGTCGTTCGTACGGGTGACCGTCAGTGGGGTTCGGCCGACGGGGCCCGTCGAGTCCCTCGCGGATCCGACGACAGCGCGCCACAAGCTTCTAATAGTTCTTCGATCATCGATCGGTATGGACCGACCGCTCGTGGTCACCGATTCGAGTGATAGCGTCGTCGACGTCATCGAGGAGGCCGGGGAGCTCGCGGAGCTCTCGGGGGGCCCGCTTACCGTCCTGACCGTCGTCACCGAAGAGGAGTACCAGAACGATGCCGAGGTGTTGGGCGCCATCGCCGAGATGGAGGACTCGTCCTACAGCGTCGAGCCGGCGACGTACGCCCAGGAGGTCGCTGAGACCGCCATCAACGACCTGCTCGCCGACCGGGACGTCGAGACCGAGGCCGTCGGCCGGTACGTCGACGACGACGGCGACCGCGCCGACGCGATCATCGAGGTCGCCGAGGAGCGCGGCTGTGACTACGTCTTTCTCCTGGGACGCCGGCGGAGCCCGACGGGGAAGGCGATCTTCGGCGACACCGCCCAGGCGGTCATCCTCAATTTCGACGGCTACGTCGTCACGACGGCGCGATAAGTCTTCATCCGGCCCTCCCGGTGATCCACGTACCGCAGGCCCGACCGACGGACGCCGCGGGCTCCGATCCCCGCGCTCGTTTTCCCGTTTGCGAAGATATAGACCGGGCGATATCCCACATAATCGTCCATGGATCTCCCCGCCATCGAGGAACTGCACTTCGAGGACGCACCCGCCGTCGACTCCCCACCGGGTCCCGAATCCCGGCGGCTCGTCCGCAGACAAGCCGAGATCGAGAGCGGCGCCGTCCTCTACCCGACAGACGTCCCGATCGCGTTCGAGAACGGGAAGGGCGCAACGCTGAAAGACGTCGACGGAAACCTCTACCTCGACTTCTTCGCGGGCATCGGCGTCCTGAACGTCGGCCACGCCAACCCCTACGTCACCGAGGCGGCCGTCGAGCAGGCCGAACGCCTCCCCCACACGCTCGACTTCCCGACCCGGACCCGGGTCGAACTGATCGAGACGTTGGACGAGATCGCGCCCGAGGGACTGCGGGGGCGAAACCGGGTGAACTTCGGCGGGCCGACGGGCAGCGACGCCGTCGAGGCGACGATCAAGCTCGCAAAGCGGGTGACGGGAAATGACGGGCTGATCGCCTTCCGGGGTTCGTTCCACGGCGAGACCTCCGGCGCCTACAGCCTCACCGCCGACACGAAGTACAAACGCTCCTACACGCCCCTGCTCCCCGAGGTCGAACACGCCCGGTATCCCTACCCGTTCCGCCAGGACGGCTCGCCCGAGGAGCTGGTCGAACGCGCCCTTGAGGACGTCCAAACCCTCCTGGGCGATCGCTACGGCGGGATGGCCAACCCGGCGGGCGTCTGGGTCGAGCCGATTCAGGGCGAGGGCGGGACCGTCGTCCCGCCCAAGGGCTTCCTTTCCGGAGTCCGGGACCTCTGTGACGAGTACGAGGTCCCGCTGATCGTCGACGAGATCCAGACCGGGATGGGCCGGACCGGCGAGTGGTGGGCGAGCGAGCATTCCGGGGTCACCCCCGACATCATGCCGATGGCGAAGGCGCTGGGAAGCGGCTTTCCCCTCTCGGGGACGATGTACGACGAGGATCTGGATGCGTGGGGCCCCGGCGGCCACACCGGCACCTTCCGTGGGTTCAACCCGGCGATGCGCGCCTCGATCCGCGCGATCGAATACACCCGCCACCACGACCTGCTCGCCCACGCCCGGGAGCTGGGCGAGTTCATCGTGGACCGCCTCGCCGAGTGCGAGGCGGAAAACCCCCACGTCGGCGAGGTCCGCGGGAAGGGGCTGTTCGTCGGGCTCGAACTCGTCACCGACGACGGCGAGCCCGCGCCCGACCTGTTGGAGACGGTCCGGACGACCTGCTACGAGAACGGCGTCCTCGTCTGGGCGGGCGGCCGGGGCGACAACGTGATCCGGCTGCTCCCGCCGCTGGTGATGACGGAGGCCCAGGCCGAGACCGGGATTTCGATCCTGATCGACGCGATCGAGTCGGAGACCGACTGACCTGCGGCGAACGTCAGCCCCAGGAGGCCGACGCCACCTCGACCTTGACGAGGGCCTCCGGAGGCTCCCCGTCCTCCTCCAGGGTAGGCTCGCGGCCGCGATAGCGCTGGAACAGCCGCGTCCGGCCCGCCCACAGCTCCTCCTTGTCGGTGATCACGGTCGCGGTACCGAAGAGGACGACGTGCCACTGCCCTACCCCGTCCTCGGAGCGTTCGATCGACAGCGAGACTCGCGGGTTCGCCCGGACGTTCTCCAACTTCTTCCCGCCGGTGACGAACTCGACGACGCCGTCCTCGTAGCGATACCAGATCGGGGCGACGTGGGGGCGGTCGTCCCGGCTCGTCGCGAGGTGGGCCATCTCCCGACCCGTCGTCAACCACTCCTCGACCTCCTCGGGGACGCTCGTCTCGGTCATCCAGTCGGGAGACGCCGTCGCGGCCGATAAGGGTTGTCTCGAGGAGCGGGGCTCGGCTGTCGGATCGAGCGCACGGAGACGCTCACTCCGCCGCCGGCCGGGCGAACTCGAGGAAGGCGATGACGCCCGCGAGCCAGACGACGAACACCGGGTCGAGGTCGCCTCCCGCAGTCCGCCGGCCGAACGCCAGCGGACTCACCGACAGCGCGAACACGCCGATGCCGTAGGCGACCGTCGCCGCTCGCCCCTCGAAGTCGGGACTCGCCTCGAGCAGCGACCGGTCCGACGCGAGGACGAAGTAGGCGGCCCCCGCGTAGACGAGGCCGACGACCGCCGCCGTTGTCCACTCGACCGCGAACGCGACGAGACCGACGCCGGTCGCGAGACCGGCGAGGGCGGCCACGAGGGGCGTTCGGTTCACGCCTCGACGTGTCGGCGGAACTGAAATAGTCGTTCCGGTTCCGACGCTCTCGAGGGGCGATCGAACAGGAACCGGACGACCGGAACCGGGTTCGGGAGGTCAGTAGAACTCGCGGACGAGGTCCATCCCGTCCTCGGGGGCGCCGTCGGGGATCTCGGACATGTCCTCGGTGACGCCGTGTTGCTCGTGGTAGGGCACCGAGTTCTCGTCCTGGTAGATCACGCCCTGGTACTCCTTTTCGCCGTCGAGGATGACGTCTGCCGCGGCGTCGTAGTCGTTGGGGTCGTGGTCCTCGTCGTCGAGGTCCACCAGGGTGTCCCGGAAGTAGTCGTAGGTGTCGACGTCGTTGAACGTGACGCAGGGCGAGAAGACGTTGACGAAGCCGAAGCCGTCGTGTTCGATCGCCTCCTGGACGATCTGGGCGTGGCGCTGGGCGTCCGAGCTAAAGGACTGGGCGATGAAGGACGCGCCCGAGGAGAGCGCCAGCGCGAGCGGGTTGACCGGGGGCTGTTGGGGACCCTCGGGGGTCGTCGCGGTCTCGAAGTCCGAGCGCGAGGTCGGCGAGGCCTGGCCCTTGGTGAGCCCGTAGATCCGGTTGTCCATCACGACGTAGGACATGTCGACGTTCCGGCGGACGGCGTGGACGAAGTGGCCCGCGCCGATCGAGTAGCCGTCGCCGTCACCGCCGGCGACCATGACCTCGATGTCGGGGCGGGCCATCTTGACGCCCGTGCCGACGGGGAGCGCACGCCCGTGGACGCCGTGGAGCGCGTAGGAGTGCATGTAGGTCCCGATCTTGCCCGAACAGCCGATCCCGGCCACCACGAAGGTGTTGTCGGGGTCGTTGCCGGTGTTGGCAAGGGCTTTCATCATGCCGTTCATCGTCCCGAAGTCACCGCATCCGGGACACCACGTCGGCTGTTTGTCGGACTTGAAGTCGACGAATCGTACGTCTGAGCTCATTGTGCTGGCACCTCCGAGGCGAGTTGGTCGTCGATCTGTGCGGCGAGTTCGTCCGCCTTGAAGCGGACGCCGGTATACTTGTTGATTCGGTCGACGCGGGTAAGGGTGTCGTGTTCGATGACGTCGGCGAACTGGCCGGTCGCGTTACACTCGACGACGATGGTGTTCTCGGCGGCCTCGATCTCGTCGGTGAGGTCGGGCCGCGGGAAGAGGTAGGGTACCGAGAGCACGCGAACGTCCTCGTCCATCAGGTCCAGGGCCTCGACGAGCGCGCCCTCGTTCGATCCCCAGGAGATCACGAGGTTCTCCGAGTCCGGGTCGCCGAACTCGCGGTAGTCCCACTCCTCTTCGTCCCGGGCGGTCTCGATCTTCCGGTTTCGTTTGTCGACCTGCTGGACGCGCTCGCCTTCCTCCTCGGTCCGTCGGCCGAGTTCGTCGTGTTCGAGCCCGGTCGACATGTGGGCACCGTCGACGGTGCCGGGAAGCGCCCGCGGACTGACGCCGTCGTCGGTGTCGGCGTGGGCCCGAAAGCGGCCCTGGTCGTCGAGCCACTCCTGGGCCTCCTCGTCGTCGACGATCTTGCCGCGTTCGATCTCGACGTCGTCCATGTCGAACGCTTCGGGCGGGAACGTCCGTTCGGTCACCGCGAGCGCGAGGTCGGAGACGAGATACACGGGGGTCTGGTACTTCTCGGCGTAGTTGAACGCCTCGACGGTCTTCCAGAAACACTCGGTGATCGTCGTCGGCGCGAGGACGAACCGGGGGACCTCGCCGTGGCCGCCGTAGAGGGTCATGTTGAGGTCGCCCTGTTCTTGCTTGGTGGGCATCCCCGTCGAAGGGCCCGACCGCATCACGTCGGCGATCACGAGCGGCGTCTCGCTGGTGGCGATCAGCCCGAACGTCTCGGCCATCAGATCGATCCCCGGACCGGAGGTCGCGGTCATCGACCGGGCGCCGGCGCGGGCGGCCCCGAGGGCCATGTTGATCGCCGACAGCTCGTCTTCGGCCTGGACGACGTGGCCGCCGTACTCCTCGATCCGGCCCGTCAGGTACTCCATGACGTTCGTCGCGGGGGTGATCGGATAGCCGGCATAGAACCGACAGCCCGCCGCGATCGCGCCCATCCCGATCGCCTCGTCGCCGTTGAGCAGGACGTAGTCGCTGTCGGTGGTCTCCAGATCGTAGCCCAGATCGAGGTCGTCGTAGTTCTCGCGGACGTAGTCGCGACCGAGGCGGGCGGCCTCCTTGTTGTTGTCGACGATCTTCGAGCCCTTGCCGCCGAAGCGCTTCTCGAGGGCCTCATCGAGATACTCGACGTCGAAGCTCGCGAGCTCGCAGGCCGCGCCGAGCGCGACGACGTTTCGCATGATCGCGCCGCCGGCGTCCTCGGCCAGGGACTTCAGCGGGACGTCGACGGCGGTCATCTCTTCGGGGATGTCGGCCTCCCAGGAGCGCTCGCCGTCGTAGATGATCGCGCTGCCGTCGTGGAGTTCGTCGACGTTCTCGTCGATCGTTCGTTGGGTCAGGGCGACGAGAACGTCCAGGCGGTCGACGACGCTCTGGACGTCGTCGACGGCGGTTCGGATCTTGTAGGCCGTGTAGCCCCCCCGGATCCGGGACGCGAAGTCCTTCGACGTGAAGACGTGTCGTCCGGCCCTGGCAAGCGCCTGGGCGAAGATCTTCCCGGTCGAGTCGATGCCGTCCCCGGCCTCGCCGCCGACCGCCCAGTTTAGGTCCTCGGCCATGTTATGGCGGCCCTAACCCTCGGCAAATGAAAAGGCTTCTGAAACCCTTACCGGCCCCGAACGATCGTCTCGGCTACTCATCCCCGAGTAAATTTCCGCTACGGTTTCCCCATCCCGGGTAGCCTTCGCCTCCGCGTCGAGTTCCTGTCGGAGTTCGGACCATCGACGGGATGAAATGACCGCCGTCCGTATCGGGTGCCATGGAAATCGACCGCGAACTCCGGCGACGGATCGGGCTCGGACTCGTCGTCCTCGCGCTCGCGGCCGTCGTCGGCTACATCGTCTGGCGCTTCGTCGCGGCCGTCGTCTTCGCGGTCTTTCTCTACTACGCCGTCCGCCCGATCTACCGCTCGCTCGGGCGCTTCGGGCTCCCCAGGCGCACCCGGGCCGGCCTCGCACTGGTCCTCTTCGGCGTCCCCTTCCTCCTCCTTGTGGGGTACACCCTGATGATCGTCGCCCTCGAGGTGCAGGGGTTCGTCGAGACCTACGATCTCCAGACCCAGCTCGTCGAGCGGGCCATCGAGGAGTTCGGCGTCGCGGGGATCGACCTGAACGAGCTCCAGGAGGCCCTCGCCGGCGCGGGTGCCCAGGCCTCCCTCGGAGTCGCCCTCGTGAGCCTCGGTGGCGCGGTCAGCGCCGTCGGCTCGGCGCTGGTCCAGTTGCTCGTCGTCGTCGTGGTGACCTACTACATGCTGATCGACGGCCCGCGGCTGGTCGCCTGGATCGTGGAGACGTTCGACGAGTCCGGCGCCCTCCGACGATACGCCCGGGCGGTCGATCCGGAGCTGTCGCTGACGCTCTTCGGCAACATCGTCAACGTCTTCGTGACGGCGATCGTCGGCGTCTCGACGTTCTACGCCTACAATTTCTTCGTCCCGCCGACGGTCGAGGTGCCGTTCCCGGCGCTGGTGGGGGCGCTCGCGGGGCTCGGAAGCCTGATCCCCGTCGTCGGGATCAAACTCGTCTACGTCCCCGTCGTCCTCGGGCTGGGGGCGACCGCCGTGCTCTCGGGCGAGCCCGCGCTGCTGGTCCCCGTCGGAATTCTCGCTGCCGTGAGCGCCGTCGTCATCGACTTCATCCCCGACTTCTTCATCCGGGCGCTGGTCAGCGGCGAGCGGACCCACACCGGCCTCCTGATGGTTTCGTACATCGTCGGCCCCGTCGTCTTCGGTTTCTACGGGCTCTTCTTGGTCCCGATCGTGCTCGTGCTCGCGACGAACGCCGCCACGATCCTCCTCCCGTACGTCCTCGGGAGCAGACCCGGGCGACAGTCTCGTCTCGAGGAGTACCCCGACGCCGACCGCGAGGAGACGACGGTCCCGTCCGCCGAGCGGGAGCCGGCGGTGCCCACGGAAGACGAGTAGCCGACCGCATGGGGAACGCCTTTTGCCCTCCCGGGACTCGCCCCGGTATGGAAGGCACCGCGGTCACCGTCGCGGACGTCCACGAGGTCGGCCCCGACACCGTCGCCCTCGAGCTCGAGACTCCCGCGGGGTTCGACGCCGCCCCCGGCCAGTTCGTCCTGTTGCGCGCGGAGGTCGACGGCGAGGAGATCGCCCGCCACTACACCCTCTCCTCGCCCCGGGTGGGCGAAACGTTCGAGATCACGGTCGGGATCGACCCCGACGGCGACCTCTCGCCGTGGCTCGCCTCGCTGTCGGGCGGCGAGACCGTCCACGTCGAGGGCCCCTTCGGCACGATCGCCTACGAGGGCGGCGAGGACGTCGTCGCCGTCGCCGGCGGCCCCGGGATCGGCCCGGCGGTCGCGATCGCCGAAGCCGCCCGCGAGGCCGGCCGGGAGGCCGCGGTCGTCTATCAGTACGACGGCGATCCGGCCCACGGTGACCGTCTCGAGACCCTCACCGAGTTGGGCGCGTCGGTGGCGCTCCTCGAGGGCAGCGAGGGGGGAGACGAAGAGCTCGCCGACCGCGTCGCCGACCACGTCGAGGACGGCCGGTTCTACGTCTTCGGGTTCGAGGCGTTCGTCCGCGGGGTCGCGGACGCGATCGAGGCGGCCGGCGGCGACCCCGACGACGCGGCGATCGAGAACTTCGGCTGAGACGGTCGGAGACGACGATGTACCGCTCGATCGCAGCGCCAGGTTGCGATCGACGGTGCGCTGACTCACGTTCCGACCCTGTGGCTCCGAACGACCCGAATCCGGCGGCTACGTCCGTCAGTCGGCGACCACGAACGAAATGACTGACCCCGCCGGCCCGGAGACGAAAGACGGCGGAAGGCGGTCTCGATACGAAAGAAGAAAGCGGTTCGTGACGGTTATTCGGCGTCCTCGGCGGCGGCGATGACGCGTTCGACCAGCTCGTCGTCCTCGACGAGGTACTCGGCGGTCTCGCGGACGCGTGCGACCAGTTCCTCGTCGGTCATGAGGTCGGCGACGACCTCGAGCATCCAGTCGACGTCGATGGTAAAGGAGAGGAGTTCGGTACCGGTCTCGTCACACAGCGTGACGCGGACCTCGTGGATGTCGGTGCTGAACCCGTCCATGTCGTCGATCGACTCGACGGTGTCGGTCGGGACCGACTCGACAGTGTCCATCAGCATCGGTTCGATCGCTTCGAGCATCGGCTCGATCTCCTCGGCCGACATCGACTCGACGTCCTCGCTCGAGATCGATTCGGCGTCCATCTCGGCGAGCATCCCGAGGCCCTCCGCCGACATCGGGACCTCCTTGAGGAGGTCCTCGCGGCTGGTGTCGACGACCCCGTTGACGACGAGGACGCCCTCCTCGCAGGCCATCCAGTCGACGGTCATGGCGTCGCCCCCGACGCTGAACCCGTCGGCGTCGAACCCCGTGATCCCCTCGACGTCGCCGTCGTAGTCGGCGTCGGGACCGCCCTCGCTGTCGGACTCCTCGTTGCCGCTCTCCTCGCCGGCCGTCCCGTCGTCGCTGTTGTCGGTGCCGCTCTCGTCGGTGCCGTTCTCGCTTCCGTCGGTCGTCTCCTCGCCGCCGCCCGTTTCGTTGGAGGTCTCGTCGGACGTCTCGTTGCCGTCCGTGTCGTCGCCTTCCTGGGCCCGCCCCGTACAGCCGGCGACGGCGACGGCCAACGCGCCCGCACTCCCGTACAGCAGCTCTCGTCGTTCCATACGTCCTCCGTCTACGAGCGGGTGCAAAAACGTTTTGGTGAGGATCTATAAAATATATTGTTAGTCCGGCGTTCGAATCCCGTCGAAACAGTCAGGAACGAACGACGGAATCCCGACCGTCCACCGGAGGGAATCGACGGACGACGGTCGTGCAGCGATTCGATCCGAAACCCTCGTATTACCGGCCGCAACCGCCGATAACGGTGGAATCGAATCCACAGTCTTTATCAGTAGGAAGGTGGTGAGTCCGGTCAATGCTCCTCTCAGTGGACCGATCGGACCGGGACTCTACCCGGTCGCTCAGTTTCGAGATCATCGCGGCCGTCGCCGAACGCGAGGGTGTCGATCCGACCGAGATCGAACCCCCCGAGTACGAGGCGCTGTACGAGGTCTTGGATCCCGAAGCGCTCGACGCGCTGTTCGCCCCCCGTCAGAACGGCGCCGAGCGCGCCTCCGGACGCGTCGAGTTCCGGTACTGTGGCTACGACGTCACCGTCACCGACGGCGGCGAGGTCTCGATCGAGAACTGACGGTTCCGGCCGACCGACGCTGGTTTTCCATCAGTCCGCACACGCCGACTCGAAGACCTGCCGGTGGAGGCGGTCGGCGACCCGTTCCATCACGGTCTCCAAGTTCACCGTGTCGGCCCGGTTGTACTCGATCAGGCGCTCGAGAGAGTCCTCGTCGCCGCGTTCGTACCGGTGCCAGAGGCGGACGGCGTCCCGCCCCGAGAGATCGGGTCGCTCGCGCTCGATCCCGAGGTCGCGTTCGACCTGCTTGAGCCCGCCGGTAAGCTCGAGCATCCGACAGGGGTAGAGGAGATCGACGTGGGGCAAGGAGGCGTCGACGTCGTAGCAGGTCTCGAGAAAGGGAACGTCGAAGCGCTGGCCGTTGAAGGTGACCAGCAGCGCCGAGCGGTCGAGTTCGGCCTGGAGGCGCTCGGCCGTCAGATCGCGGCCGGCGACGAGCGTGGTCGTCTCGCCGCCCCGATGGAGGGTGACGGTCGTCACGTCGTTCGAGTCGGCGTCCAGTCCCGTCGTTTCGATGTCCAGAAAACACGCGCTCCGAGAGGCGTTTTCGTAGAGGCGCCACCGGCTCGAGGCGGGGAGTTCGTCGGCGAAAAAGGAAAGGTCGTCGTCGGCGAGTCGGGTCCGACCCTCCTCGATGTAGGCCTCGATCCGGTCTGCGGTCGTCGGGCCGACGACGTCCCCCGCGAACTCGTCCCAGTGGGTGACCCCCGACTCCCAGAGCTTCCGCTCGGTTCGCTCGCCGACGCCACGAACCGGGATGAAGCTGTTCTCGATTCGCACACCCCTTCTGAGGCGCGTGTGATCTAAAGCGTACGGGTTTCCGGCGACGGCGGGACCCCGCGGAACCGGCCGACTTTTCATCCGGCCGACCGTATCGCTCCCCATGGCCGAGCGAAACGACGCTGCCGACGCCATCGGCGACCTCGTGGACACCCTGGAGGAACTCCGGGGGGAACTCGAGCCGGATAGCCCGGGACCGGGGCGGGGACCGCCGCTTCGCCCGCCTACTCCCGGGGAGCTCCTCCGGATGGCCGACGAGGTCGCGATCCCGCTCCTGATCCGCACCCTCGAGGCCCAGATCCGGGCCCTCGAACGGCTCCAGCGTGCCGTCGGGCTCCTCCGCAGAGAGCGGGAGGTCCGCGAGCGGACGGGCGAGACCCGAGAGCGGAGCCGCGAGCGCGTCGAGGGCCTCCGGGACCGGACCCTCGACGGGTTGGATGACGTGCTCGCGGAACTCGGGCGGACCGTCGAGGGCGAGCCGACCGATCGACGGGCCCGCGAGCTGCTCGCCGACGCCCGCGAGCTGCGCGACGAGATCGACGACCGGCTCCGGGACGCGACCGAGGGCCGCGAGCGACGGGGGCGGGATTCCGACCGCGTTCGCGACGCCCGGACGATCGAGGTGACGTCGCCCGACGAGGAGGACGAGGACGAGGAGACGGACGTGGACGTCGACGCCGAACTCGACACGCTTCGGGACCGCTACAGGCCCGAGGAGGGCGGCGAGGAGGCCGACGGCCTCGATGGCGGGGACGAGTCCGTCGACACCGATGGCGAGGACGACGAGGGAGACGACACGGAGGAATCCGGAGAGGGCGACGGGGCCGACGGCGACGACGATCGGCCCCCCGGAGCGAGATAGTTAGGCTGAAGGCGTCCCCAGCCCGAGTCCGGGTAGATGAACCGATCGTCGGGCGACGTGGCTGGGGAGACTATCGCGGCCGACCCGGTCGGGCGGAGCCGCGAACTCGGGGACGTCTCCTTCGGCGCCGTCGCCGACGTCGGCGAGGGGGCCCACGTCCAGTGGGCGGCCCCCGACGGACTCGAGCTGCTCGGGCGGGGCGTCGCGGCGGCGTTTACCGCCGCTGGCGGGAACCGGATCGAGGACGTCCGGTCGGCGGCGGCCGCGTTCTTCGATCGGCTCGACCACGACGGTCCCCCCGAGAGCCGGTCGCGTGCCCTGGGCGGCCTCGCGTTCCACGCCGACCACGACCCCACTCCGCCCTGGACCGGGTTCCCCGCGGCGTCCTTTCTCGTGCCGCGGATCCAGCTCACGCGGACCGACCGAGGGACGTGGCTGACTGCAGTCGGCGACGGCGAGCGGGCCGCGACGGACCTGCTCGCGGAGTGGGAGGAGCGCCTCGAGGGGCTGGCGACGATGCGCCCCAGCGGGACGAAGCCGGGGGTCGAACGGAGCCGGCGGCCCACCTCGCGGTCGGCCTGGCGCGAGCGGGTCGAACACGCCCTGGCGCGGATCGCCGACGGCGATCTGGAGAAGGTCGTCCTCGCCCAGACCCTGGCGGTCGAACTCGGGGAGGGAATCGACGTCGCGGCGACCGTCGAACGCCTCCGCCGGAAGTATCCGGGCTGTTACCGGTTCCTGATCGATCCCGACGCGGGCGGGCGGACGTTCTTCGGGGCCCCCCCCGAACGGCTCGTTTCGATGCGGGGCGACCGGATCGAGACCGAGGCACTCGCGGGCTCGGTCGCCCGCGGGGAGAGCCCCGAGGAGGACGAGGAACTCGCCGACAGGATGCGCGAGGACGAGAAGCTAGAGCGCGAACACGAGGTCGTCGTGCGCGCGATCCAAGCACAGCTCTCGCCGATCGCCGCCGACGTCTCGGTCGGCGAGCGGACCGTCCGCCGGCTGGCGACGATCCAGCACCTCAGGACGCCGATTACGGCCCGGGCCGGGGCGGCCGACCACGTCCTCGATGTCGTCGGCGCCCTGCACCCGACGCCCGCGGTCGGCGGGCTTCCCCCCGACCCCGCCATCGAGACGATCCGGGCGGTCGAGGGGTTCGACCGGGGGTGGTACGCCGCCCCGGTCGGCTGGTTCGACGCGGAGGGCGACGGCGAGTTCGCCGTCGGGATCCGGTCGGGAGTCGCGAGCGAGCGCGAGGTCACCCTCTTTGCGGGCAACGGTATCGTCGCCGACAGCGACCCCGACGAGGAGTGGGCGGAGATCCAGCTCAAGTTCCGGCCCGTCCTCGACGAGCTCGAACGATGACCGACCGCCGGCCGCCGAACCCCTCGACGCTCTGGGCCGAGGTTCTGGTGTCCGAACTCGCCGCGGGCGGGCTCTCCGCGGTCTGTATCGCCCCCGGGAGCCGCTCGACGCCGCTGACGGTCGCCTTCGCCGCCCATCCCGACGTCGAGGTCTACTCCCATCTCGACGAGCGTTCTGCTGCGTTCTTCGCGCTCGGGCGCGCCCGCCGGACCGGCGAGCCGACGGCACTGGTCTCGACCTCCGGAACGGCGGCGGCGAACTTCCACCCCGCCGTGATCGAGGCCCACCAGGGCCGGGTCCCCCTCCTGGTGCTCACCGCCGACCGGCCCCGGGACCTCCGGGACAGCGGCGCCAACCAGACGATAGACCAGGTCGATCTCTACGGGGACGCCGTCCGGTGGGCAATGGATCTCCCCGAGGCCAGGCTCGAGGAGCGCCCGGTCGAAATGCTCCGGACGACCGCCGCGCGGGCGCTCGCCGCCGCGACCGGAACGCCCGCGGGCCCGGTCCACCTCAACTGTCCGTTCCGAAAGCCTCTGGAGCCCGTCGAGACGGGCGAGATAGACGCCGACTTTCTCGACCGGATCGACCGGGATGGGGACGAGGGACCCGCCGTCCGGACGACCGGGGGGACGCCGGTCCCGGCAGCCGAGGACGTCGCCCGGATCGCGGAGACCATGGAGAGCGCCGACCGGCCCCTGGTCGTCGCCGGCCCCGCCGACCCCCCGGGAATCGACGCCGGGAGGATCGCAGGTCTCGCCAGGGCGGTCGGCGCCCCGATCCTCGCGGACCCGCTGTCGGGACTGCGCTTCGGCGAGCACGTCCGCGAGCGGGACGGGGAGTCGCCGAGGGTCGTCTTCGGTGGGTACGACGCCTACCTCCCCGATCCCGACCTCGCTCCCGACGTCGTCCTCCGAGTGGGGGCCTCGCCGACCTCGAAGCCGCTTCGGAACTGGTTGTCCGACGTCGCTCCGAAGCAGTTCCTGATCGACCCCGCGGGAGGGTGGCGCGAGGCGACCTACGCCGCGACGGATCTCGTCGTCGCGGATCCCGACCGCTTGGTCGGCGACCTCCTCGCGGTTCTCGAGACCGACGGAAACGACGGGAGCGGTGACGCGGGCACGTCGGGATCCGCCGGCAAGTGGCTCGAGGACTTCCATCGCCGCGAGGCCGCCCACTGGTCGGTCGTCGAGCGGGCGACCGACCCCGATCGGCTGGCCGCAGCGCCCTTCGAGGGCGCGGTGCTGGCGGCGGCGCTCGCCGAGGCGCCCGACCCCGCGACCGTCTTCGTCTCGAACAGCATGCCGATCCGGGACGCCGACCGTTTCGGCCGGCCCCGGGCGGCGGAGCTCTCGGTGCTCGCCAATCGGGGCGCGAGCGGGATCGACGGCATCACGAGTACGGGACTGGGTGCCGGTTCGGCGGTTGAGGAGCCCCTCGTGATCGTGACCGGCGACCTTGCGTTCTACCACGACTCCAACGGGTTGCTCGCCGTCGGGCGCTGTGGCGTCGATGCGACCATCGTCGTCCTCGACAACGACGGCGGCGGCATCTTCCACATGCTCCCGATTGAGGAGTTCGATCCGCCGTTTACGGAGCAGTTCAAGACGCCCCACGGCCTCGAGTTTTCGTACCTCGCCGAGTGCTACGGTCTCGAGTTCGAGTGCGTCGCGCCCGCCGACTTCTCCGAGCGGTACCGCGCCTCGCTGGCGAGTGCGGGAACCCAGGTGCTTTCGGTGGCGTTCGACGCGGAGGCGAGCCATCGTCGGCGGGAGGAGTTGGAGGAACGGAGTTTGACGGGCGAAAGCGGAGACGAGTAGTCGGCCCGGGGACCGCGGCGGGTGTTCGGTCGAGGTTCTTTATATTCTGACTCCACGAGGTGAACGAATCCGGGAGAAATACGTTCTCAGAAATGGACGTCTATCCGACGAATGGATCCCGTTCGATTCCTCCGCGAGGGCCTGGCTGATGACTCGTTACGGACCGCGATCCTCGTCGGCCTCGCTACGATTCCGTTTACGCTCGTGCTCTCCTGGGAGCCGGCGGCCGGCGACACCGTCGTCGTCGGTGGCTCCGTCTCGGGGACGCCCATGCTCCTGGCCGGACTCGTCGTCGGCTCCCTGTATCGCAACCGGGGGGCTCGCCGAGCCGGGATCTGGACTGGCCTCGCGGCCTCGATCGGGACGGTAACCGTCTTCGTTGCCAACACGGTCACGACGGTTCCGCCGGACTCGTTGTGGATGGTCGCGCTCGCGGCCGTGCTGGGGCCGGTCGTCGTCGGGCTCGGCGTCGCCCTCACGGTCGCGTTCACGACGGTCGCCGCACTGGTCGGCGGATGGGCCACGACCCGGCTCCAGCGGGATCGGCGAAACCGGGCAGCGAGAAGCGGGGAGACGGGTGCCACCGGTCGGTCACGATGGTGGCTCGCCGTTCTCGTCTACGCGGTCGTCGCACCGATCGTCTTGGTGTATGTGCTTTGGGTTCGACCGGAGAGCGGCGTCGGCCTCGTCCTCTCTATCGTGGGTGTGTTCGGGCTCGTCGTCTCCGCCGTCGTCGCGTTCGTCGGGCTGTTCATCGACGTGACGGCGCCCCGGGACCCCGCCACGGACCGGCTCCCGTCCGTCCGGCTGTACGTCGGCGTTCCGATCGGGGCGGCCGTTCTCGCCTACGCGATCGGGGCGCTTCGCGCGACGGGAAATCCCGCGGGGGACGGAACGTACGGCTTCGTTATCGCGCTCTGGGTTTGCGTAACCGCCTACCTCGTTTTCGAGCGGCGGCCGGGAGGGACGGTACCGAGCGGATCGAACGCGTAGCCCTCCCCGGAGGCCGATCGCGGGTTCAGAGAGAACCAGTCCCAACCGACCTCGCGGTGACCGACACACTGGCGCTGACGATGGTCGACGGGCGACTCGCCATCCACGAGGAGACCGCGATCGCCGTTGTGAACGGCGAGATCGTCGCGACTCCGAACCGGGTCCCTATTTGGCGCTCTCCGCGTAATTCGAGGACATGGTTTCGGACCTGTTCGATCCCGACCGCTGGGAGCCCGTCGAGGGCTTCGACCCCGCCGATCTCACCTATCACCGTGCCGTCGATTCGGACACCGTCCGGATCGCCTTCGACCGCCCCGCCGTCCGGAACGCCTTCCGGCCGGAGACCGTCGACGAACTGCTCGAGGTGCTCCGGGACGCAAAGCGCCGGACTGACGTCGGCTGTGTCCTCCTGACCGGAAACGGTCCCTCGCCGAAGGACGGCGGCTGGGCGTTCTGCTCGGGCGGCGATCAGACGATCCGGGGCGACGAGGGCTACGAGTACGGCGAGGACGGCACGGACGGCGAAGGTGGGGGGAACGACGATGGGGATGGCGATGGCGAGCAGTCGGCGGCTCCCCGACTCCATATCCTCGAGGTCCAGCGGCTCATACGCCACCTCCCGAAGGTCGTCGTCTGCGTCGTCCCCGGCTGGGCCGTCGGCGGCGGCCACTCGCTGCACGTCGTCTGTGATCTGACCATCGCGAGCGAGGAACACGCCAAATTCCTCCAGACCGACCCCGACGTCGCGAGCTACGACGCGGGCTTTGGCTCGGCGTACCTCGCCAAACAGATCGGCCAGAAGAAGGCCCGAGAAGTGTTCTTCCTCGGGAAGACCTACAGCGCCGAGGAGGCAGCCGAAATGGGGATGGTCAACGAGGCGGTTCCCCACGAGGAGTTAGAGGAGCGAGCCCTCGAGTGGGGCGAGCGCATTAATTCGAAGAGTCCGACGGCGATGCGGATGCTCAAGTACGGGTTCAACATGGCCGACGACGGGATGGTCGGCCAGCAGGTGTTCGCCGGGGAGGCGACGCGGCTGGGCTACATGACCGACGAGGCGCAGGAAGGTCGGGAGGCGTTCGTCGAGGAGAGGGAACCGGAGTTCGATGGCTTCCCCTGGCACTACTAGGGGAGCGTCTGCCGGGACACTCGACCGAACCACCACCGCTTTGGCTCCCCTCGTCTAAACCCCGGCAATGAGCGAGACGGCGGAGCTCTCGGTGGGAAGGGCCTGGGTGATGGCCGCCCGGCCACAGACGCTGCCCGCGGCCGCGGCGCCGGTGATCGTCGGCACCGGGGTGGCGATCCACGAGGGACTCTTTGCTCCCCTGCCCGCGCTGTTCGCGTTCGTCGGTGCCGCCCTGATCCAGGTGGGGACCAACTTCGCGAACGACTACTACGACGCGAAGAAAGGCGCCGACACCGACGACCGCGAGGGCTTTACCCGGGTCACCCAGTCGGGACTGATCGCCGAAGAGAGCGTCAAGCGCGCGACCCTGCTTACGTTCGGGCTCGCGATTCTCTCGGGAACGTACCTCGTCTACGTCGGCGGGCTCCCGATCCTCGCGATCGGACTGATCAGCGTCCTCTGTGGGTGGGCGTACACCGGCGGCCCCTATCCCCTGGGCTATCACGGCCTCGGGGACCTCTTCGTCTTCGTCTTCTTCGGGCTCGTCGCCGTCGTCGGCACGTTCTACGTCCAGGCCGCGGCGACCCTGGCGGCCCCGCTCCCGATGGGGGTCCCCAAGGGCACCGTCACCACCGAAGCCGCCGTCGCGAGCCTCCCGGTCGCCGGGCTCTCGACGGCCGTCCTCGTCGTCAACAACGTCCGCGATCTGGAGACCGACGCCGCGACCGGCAAGCGAACGCTCGCGGTTCGGCTCGGCTACCGGGCCAGCCGGCTCGAGTACGCCGCCCTCCTCGCGCTCGCGTACCTGACTCCCTTCTGGTTTCTCGCGCGGGGCTTCTCGCCCGCGGTCCTCCTCCCCCTCCTGACCCTTCCCTACGCCGCCCTCGTCGCCCGGACCCTCTCGACTCGGACCGACGGCGAGGCCCTCAACCCCGCCCTCGAGCGAACCGGAAAACTGCTCGCGGGGTTCGCACTCCTCTTTGCCGCGGGGGTGGCGATCGGGTGACCGACCTGGCGTATCGCCAGTTCTCGCTGGCGCTCGCCGAGCCCCTCGAAACCTCGAGGGGGCCGATCGAGGCCCGCGAGGGGTTTCTGATCCGGCTGACCGACGACGACGGCGGCGAGGGGGTCGGCGAGGCGACTCCCCTACCCGGCTGGACCGAGTCCATCGAGGACTGTGAGCGCGCCATCGAGCGGGCGCGGGAGGCGGCCCGCGAGGAGGGACTCGCGGGCGCCCTTGAGTCGGTTTCGGATGCGCCGGCGGCCCGCCACGGACTCGCGCTCGCCGCACTCGACCGGGCGGCCACCGGTGCGGATACACCGCTCTACCGCCATCTCGGCGGCGACGGCGTCGAGCGGGTACCGGTCAACGCCACCGTCGGCGACGGCTCGCCCGACGAAACCACCGAGGACGTTCGCGAGGCGGTCGACGACGGCTTCTCGTGTTGCAAGCTGAAAGCCGGCGTCGGGAGCGTCGAGCGGGACGTGCGGCGGGTCCGGCGGGTTCGGGAGGCGGTCGGTGCCGACCTCGAGCTCCGGCTGGACGCCAACGGCGCCTGGTCGCGTGCGGAGGCCGAGCAGGCCGTCGAGGCCCTCGGTGATGACGTGGACCTGCTAGAGCAACCGCTTTCCCCTGACGACCTCGCGGGCCACGCCGACCTCCGCGGGCGCGGCGTCGCGGTCGCGATCGACGAGGGGCTCTACGAGCGCGGGATCGACGCCGTCGTCGGGGCGGACGCGGCCGACGCCATCGTCGTGAAACCGATGGCGGTCGGCGGGGTGGACGCCGGGATGAAGCTCGCGGTCTGGGCCCGGGAGTGTGGGGTCGTCCCCGTCGTGACGACGACGATCGACGCGGTCCTCGCGCGGACGGCGGCGGTCCACCTCGCGGCGGCGATCCCCACGGAGGGGAAGCGACCGGCGAGCGGGCTGGCGACCGCCGACCTGCTCTGTGAGGACCTCGCGGCCGACCCGGTCGAACTCGAGGGCGGCGAGGCGACCGTTCCCCAGGAGCCCGGTCTCGGCGTCGCGGGCGCGTGGGGTGGTCGGGATGCGTAAAACGCCCGACTGGCCGACGACCGATCCCGTCGCCCATCGCCGGGAGGCGACCCCGAACCGGACGGCGCTCACGGACGCGGCGGGGGAGTCCTGGGACTACCGCGAGTACGACCGACGGGTCGAGACACTCCGGCGCTCGCCCGCCCTCGATCCGGGGGCGCGGATCGCCGTCCTGCTCCCCGCACGGCCCGCGTTCGCCCTCCTCCCGTTCGCGGCGATGCGGGCCGGCGCCTCCCTCGTTCTCCTCCCGACCCGGGAGACGGTTCCCGAACTCGCGGCCAAGGCCCATCGCGCGGGGGTCGACGCGGTCGTCTGCGGGGACTCGACCGAGGAGACGGCCGTCGATCTCGCCGAGAGCGCGGGGGTCCCGGCGTACTCCGTCGACGAGCCCACGAGGGCGACCGTCGAGGCGCTCACAACCGGTCCCGTCGCCGACGGTCCCGACGATTCCGACGGTCCCCGAGACCGTCCACCGCTCGAGCCCGACCGGACCCTGCTGATCGCCTTTACCTCGGGAACCGGCGGCGAGCCCAAAGGTGTCAGGCTCACCGCCGGCAACCTGCTCGCGAGCGCGCAGGCCTCGGCCTACCGGCTCGGGGTCGTCCCGGGTGATCGGTGGCTCTCGCCGCTCGCGATGTACCACGTCGGCGGGCTCGCGCCGGCGATCAGGTGCGCGCTGTACGGAACCACGGTCGTGATCGACCGCGGGTTCGACGCCGACCGGACGCCGGAGGTGATCGACCGGGAGGGCGTGACCCGCCTCTCGCTCGTCCCGACGATGCTCCGCCGGCTGCTCGAGGCCGGCTGGACTCCCCCCGACTCCCTCAGATTCGTCCTGCTCGGGGGTGCGCCGGCGGCGCCGACGTTGCTCGAGCGCGCCGGGGACGCGGACGTCACCGTCTGTCCGACCTACGGGATGACCGAGGCCGCCTCCCAGGTCGCGACCGCGAGCCCCGCCGAGGACCCGCTCGCCCAGGGGGTCGGCCAGCCGCTTTACTCCGCGTCGGTCTCGATCGTCGGCGACGACGGCGAGCCCGTCGCGCCAGGGGAAGTCGGCGAGGTCGTCGTCGACGGGCCGATGGTGACTCCCGGCTATCTCGACGACGATCGAACGGAGGAGGCGTTCGGTCCCCGCGGGCTCGCGACGGGCGACGTGGGAACCCGCGACACCGAGGGCTACCTCCGGATCGCGGGTCGGCGAAGCGACCGGATCGTCACCGGCGGGGAGAACGTCGATCCCGGCGAGGTGAGCCGGGTCCTCGAAGCGCATTCAGCGGTCGCGGAAGCGGCGGTCGTCGGCCTCGCCGACCCGGAGTGGGGCGAGCGCGTCGGGGCGCTGATCGTCCCCCGCGGCGAGGCGCCGACCTCCGGCGAACTCTGCGAGCACTACGAGGATCGGCTTGCGGGGTTCAAGCACCCGCGGACGGTCGTGTTCGCCGATTCGCTCCCCCGGACGGCGTCCGGAACCGTCGACCGGGAGGCCGTCCGCGAGCGCCTCGAGAGCGCCGGGACGCGGCCCGAAGAGGAGTTCGGGGACGGGAGTTAAGCCCCGCGGCCCCCTCTCTCCGGTCGTGTGTACGCTCGTCCTCGCCTGGCACTGTTTCGACGGGACGCCGATCGCCGTCGCCGCGAACCGCGACGAGGCGGCCGATCGGCCCTCCGACCCCCCAGGGGAGTTCGCCGCGGGCGTCCTCGCGCCCCGCGATCTGGAGGCCGGGGGGACCTGGATCGGCGTCACCCGAGGGGGACTCGTGGCGGCGATCACCAACCGCTGGACCGACCGCGAGGTCGCCGGAGACCGGTCCCGGGGCCTGCTCGTCGCCGACGTCCTCGACTGTGAATCGGCCGATGAGGCGATCGACATCGTCTCTCGAGAGACCGACCGCCGTGAGTACGACGCGTTCAACCTCACGATCGCCGACCGCGAGCGGGCGGTCGTCGCAGAGTGGGACGGGGAGCTCTCGATCACCGACCTCTCGCCGGGCGTCCACGTCGTCGTCAACGTCGCCGTCGACGACAGGCTCTCGATTCCCGAGCGCCGGGCGGAGGTCGGGCGACAGCAGGCCGAGAACGCCCGGCGGGTTCGACGGGAACTCACCGTGGGAGAGAGCGAGGGGGTCGAGGGATGGCTCGACCGCGCGGGCGACGTCCTCTCGAACCACGAGTACGGCGTCTGTGTCCACGGCGACGGCTTCGGGACCCGGTCGTCGTCGCTGCTTGCCGTCGGCGAGGGTGCTCGGTATCTGTTCGCTGACGGACCGCCGTGTCGGACGGCTTACGAGCGGGTCGACGGCGCGGTCGAGTGGGGCGACGACGTGCGGCCGGACACGCGGACGGACGCCGAGGGCGACCGCGAGGGCCAGGTTTAAGCGGATCGCGGTCCGTCTCCCCGTATGGACGAACCCCTGTGGATAGGCCGAGCCACGTCGGTCGGGTGGTCGCCGTGAGCGTCTCGGAGATCGAATCCGAACTCTCCGAGGACGAACGCGCCGGCCTCGCGCTCGTCCGGGAGTCGGGCGGGATTCACCAGAGCGACTTCTGGAAGGAACTCGACGTCTCCTCGCGGAAGGGGAGCCGGATCGCCGAGTCGCTGGTCGAGAAGGAACTCGTCGACCGCGAGGAGGCGGTCTACGGCGGTCACAACACCTACTACATCACGCCGACCGCAGAGGACCTCGATTTCACGCTGCTGATGGCCGGCGACATGCTCTCGCCCTTTATCGGCGAGGAGGAGGTCGATCCCAACAGCGACGCCTTCTCTCAGTGGATCATGAACCTCGCCTACGAGGACTAGCTCTCGCCGCCGGACGACAGCTTCGGCTCCAGCCGGTCGACCAGCCCATCGAGGTCCCGCGTCTGGTACCAGACCGAGCCGGGACCGGTGAAGTCGAAGACCAGCCCCTCGCCGCTGAACAGCGTCGATTTCAGCCCGCCGACCCGCCGGGTCGAGGAGTCGACGCCGTCCTCCCAGGCGACGAGGTGCTCGTTGTCGAGCGTGTACGTCTCGCCGGCCTCGAGGTTGAGGCGCTCGAGCCCGCCGTAGGCGTCGAGGAAGGCCGTGCCGGTTCCCTTCAGCGCCAGCGGCGTCAGGCTCGCGCCCCCGAGCATCGACGTGAGGCCGCCGAGTTCGGAGTCGATGTCGATCCCCTCCGTCGCCGCGAGGAAGGCGCCGTCGACGCTGTACAGCGTCTCGTCGGCGAGTTCGTACGCGAAGACGTCGCCGGGCGTCGGCGGGGCGAACGTTACCCGTCCGGGCTCGTCCTCGGCGACGAAGCGGTTGGCGACCATCGACTCCCCGCCCAGCATCGACTTCGCGGAACTGACGAGCCCGTCGCGGCTGCTCGTCGTCTCGATCGTGACCGTCGAGGAGTGGCCCACCATCGCGCCCGGTTCGGCGACGATCGCCTCGCCCGGGTCGAGATCGACGACGAGGTGGCTGTACGACGGGCGGTGAGTGAATTGCGTGTCCATGAGTCCCTCGTTTCCGGGATCATATCACTGCAGGAAAACTCTTGTGGCGCCGGCAGGTCGCCGGCTACGCCAGCGCGCTCGCCGCCCGGATCAGCCGCCGCTCGCCGAAGGCGGGGCCGATGAGCTGGAGACCGACGGGAAGGCCGTCGGTTTCGCCCGCGGGCACGGAGATGGCGGGCAAGTCGGCCAGATTGACCGGGACGGTGTTCGCGTCGGCGAGGTACATCTGGAGGGGATCGTCGAGACTCTCGCCGAGTTCGAACGGCGGGACGGGCATCGTCGGGCTGGCCAGCACGTCGGCCTCCTCGAGGGCCGAATCGAAGTCCTGCTTGACCCACGCGCGGGCGTCCTGGGCCTTCGCGTAGTACTTGTCGTGGTAGCCCGCCGAGAGCGCGTACGTCCCCAGGAGGATCCGGCGTTTGACCTCCTCGCCGAACCCCTCCTCGCGGGTCCGCCCGAACGCCTCGTTCCAGTTGCCCTCCGCCTCCGCGCTATGGCCGTACCGGACCCCGTCGAACCGCGCGAGGTTTGAGGAGGCTTCCGAGGTCGCGATCACGTAGTAGGCCTCGACGGCGTGTTCGATCGAGGGAAGACTCACCTCGCGGGTCTCGGCGCCCCGGTCCTCGAGTTCCCCTAACGCCGCCCTCGTGGTCTCGACGACCCCCTCGTCGGCGCCCTCGAACAGCTCCGTCGGAACGCCGATCGTGAGCCCCTCTACGTCGCCGGTGGCGGCGTCGGCGTAGCTCGAGTCGTCGCCCTCGGTTCGGGTAGTTGCATCCCGATCATCGCTTCCGGCGATGACGTCGAGCAAGGCCGCCGCGTCCGCGACGGTCTCGCCGAACGGGCCGATCTGTTCCAGACTATTCGCGTAGGCGACGAGGCCATAGCGCGAGACGAGTCCGTAGGTGGGCTTGATGCCGACGACGCCACAGAACGCGGCGGGACACCGGACCGATCCCCCGGTGTCCGAACCCAGCGCGAGGTCGGCCTCGCCGGCGGCGACCGCCGCCGCCGATCCGCCCGAGGAGCCCCCCGGAACTCTTCCGGGTGCGACCGGGTTCTCGGTCGGGCCGAAGTGGGAGGTTTCGGTCGTCGAGCCCATCCCGAACTCGTCCATGTTGGTCTTGCCGACGACCGTCGCGCCCGCTTCCTTCAGTCGGGAGACGACCGTCGCGTCGTACGGTGGGACGTACTCCGCCAGCATTCGCGAGCCACAGGTCGTCCGAACGCCCGCAGTCGAGATGTTGTCCTTGACGGCGACCGTCCGTCCGGCGAGGGGTCCCTCGTCGCGTCCCTCGATCCGTTCTTCGGTGATGAACGCGTCGCTCATGAGACGTTGGGCCCCTTGAAGTAGCCCTCCTCGGTCTCGGGGGCGTTCTCTAAGGCCCGCTCGCGCTCCAAGGGGTCCCGGCTCTCGTCGGGGCGCATCACGTTCGCGAGGTCGGCCTCGCGATCGACTTCGGGCACTTCGTCCAGGGTCTCGAAGGCCGCGAGGATCTCGCCGAACTGGCCGGTAAAGGCCTCGACCTCGTCCTCTGCGAGGTCGATCCGGGCGAGTTCGGCGACGTGGCGGACCTCCTCGGGGGAGACGGCGTCGTCGCTCATGTTCACTCGCACTCTCGGACCGGGAGTAAGGGTTTCGATCCGACCGGTGGGCTTTTGCCCGTTCCCGCTGCTCGTCGGCACATGACCGGAAGCGACGGCGGCGACGGAGACTCGCTGACCTACGCCGAGGCCGGGGTCGACATCGGGGACAGCGAGGACGCGACCGCGGCGCTGCTCGCGGCGTTCGGCAGCGACCTCACCACCGAGTACGCCGGCCTGCTCGACATCGGCGACCGCTACCTCGCGCTGGCGACCGACGGCGTCGGCACCAAACTGATGGTCGCCGACGCACTCGAGGAGTTCTCGACGATCGGGATCGACTGCATCGCGATGAACGCAAACGACCTCGTCGCCGCGGGCGTCACCCCCGTCGCGTTCGTCGACTACCTCGCGGTCGACGAGCCCGACGACCGGCTGGCACGCGAAATCGGCGAGGGGCTCGCGGTCGGCCTCGAACGGGCCGACCTCACGCTGCTGGGCGGCGAGACGGCGGTGATGCCCGAAGTCGTCTCCGGGTTCGACCTCGCGGGGACCTGTGCCGGTCTCGCCGGGAAGGGGGAGGTCATAGACGGCGACGCCGAGGTCGGCGACGCGCTCGTGGGCGTGCCCTCCAGCGGGATCCACTCGAACGGGCTCACGCTCGCCCGCGAGGCCGTGACCCGCGACCACGAGTACGGCGACGAGTTCCCGCTCGACCCCGAGGTGACCATCGGCGAGGAACTGCTCCGGCCGACCCGGATCTACACCGATCTGCTCGAGCCGATGGGCTCTCACGAGATCCACGCCGCGGCCCACGTCACCGGCGGGGGCTGGACGAATCTCCTCCGGATGGGGGAGCGCCAGTACGTCATCGAGGACCCGCTTCCCGCCCAGCCTATCTTCGAGTTCGTCCAGCAGGAGGGCTCGGTCTCCGCCGAGGAGATGTACCGGACGTTCAACATGGGGACGGGGTTCGTCCTCGCGCTCGCCCCCGAGGAGGCAGAATCCCTGGCCGCCGAAACCGACGGCCGGGTGATCGGCCGCGTCGCGGCGGGCGAGAGCGTCGAGATCCGTGGCCTGTCGCTGTCCGGATAGGGCGACCTCACGGCAGGTCCGACGACCGCCCGGTCACTCCGCCGTCGCGTCCCGAATCGTCGAACGCTCCTCGTCGCTGTGGGCGATGAATCGGACGTCCGACAGCGTCCGGGGCTCGTACTCCCGGATCGTCTCGCCGATGATCGCCGCACCCTCCTCGAGGTCGAAGCCGGCGACGCCACAGCCCAGCGCGGGGATCACCAGCGACTCGCAGTCCCGGTCGTCCGCGGCCGCGATGGCGTTCCGGGTCGCCTCGCGGATGGTCTCGGCCGTCGCCTGCCCGTCCCCGTAGTGGGGCATCGCGGCGGCGTGGATCACGTAGTCGGCGTCGAGATCGTAAGCGCCGGTGACCGCTACTTCGCCGAGATCCACGGGGCCGTTCTCCATCGCCTCCTCGTTGATCGGCCCACCCGCGCCACGGCGGAGCGCCCCCGCGACGCCCGACCCCATCCGGAGGCTCGTTCCCGCAGCGTTGACCAGCGCGTCGGCGGACTGTGCGGCGATATCGCCCCGGATCACCTCGAACTCCATGCGCGGGCGTACGGTCCGCCGCCTCAAAACGTTGGGTCGAAGGCGTCACTCGACGGCGACGACGTTCAGACCATCGTCGAGTTCCAGGGCGACCTCGTCGCCGTCGATCGCGGTCGTCACCCGCACGCGGGGCGGCTCCTCGGAGACCTGCTCGACGGCCGAGCCGCCGACCTCCAGGCGCCGGGCGATGTGATCCAGGTCGTTGAACCCGTACTGCAACTCGAGGCCGTGTTCGTCACAGAAGGCGACGACGGCGGGGTGGTACTTCGCGACGGTTCCCAACGGTGCCTGGGCGAGTTCCTTGCAAACGGTACACCGAAGCCGGGCGACGATCCGGAGGTGTCGATCGCAGTTCCGACAGGGTCCCCCCGATTCGTGGTCCTCGCAGATCGCGAGCGATCGCTCGACGGGTCCGGAGCAGGTGGGACAGACCTCCTCAAGCATGCCGTATATCCGCTGATAGCTGTGGACCCACGCCGCGGCGTAGATCTCGCCTGCCGACCGGTTGGCGAGTCCCGCGGGGTCGAGAGAGAACTTGGCGAGGTGGCCCGTCGACCGATCGCCGGCATCCGTCCACAACCCCGCACACTCCGTACAGCGGACGTAGACCCAGCCGTCCTCGTAGGCGACCGCAACGGGTTCGCCACAGAGCTTGCAGGCCATATCGACCGCGGTCGACTCGAGCGTGGGTTCCTCGAGGCCCGTCCCCGCGATCACCGAGCGGACGAGCTTCAGCCCCGCCTGCGAGAGTTCGTAGCCGCCGTCGGTCGCCCGGACGAAGTGGTCCTCGAGACGATCGAGGTGGTAGTTGAACTGACCGCTGTCGGCCGTCCCGACCCGGTCGCGAAGCTCCGAGAACCGGACGGTGACCTCGCCGAACGGATCGTATTCCTCCCACAGCGCGACCAGAATAGCCAGCCGCGTCTCGTTGCCGAGCAGTTCGAACGCCTCCGTCGCGTACGCCCCGGCGGATACCTCCTCGAGGGGCGAGTCGGACGAACCGGCATCGACCATACGGATAGGCCGGCAACCGGCGACATAAAACCGGAGGCCCGCGGCTTCCGCTCCTCGCGCATGCCGGTCGCGGAATGCACGTCTTAGGTAGACCAAAACCCTTTTAGATTTAGGCCCACCTAACCTCTCGTGATGGACGTGCCCGCCCGTCGGCGCGAGGACGCCGACGCCACCGACGACGGACCTGCCCCTGTCGAGTCGATCGTCTCGAGCCACGAGACCCGTCCCGGAAAGGTCGTGCTCACCGAACGAAACAACAGCGATGGCTGGATCTCGAGCACGGTCGCGGTCGATCTCGAGCCCTAAAATCGGTTCTTCGATCCGAACGGTTCTCGACAGCCGCCGACCGTCTCAGTGGGTCGCTTCCTCGAGGGTGAGCGTGTCGTCTTCGAGGTAGTGTTCGAAGTGGTGGCCGTCCTCTTCGAGGGTGACGAGGATCTCCCGGAGGATCTCGGCGGTGGCGTAGTCGCCGAGGTTCTCGGCGAGTTCGATGCTCCCGCGCAGCGACTCGATGATGTCGCCGTACATTTCGAGGTCGTTCTGGAACATCGTCCGGACGTCGTAGACGTCCTCGCCCTCGAACTCCACCGTTGCCCGGTCCTCCTGATTCGAGGGTCCCGAGACGGGAACGCCGCCCAGGGCCTGGGCGCGCTCGGCGATGACGTCCGCGCCCTCCTCGACGTGCTCGTAGGACTCCTCGAGGAACTTGTGGAGGGGAAGGAACTCCGAACCCTCGACCACCCAGTGGTGTTTCTTGAGCTGGTGGTAGAGGACGTACGAGTTCGCGAGTTCGGTGTTGAGCGCGTCGACGACCTGTTCTGCCTTCTCGCGGTCGAGTCGCAGTTCGTTCTCCTCGACGGTGCCGGCCTGCTGACGGACTTCCTTCTGGGTGCTCATCTCGTCGCTACCTACAGCCCCCGACCACTTAAAGATTCCCCGGCCCCGAATAATAGTTTCCGTATCGATAATCTCGATTCTCGTTTTCGCTAGCTCAGTTGTTCGATAGCGAATCGCACGGGTGCCGCGTCCGGAAACCGTTAACCGGGTCGCGAGGCGACGGGAAACGGATGGCGCCGAACGTCCTCGTCACCGGTGAGACCCTGATCGACATGCTGCCCGACGGCCCCGGTCCGCTCTCGCGGGTCGGCGGGTTCGAGCGTCGGCCCGGCGGCGCGCCCGCGAACGTCGCCGTCGGGCTCGCCCGCCTCGGGGCCCCGCCGCTGTTCTGGACCCGGGTCGGCGCGGACCCGTTCGGGCGCTACCTCGAGGACGTCCTCCGCGATGAGGGGATTTCCGAGCGGTACGTCGAGCGGGACCCCGACGCGAAGACGACGCTGGCGTTCGTGACCCACGACGAGGCGGGCGACCGGGCGTTTACCTTCTATCGCGAGGGAACCGCCGACACCCGCCTGGAGCCGGGTCGGGTCGGCGACGACGCTCTCGAGGGTCTCGAGTGGGTCCACGCCGGCGGGCTGGCGCTCGCGAGCGAGCCCGCCCGCTCGGCGACCCGGGACCTGCTCGAACGGGCCGCGACCCGGGGCTGTACCGTCTCCTTCGATCCGAACGCGCGCCCGGAGCTCTGGGAGAGCGAGGACGCGTTCGCGAGCGAAGTCCGGGAGGTCCTCCCGGCGGTCGACGTCCTGAAGGCGACCGTCGAGGAACTCGACGCCCTTGGCTTCGCGGGGGACACGGCCGAGGAGCGCGCCCGCGACGCGCTCGACTGCGGTCCCCACACCGTTCTCCTTACCCGCGGCGGCGAGGGCGCCCTCGCGCTGGCCCGGCGGGACGCTCCCTGGATCGACGGGACGGAGCGGGCCACCCACGCCGGCTTCGACGTCGAGGTCGCCGACACGACCGGCGCCGGCGACGCCTTCCTCGCGGGCGCGATCGACGCGCTCGTCCGCAGGGAGGGCCTCGAGGGCTGTCTCGCGTTCGCGAACGCGGTCGCCGCCCGCGCGACGACGGCCGCGGGAGCGATGACGGCCCTCCCCGACCGGGCGGACGCCGATGCCCTCCTCTCCGAACAGTGACCGGTCCTCCGGACCCCGTCCGCGCCGTCGAGCGCTATCTCCGCTCGGAACGCGCCGACGTGATCGCGGCGGTCGGCGACTGTGCCGATCGGGTCGCCAGCGAGTGGGACGGAGAGTCGGCGACCGAGCCCGCGGCAGTCGCCGGCCGGCTCGAGGACTGCCTCGATGACCGCGGCCTGCTCGAGTGCCTGGCGACGGTTCTCGTCGAGGCCGTCGGGGCGGCGGGCTACGACCTCTCGGCGACGCCCGTCGCGGCGCCGCCGTACGTCGTCGTCACGAGCCGCGGCCCCGTCCTCCGGGGGACGGTCGGCCCCGGACGGCTCGTGGTCCTGTTGTCGGCCTTCGAGATCGTTCGGTCTCCCGACGGGAGTCGACAGTACCGCCGTCTCGATGGCGTCGACCCGGTCGTCTCTCTGAAGTGAGCCGACGCGCGGTTCGCCACGTTGCTAACCCCCCTCCTCTCGATACTACGAGTTATTAAAAAATAGGTTGGAGATAATAACACTTTTACCTCCGGGGTGGCAACCGGTGGGTATGAGCCCGACACGACGATCCGTGCTGGCGGGGGCCGGCGGACTCGCCGTGCTCGCCGGCTGTCTGAGCGAGCCCGACGACGGTGCCGAGAGCGGAGAAGAGAGAGGACGGAGCGGGTACGCCGCCTTCTTCGCGCTCTGGGACTGGTCGGAGCAGGTCGGCGGCGACGCCTTCGGGTTCGAGAACCCGGTCGGCGTCGGCGAGGCGGGCCACGGTTGGAGCCCCGATCAGGGACTCACCGGCGAGGCCGCCGACACCGACGCCTTCGTCTACCTCGACAGCCCCGAGTTCGCGTGGGCCCAGGACGTCGCCTCACAGCTTGAGGACGACTACGACGACGTGGCCGTCATCGACGCGATGGCGGGCCTCGAGTCCGAACTCCTCCCCTGGGAGGACGGACACGACCATGCGGATCACGACCACGGGAGCGGCGATCACGGGGAGGGCGAGGACCACGAGGGTGATCACGAGAACGACAACGAAACGGGCGATCACTCCCAGGAAGGTGGCGACAACCACTCTCACGAGGACGGTGATCACGACCACTCTCAGGAGGGTGACGACAACCACAGCCACGAGGGTGCCGACGACAGCCACAGCAACGAGAGCGACCACGAAGAGGGGAACCACACGGACGGCGGGGCGAGCGCCCGCCACGATCCCCACGTCTGGGTCGATCCGGTTCTCGCCGAGGCGATGGTCGGAACGATCGCCGAGGGGCTGGCGGAGGTCGATCCGGACAACGCGGAGACGTACGAGGACAACGCCGCCGAGTACGGGGAACGCATCGCCGGCGTCGGCGAGGCGTTCGAGGAACTGGTCGCGTCGGCAGACCGGGAGGTCGCGGTCCTCGCGGGCCACGACTCCTTCCGATACGTCGAGGACCGGTACGGCTTCGAGCTCCACACCCCGGTCTCGGCCTCCCCCGAGGAGTCCCCGAGCGCGGGCGAGATCGCGGGGACGATCGAAGTGATCGAAGAGGAGGGGATCGATACGGTGCTCTACGACCCCTTCGAGGCACCCGAAGGGGAGGTGCCCCCGCTCGCCGAGACGATCGTCGAGAACAGCCCGGCGACGGAGACGGCGCCGGTGACGCCCGCAGCGGGGACGACCGCCGAGTGGGACGAGGAGGGCTGGGGCTGGGTCGAACAGCTAGAGGAGGTCACCCTCCCCTCGCTCCGACAGGCCCTCGGAGTCGAGTGATGGCGAGCACGATGGGGTCCCGGCGGGCGACCGGCACGGACGGCGACGCGGGAACTGGAAGAACTAAACCGCACGGCGACCCACGACAACCAGTGACCGACGTCGTCTCCGTGAAGGACGTGACGTTCGCCTACGGCGAGACGCCCGCGGTCAGCGACGTCACGCTGTCGATCGAGGAGGGGGACTTCCTGGGGCTGATCGGTCCCAACGGCTCGGGCAAGACGACCCTGCTCCACCTCATGCTCGGCCTGCTCGCGCCCGACAGCGGCCGCGTCGAGCTGTTCGGCGAGCCCGTAGACGAGTTCACCGACGGCGAGCGCATCGGCTACGTCTCCCAGAAAGCCACCAGCGGCGGGGGCGGGATGCCCGTTACCGTCCGCGAGAGCGTGACGATGGGGCGGTTCGCCCACGCGGGCCACTCCCGACTCGACGAGGATGACCGCGCCGCGGTGAGCGAGGCCATGGAGACCGTCGGCATCTCCGGGCTCGCGGACCGGCGGATCGGCCGGCTCTCGGGCGGCCAGCGCCAGCGGGCCTACATCGCCCGCGCGCTCGCAAGCGAGGCCGACCTGCTCGCCCTGGACGAACCGACCGTCGGCGTCGACGCCGAGTCCCGCGACGCCTTCTACGCGCTGCTCGACTCGCTGAACGAGTCGGGGATCACCATCGTCCTCATCGAACACGACATCGGCGTCGTCACCGACCGTGCCGACCGGATCGCCTGTATCAACACCGAACTGTTCCACCACGGCGACGTCGACTCGTTCGTCGAGAGCGACGCGCTCGCCGAGGCCTACGGGGCGACCGGCCAGGTCGTCCACCACGACCACTGATGGCCGGGCTCCGCCGCCGGATCGAGCGCCTCGGAATCGCCGCGACGGCCGCCCTCTCGGCGCTCATGGTCGGGTTCGTCCTCTGCTACTGGCTTCAGGACTATCCCCCTCTCGGGGCCGCATACGAGCAGTACCGGATCGCCGGCCAGTGGCTCGACTACTATCTGGGAACGAACGTCTTCCGCCACCCCTACATGTGGCAGTCGATGGCCACCGGGGTGCTCATCGGCGTCGTCGGACCGCTCGTGGGCACGTTTCTGGTCCACCGCCAGATGGCCCTGATCGGCGAGACCCTCGCTCACACCGCCTTCGCGGGCGTCGCCGTCGGTTTTCTGGCGGCCGGTACGCTCGGCTGGAACGGTTCGCCCCTGCTGGCCGCGCTCGTCGTCGGCATCCTCGGGGCGCTGGGCGTCCAGTGGCTCGCCGAACGAACCGACGCCTACGGCGACGTCCCCATCGCGATCATGCTCACCGGCAGTTTCGCCGTCGGGACGCTGATCGTCAGCTACGGCCGAGGCCAGACCGGGATCAGCATCGAGGACTACCTCTTCGGGAACCTCGCGGTCGTCACCCCCTCGGGCGCGCGGCTGATGACCGCCCTGAGCGTCGCGGTGGTCGCCGGGGTTGCCCTGACGTACAAACAGCTCCTGTTCATCACCTTCGACGAGCAGGCAGCCAGGGTCGCCCGGCTCGACGTCTCGGCGTACAACACCCTCCTGGTCGTGATGACCGCCGTCGTCGTCGTCGGCGCGATGCAGGTCCTGGGGGTGATCCTCGTCGCCGGCATGCTCGTCGTCCCCGTCGCCGCAGCCTCCCAGCTCGCGGGCGGGTTCCGGGAGACGATCACGCTCTCGGTGCTGGCGGGCCAGGCCGCCATCGCCGGCGGCTTCGCGCTCTCGATCGCCGCCGGCCTCCCCTCCGGGGGGTCGATCGTCGTCGTCGCGATCGGGATCTACCTCGCCGCGATCGCCCTCTCGAGCCGGTCGGTCGCCCGGCTCTCGACCCATTAGGGTCGGGGAGATCGATTTCCCGAGGGATCGTCCCGGCGGCTCGCGACCGACGGTCCGACGAGTTTCCGCGACGCCGTGACCCGCGGGCCCGTCTGACCAACAATTAAGAGTGCGCCCTCCGTGGCCCGAAGCATGGACGAGACACGACAGGAGCTCACCTCCTTCGTCGGCCGGGACGTCTACTCGAGCAACGGCACCTACATCGGCGAGGTCGACGACGTCAAACTCGACGTCGGACGCGAGACCGTTACCGGGCTCGCGATCGGCAACGTAAACGGCGACCTCTTCAGTGCGGCCAACCGCGGCGCCCGCGGCGTCATCGTTCCCTACCGGTGGGTGCGGGCGGTCGACGACGTGATCCTCGTCAGCGAGATCGTCGAACGGACCCAGGAGGAAAGCGAGGACGAGACCGACGAGGAAGGCGAGGTCGAAGACGAAAAGGAAGCCGCCGCGGCCTGATCAGCCACCGTTCTCGCCGTCGACGCCCAGGGCCTCGAACAGCGTTCGCGTCACCGCCTCCTCGGTGAGCTCGAGCAGGGTGTCGCGAGTGTCCTCGGAGATGTCGATTCCGGTGAAGATGCCGAGGGGAATCTCCGCGCTGGCCTGGGTGGAGTGGCCCGCGGTCTCGCCCATCTCGCCGTAGGCGTCCGCCAGGACGTTCCCGATGTTCAGCCGGATGTCCTTCGAGCGCGCGGCGAGGAAGATCGTCTTCTCGGCGATCCCGAAGACGGCGGTCGTCGTCACCCCCTCTAAGTTGAGCAGGTGGTTCGCGGCCTGGGCTAAGGCCTCGCGATCCCGGACGAAGCCCGCGTTGCTGACGAGGTGGCTCCCCTGGACGTCCCGGTTGGCGATCGCTTCGGCGAGGACGTCCAGGGTCTCGGGGGACATCGACGGCGACTCGACCTGCTCCAGGGTGTCGTGGTTCGCAAAGGGATAGAGGTAGGCCGCGGCGGTGAGGTCCGCGGGGGTGGTGTCGCGTTTGAAATCGAGGGTCTCGGCACGGATGCCGTAGAGCAGTGCGGTCGCGACCTCCTCGGAGACGTTCATGTCGAACTCCTGAATGTACTTCGTCAGGATCGTCGACGTCGAGGACATGTTCGGCCGGATGTCGACGAACGAGGGGTCGAACGCCTCCGTCGGCTCGGGCTCGTGGTGATCGATGACGACGTCGACCGAGAGGGGCAACTCGGCGGAGGTATCGTGGTCGACGAGCGCGGTCGTGTCGTAGATCGAGGGGTCCTCGACGTCGTCCCACTGGAGGAGTTCGATCCCCAGGAGGTTGACGAACGCACGATTTTCCTGGTGGCCGATGTCGCCGAAGTAGACGATGTCGGCGCCGACCCCGAGGTGGGCCGCGATCGCCTGGAGCGCCGCCGCGCTCGCGATCGAGTCGGGATCGGGGTTGTCCTGGGTGACGATCGCGAGCTTCTCGTCGGTCTCCTCTAACACCGTCGTCAGCTTCCCGGCGTTGTACTCGAGTTCGCCCGACTCCAGGGCCCGCAGCGCCGAGTCGGCGATCACGGCCGAGGGGTTGATGACGATGTCGGCGCCGAGGTCGGAGAGCTCGTCGCCGGAGACGGGGTCGCTGGCCCGCGCGACGACGAACTGGTCGCCGTTCTGTTCGCGGATGTGCTCGACGGCCTGCTTGTTGGCCTCGACGTCGGAGGCCAGAATGAGGACGACCCCCCGATCCTCGACGATGCCGGCGACCGTCTCCTCGCGGATGTCGGCCGTCCGGGCGTCCAAGTCCTGGTCGCGCAGGGACTCGACGCGGCTCTCCTCGCGGTCGATGATCAACACGTCCTTGCCCTGTTCGACGAGCTCCTCGGCGACGGCGTAGCCGACGCTCCCACAGCCGAGGATCGCGTAGTCCGAAATCGTAGAGATACTGACTCCGGAACTCATGTTGGCGAAAGCTTGCTCCCGGTCTACTTAACGGTCCCGAAGACCGGAACCTCCGCGACACCCCCAAAGACGGGACTGCCAAACAAAACGTATTTCAACGCGCCGCCGAATCTCGGATACGAGGGCCGGTAGCTCAGTCCGGCAGAGCGTCTGACTCTTAATCAGACGGTCGCGTGTTCAAATCGCGCCCGGCCCGCTTCTGCTCCGAGCGACACCGCGAGTGACGAAACTGGTCCATCGGTCGTGACACGACGGGCGTATGGAGCGATCACCTCGAGTCGCCCGCCCCGCCGACTCCCCGGCTGACGAGTGTGGCGACGCCGTCGAAGTAGCCGGTCCCCCACAGGGCGATGAGGAGCGCGCCGACCGTGTTGTAGAGGAGATCGAAGACGATGTCGCTCGTTCCGTACTGGGCCAGCACCGGTTCGCCACCGACGACGGTCGCCAGGCCGGCGGAGGCGAACTCCCCGATCTCCCAGAGGACGCCGAAGGCGAGGACGAACACGAGGATGAACACGAACCGGAACTCGCCGGGGAGTTCGACCGAGTCGGCCGATCGGTCGAGTGCGTCCACGACGGCATAGCCGACGCCCGCGACGAGGGTCGCCGACACCGTGTGGGTCATCGAATCGTACCACCCGAACGTCTGGTAGGGACCGAGCGCACCGACCGCGTGGAAAAACGACGCCAGCGCGATCCAGAGCGCGAGCGGGGCACCCATCTCGTGATCGAACTCGCGGCGTATGAGCGCCGGGAGGAAGGTGAGCGCCAGCGGGATGCCCGCGTTTACGACCAGCCCGAAATCGACGGTGACGAGCGCGTAGCCGACGATGAGCCCCAGCGCGCCCTGGATCAATCGAACGCCGTGCCAGCACCGCCGGTCGGACAGTCCCGGGATGGCGCCGCCCTCGTCCGTCACGACGAATCACCCAGCTGGCTGTGGTGCTCCCCGCCGGCCGTGTCGTGGCGGTAGAAGTAGACCACGAAGAGGACGCCGGCGAGCCCGCCGAACGCGGTCGCGTAGACGAGATCCCACATCAGTTCGTTCTTCGTGGTGAGAAACGACGTCGCGAAGACGATGTCCGAGACCCACTGGCCGATCGTCCAGAGGCCGGCGACGGCCATCGTCGCGAGCACGACGAAGGCTACGACGAACCGCGGGGACATCCTGATCGGCGTGAAGGCGTCGATCTCGGCGGTAACCAGCAGGGCGATCGCCGCAACGGTCAGAAAGCCGGCGATCGGGAGGGTTCCGTACAGCCGGACCCAAATCGGGACGGCGGCAGTCAACAGCACCTCCCACGGGGGCATCGACGACGGGTCGCGCCGAACGATCGGCGGGACGAGGGCGAGAACGACGATACTCAGCCCGAGGAACGACCAGAGGACCGAATTCTGCCAGGCGGTCGCGGCGGCTGCAACGACGATCGCCGAGACGATCAGCCATGCAAGCGCCGCGTTCACCCGATCGTTCTCGACGAGCGATCGGACTATCGGCATCCGTTCACCGTACGCCGACGGTACTGGCTGGGTGGCGGTCGGATCGCTCTCCGGTCCGACGATGGCCGGATCGGCCGGCCGTCACCGGCCGCCGCCGGTCCGGACCGGATACTCGACGTGGCCACGGTGGATGTCACGAGTTCGATGCCGATGTGGTCGTCCATGCGTCAGTAGGTCCGAACCGCCTCCTCCGCCATAATGTCACGCCTTACGCTCGACGGCCCCGGGTCCTGCCGGAGGTCTACCGCCCGGCGCCGGAACGCGTCGGACACGGCGACTCGAGTTCGGACGCGATCGGCCCGTCGGCTGCCGTGGCGATCCCGGCAACGACGTGCCCCTCGCCTCCCGACGGAGCCCACCGAGGCGCCGCCCGATCAGCGAGAGGCTGGGCTCGCTACGAGGGCCACCGATCACCGCATCGGCTCCGCTTCCGGTGACTCGAGGGCCTCCGTGACCCGGTGGAGGAGCTCCTCGAGTCGGGCACGTTCGAGCTCCGGCCAGCCCGTCGCGTGGTGGTAGTCGGCGAGGACGTCCCGGATGCGCTCGAGTTCGGCGGCCGTGAAGGTGGTTTCGCCGGCGTCTACCCGCTCGAACGTCCGGAGGAGTTCGGGTCGGGGCTCCGTGCCGTCCTCGAGACGCGACAGGAGCGCGTGGTGGAGCGTCCAGCGGGTCTCCCTGGACAGCGAGAGGGTCGTCGGAGCGGGTGGACGGCCGTTCATCGGTCTCCGGCTTACGGGGCGTCAGCGCATAAGGGTTGCCACGGCGTGTCACTGGCGTGACCGGGCGGTCGGGCTCGCGGGACCGATGGCGAGGCCCGAGCTAAAACACCGTCACGACCCCGCCGAGGAGCCCGATCGTGACGAGGAGGCGCCCGAGGCTGCCGAGGAACGTCGCGATCGCGAACCGGACGTAGTCCTTCTCGAGGACGGCGAAGGCGTAGATCGAGATCGTGTCGGGGAAAAAGGGGACCGACAGCGCGATCGCGAGTCCGCCGTAGCCGTAGCGCTGGGCGAGTTGGACCGATCGGGCCTCCGACCACTCGAGGACGTCCCACCGCGAGCGCCGCAGCCATCGGGTGACGGGGCCGGACTCCTTGACCTCCTGGCCGATGTGGAAGGCGAAGACGCTGCCGGCGGCTTTCCCCACCGCGCTCACGATCATGATGCTCCCGAGATGGGCCCAGGTCGGGAGCCCGAGGTCGAGCGGTGCGACCAGGACGATCTCGCTGGGCCCGGGGAGCACGAACGCGATCAGAAACGAGTAGACGAAGATGATGCCCATTCCGGGCCAGCCCGTCGCCGACTCGACGATTCCCTCGAACCCCCCGGCGAGAAAGTCGACGAGGAGCGGCACCGGTATCCCGATCATACGTCCCACGTCCATCGTGCGTCGAGTACGTATCGGTACACTCCGCTGACGAGGATGGCGACGCCGTTGGCCACCAGATACAGGAGGTTCACCCCTTCGACGAGGACGAAGAGGATCGCCAGCTGGATCGGGATCGCCGTCCCGCGGACGACGTTCGTCTTGAACAGGCCGGCGAGGTACTCGCCGGTGCCGGTGTTGCGGCTCTTCCGAAACGTCCAGGCGTTGTTGAGGACGTACGAGAGGACGATGGTCATCTCGATGGCGATCAGCGCCCCGAGGAGGTAGTTCAAGCCGGCGGTGTCGACGAACAGCCAGAGCAACACCATCTGTACGCCGGCGGTGATCGCCCCGACGAGGACGAACCGCCGGAGCCGGAGCGCGAGCGGACCGCTCCGGAGGTTTCGGACGAACGCACGGATCATTTGTATCCCAACGCCTCCAGCCGTCGTTCGAGATCGTCGTCGACGTCCGGTTTCGACGCGGCGTCGCCGTCCGAGAGCCTGTTGGCGTGCGAGCGGGCGATCGGACGGAACTCCTCGACGACCGCCCGTTCCTCCTCGGAGGGATCGACCGAGCGGTCGGTCCCCTGGATCGGGTCCGACGGGCGGTGGTACAGCTCGGAGTCGCCGGTGTCGACGTTCTCGATGTATGTCCAGTCCCTGTCGCGAACGGAGACGAGCAGGTTGCCGTCCGAAAGCGAGCGGGGGATCGGCTGGGCGGTGACCTCCTGGCCCCGGACGGTGACCGAGACGACCGGCTCGTCGGGCGGGGCGTCGCCCTCGCGGACGGTCGACACGAGGCTCTCTCCCTCCCAGATCTCGGGGGCGTCGGCGCCGAGCAGGTCCGCGATCGTCGGCGGGATCGCGTCGAGGCCGACCTGGCCCTCGATCCGTCGGCCGTCGGCGCCGGGAACGTCCGCGATCAGGGGGACCCGGATCAGCTCGTCGTACAGCTTCGGGTAGTGAGCGAGGTGGCCGTGTTCCTGGAACTCCTCGCCGTGGTCGCCCGCCAGGAGGATCGCGGTCTCCTCGCGGGCGCCGGCCGCCGACAGCGCCTCGAGGAGGCGGCCGATGCTGGCGTCGACCTGTCTGGCCGTCGCCTGGTAGAGCGTCCGCAGGTCCGACAGCGTCCGGTCGCCGACCTCCCAGCCCAGTCCGGTTCGCGTGTGGGCGTGGATCATCCGGGGGGTGCCGATCAGGTCCGAGGACACCTCGCGGATGTAGCGGGGTGCGGGGACGTATGGCGTGTGGGTGTCCATGTAGTGGATCCAGAGGAAAAAGGGCGAGTCGGTTCCCTCGATGAAGTCGGTCGCGGCGTGTTCGACGTCGAACATCCGGGAGGTGTCGAGAAAGGGGCGGTCGTCGGCGTTGCCCCGCAGGCGCGAGGCCGCGCGCCTGATCGGCGAGGCCGCGAGCTGGAGCCAGGCCTCGACGGTCGGGTGGGTCGCGAGGTACCGGCTGTAGATGCTCGAGCCGACGCTCGCGACGAACGGCTCGAACTCGTCGAACCCGTCGTCGTACCCCCAACTGGAGGTGAGAAAGCCGTTGGCGGCGTTGAAGCCGGCCGTCGAGACGCCGGCCTCCGAGAGGGTTTCGGGCAGGGTCGGGACCTCGTCGACGCCGATCCGGCCGGTGTCGGCGAACACCGGCCGGGAGGCGAGGATGGAGGGAAAAGAGAAGGGGGTCCAGTTTCCGGTCGCGAACGCCCGCTCGAAGACGGTCCCGCGCTCGGCGAGCGAATCGATCACCGGGCTGTGGCGGCCGTCATCGTAGGGACCGATCGCGTCCGTCCGGAGGGAGTCGACCGTGATGAGAACGACGTTGGACGTCTCGGAGTCGCCCCTCCCACCCCCGTCGCGGACCCCGGTCGAGAGTGCCTCCACGTTGGTAACTGAACGGTCAGTCGCGGGTTTGACTGTTTCGATTCCGCGGACGACCCCGATCCGGCGACTCCGACCGCGGAGGCTGCAAGCACCAGGGGCTTGTGTAAAACCGTGGTAGATCAGACCGCAATGTGTGCAACCTTCACCGACGACGACGTCGGCAAGACCGTCGTCAACGCGAGCGGCGACGAGATCGGCATCGTCTCGGCCATCGAACACGGAACCGCCCGCGTCGAACCGGACCCGGGGATCACCGACACGATCCGGGCGAAACTCGGCTGGGAGGACACTAGCGAGGAGACCTATCCGCTTCAGGACCACGCCGTCAGCCGCGTCACCGACGACGAGGTCCGACTCGAACAGGACCTCGCGGGCGCCAGTGGGGCCGCGGGGACCGGCGCCGGCACGTCCGGCGTCGGCGACGACGCCGGCATCGGGAACGACTCGGGGCTCACGGACGACGATGACGACCTCCTCGGCGACGACGATACCCGCCGCAACGACGACGATGACGACAGCCTCCTGTAGGCACCGAACTCGCCGACTCGTCGCTTGTCGCGTGCGATCCGGATAGCGGCGGCGACCGCTACATGTACGAGCGGTCCTCGGGGTAGTCCCGGCTGCCCTCCTCGATGGCGTTCATTCGGTCGGCCAGCGTCGCGTAGTACTCCTGGAGCTCCCGGGACTGGCGGCGCAGTTCGCCCTCGTCAACGTCCACTCCATAGAGGGATTCGAGGGCGTCGACGAGCCGGATCGCGGCCTCCAGGTCGGGACCGGGCGAGTGGACGGGCGTGAGGAGCGCGCCCGTCGGCGGCGCGGCGTCGTTCATGCTCCGGGCGACGAGTTCGCCAACCGGGCCGTCGAGGACCCCCCCGCGGAGCCCGTCGAACCCGCTTCCCTCGAGGCGGTGCTCCCGGAACGCGTCGGTCGCGACGGTGAAGACGTCGTGTTCCTCGGGGCCGTGGGGGAAGGGGATGCCGTAGGGGACGACGATCTCGGAGATCCCCGCCTCCTCGACCCACGAGAGCAGCGAGTCGACGAACGCCGGCGCGGCCGGCACCGGGACGAACAGCTCGCCGACGACGGCGGCGAGGGCGGTGTCCTCTATATCGTAGATCCGGGTCGGGTTGCGCGGGCGTCCCTCCGCGAACGGGGTGATCGTCGGGAACTCCGCGGGCGAGACGTGACCGACCTCCTCGCTCGGCAGGTGCCTGGTGAGGTAGTCGGTCGCGGTGACCCCGGCGAAGCCGGGACTCGAGAGGCCGACGACGAGCACGTCGGCGGCTGGCTCCCCGTCTGCGGTCACGTCGAACGTCGAGTGGGACATGACCGGCTCTACGTCGGGGGGTCTCAAAGTTCCATGCCCGTCACACCCCGCTCCGTCACGCTCCGCTCTCAGCCCCCTCGCGTTCCGTCGGATCCGGTCACCGTTCGTCCCCGTCCGCTCCGGGTCCCCTGACGGTCAAGACCGGGACGTCCGAGAGCCTGACGACCTTCTCGGTGACGCTGCCCAGCAGATAGCGGTCCAGTCCCGTCCGGCCGTGGGTCCCCATCACGACGAGGTCGATTCCCTCCTCGTCGACGTACTCGAGGATCGTCCGGTGGGGCGTCCCCCGGACGACGGCCGTCGCGGCGGGCTCGACCCCGGCCTCCCGGGCCTCCGCCGCGACGCGGCCGACGATCCGGTCGCCCATCGTTTCGAACTCCGAGACGATCCCCGCCGTCTCGACGTCGTCTGCGAACACGGTCACGTCGATGACGTAGAGGAGGTGGAGGTCCGCGCCGTACCGATCGGCCAGATCGGCGGCGTGAGCGAGCGCGCGGTCGGTCGTCTCGCTGCCGTCGGTCGGGAGGAGGATCCGGTCGTACATCCCCTCGTGGTACGTCTCCAAGGACCAAAACGATGTCCGACGACGGCCGCGACGACCGGCGAAAGCGGCGCCGGACCGTCGTGACGACCGAAGCGTTATTCTCCCTCCCCGATATACGTCGGCACACGATGGACGTGTCGATCGCCGAACCTGTCGGATCGGCCGGGCGCGGGCGATGACGTTCGACGAACTCGCCGTCCGCGCCGACGACGCCGCCCGCACTGCCGCCGAGCGCTATCGGGACCTCGCCGGACACCACGAGGAGTTCATAGAGCGCGAGGACCGCCGGAGCGTCTCGCGGCGGCGCTTTGCGACGCTCGTCGACCGGATCCGCCGGACGGGCGCGCCCTACGGCGCCCACACGATCGTCTACCGTCCCTCGGGCGAACTCCTCTTGGTCCGCCACGAGGGTGTCGGCCGCTGGGTCCTCCCCGGCGGCGGCGTCGAGCCCGGCGAGTCCCTCGCCGAGACCGCCCGACGCGAGCTCGCCGAGGAGGCCGGGATCGAAGCCAGCTACGACGGGCTGGGACTGCTCACACGGATCGGGCTCGAGACCGGCGGCTACGAGACCTGGGGGTTGGTGCCCGTCTTCGCCGCCCGCGCCGAGAGCCTGGTGCCCGAGATCGACGACCCCGACGACGAGATCTCCGAGGCACGGTGGTTCGAGGACCTCCCCGAGGACACCCGCGACCGCGAGCACCTGGAGGCCTGGCGCCGCGACCGGCTGTGAGCCCGACGAGCAACCGTTTTCAGTCCCCGGACCCCACTGCGGGTATGTACGGCGTCGTCACCCGCAACCCCGAGGACCTCGAGTGGCCCGAGTTCGACCGGGGCTTTTTCGAGGTCAAGGACGTCTCCGGGCGCCAGGAGGAACCCCTCGAGTCGGCGGTGAACATGGTCTCGTGTTTCGCCGACAACGCCGCGGCCGACGCCGAACCCGACCTCGTTCCCGTCGATGGCGACGGCAATCGTGCGACCCGCGAGCAGCCGTACTTCGACTGGGCGTACATCTGTCCGACGGACCCGAACTACCGCGCGGGACTCCTCGAGATCGTCGAGGACTGCGCCGCGGCAAACGGCGACGTCCGCCTCGACGACGTCGGCTTTCCCCGCGGGGAGTATTGCCGGTGTTCGCGCTGTGAGGAGGCCTTCGCCGAGAGCACGTACGACGAGTGGGGAGAGTGGCGCGCGAGCGTGATTACGGCGTTCGTCGCCGACGCTGCCTCGCGGGTTCCGGGCCGAACGTATCTCACGCTCCATCCCGATCCCTACCCTGGCCACCTCCGCGAGCGGGCGGGAATCGACCTCCCGGCGCTAGCGGAGCACGTCGACGAGTTCGTGATCCCGCTGTACGACACCCACTACGGGACGACCTACTGGCTCGAGACGATCGCCCGCGGGTTCGAGAGCGCACTCGAGACCCCCTTCAGCATCGAACTCTACGCGGTCGACGTCGGCGTCGAGGAGCTGATCCACGCGACGGAGGTCGCCGCCGCCTACGGGGAGGGCGTCCTCTTCGGCTACGACGCGGGCAACGCCCGGGCGGCGATCCGGCGGATGCGCGCCGACGAGCGTGAAGGGGTCTCCCACGGCGAGCCCTCCTGACTACTCGGTCGGTTCGTACTCGATCTCGACTTCGTCGTCGTCCCCACCGCCGAGGACCTTCCAGAGGGCTCCCAGGATGACCACTACCGCCGCGAGTTTGAGCAGACGTGCCATAGCGTGTGACCTGTCGGACCCCTCCCACTTAGCCGTTCCTCTCATACGGATTGCTGTAACGATTTACCGGTGAAACCGCAGAACTGTCGCGGTTTCGCCGGTAATGATTTACAGAAGCCCGTATCAGGTGTCGATCTGGTCGGCGATCCCCTCGCGGACGATCGTCCCGCAGTAACCACACCGGACGCCATCCTTGAGGACCTCGAACCGGCTGGTGACTGGCTCGCCGGCGGTCGTGATACACCCCGAGTTCGGACACGAGAGGACTCCCGAAACCGCGTCGGGGCGTTCGACGCGGTGTTTCTCGACGACGTCGTACTCGCGGACGATGTTGATCGTCGCGTCGGGGGCGATCAGCGAGAGGACGTCGACCTCGTCCTGGCTCAGCTCCCGGCCCTCGACTTTCACGATGTCCTTGCGGGCGAGGCGGTCGGAGGGGACGTTCATCCCGACGGAGACGCTCTCGCCGTCGCCCCCGTCGATGCCGAGGATCGCGAGGACGTTCAGTGCCTGGCCGGCCCGGACGTGGTCGATCACCGTTCCGTTGTGGATCTTGCTGACCCGGAGCTGGTGGCTCGTGTCGTCTCCGTTCTCACTCATCTCCATCACCCAGGAGCATGTCCAGCAGGGCCATCCTGACGGGAACCCCGTTGTGGGCCTGCTCGAAGTAGGCCGCGTGGTCGGTGTCGTCGACGTCGGGTGCGATCTCGTCCACCCGCGGGAGGGGATGCATCACCGTCAGGTCGTCCTCGGCCGCCTCGAGGGCGTCGGCGTCGATCCGGTACTCGCCGGCGACCTGCTGGTACTCGTTTTCGTCGGGAAAGCGCTCGCGCTGGATCCGGGTGACGTAGAGGACGTCCAGCGAGGGGAGGATCGCCTCGTAGCCCTCGTGTTCGCGGACCGTCGCGCCCTCCAGGTGGAGGTCGTAGACGACCTCGCGGGGAAGCTGGAGGCTCTCGGGGCTGATGAAGTGCTGGTCGGCCTCGAAGTTCGTCAGCGCGTAGGAAAGCGAGTGGACGGTTCGGCCGTACTTCAGGTCGCCCATGATCCCGATGGTGAGGTCGTCGAGCCCGGCGTTCTCCCGGATCGTATAGAGGTCCAGCAGGGTCTGGCTCGGGTGGTGGCCCGCGCCGTCGCCGGCGTTGATCAGGGGGACGTCGACGAACTCGTCGGCCATCGTCGCCGCGCCCTGGCGCGGGTGACGGAGCACGAGCGCGTCGGCGTACCCCGCTGCGACCCGGACCGTATCGGCGAGGCTCTCGCCTTTGGTGACGCTGGAGGCGTCGACCGCTCCCATGTCGACGGTGTCGCCGCCGAGGCGCTTGATCGCGGCCTCGAAGCTCATCTTCGTGCGCGTACTCGGCTCGAAAAAGAGCAGGCCCAGCAGGGAGCCGGCGTGGCGGTCGGCGACGGCCCCCGGGTCCGCGTCGATCTCGGCCGCGCGGTCGAGGACGGCCTCGACGTCCGCCCGGGAGAGTTGTTTGCTCGTGACGAGGTGGTCCTGGCGCATTCGTCCGTGATGGCGCCCCGGGCGACCTTGAATCTCCCCCTTCGTCACCCCGATCGGGCGGACTCCCGGCCGAAGGGAGCGCTCGGGGGGACGGGTGTGCGCGCCCGGTTCGCAGACCAAAAGGTTATGACCGAGACGGACGAGTTGTTCGCCGAATGGCAGATCCGGTCGCCACCGGTATCGACGTGCTGGATCGAAAGCTCGCCGGCGGCCTCCCCCCCGGGACGATCGTCGCCTACACCGCCCGCCCGGCGAGCCAGTCCGAGCTGTTGCTCTACGAACTGACGGCCGCCCGCCGAACGCTGTATCTCTCGACCCAGCGGTCGGCCGAGGCGGTTTCACACGCGATGGAGCGGACGGCGGCGCCCGTCGGCACCCCCCGGATCCGGCGAGTCGGCGACGACGAGCCGCTGGCGGAGGCCCGCGAGCTGGTCGGAGCCCTCCCTGCAGACGCGAACCTGATCGTCGATACGATGGACGTCATAGAGCGAACCGACCGCACCGCCTACACCGCCTTTCTCAACCGGCTGAAAGAACACCTCGTCGAGACCGGCTCGATCGCGGTGTTGCACTGTCCCAAAGTCGAGTCCCCTCCATCGACTCGCTCGACGACGCTCCACGTCGCCGACGCCGTCTTCGACCTCCGGTCGGCCGTCGGCGCGACCGAACTCGAGACCTACCTCACGGTTCCGAAACTCCGTGGCGGGGGCGCGCCGACGGAGACGATCAAGCTCGAGCTCTCCGAACGGGTCTCGATCGACACGAGCCGTGACATCGCGTAGCGGTCCGTCGCGGAGCGATCCCGTCACTGTCCCACCCGGGCAATGCCAATCCTTAATAGTCGAAGCGCGTCGAGTTGTTACATGGCAGTCGTCAGCGTCTCCATGCCGGACGGGCTCTTAGAGCGCATCGACCAGTTCGCCGAGGACCACGGCTACACCGGCCGCAGCGAGGTCGTCCGGGAGGCCGGCCGGAACCTGTTGGGGGAGTTCGAGGACACCCGCCTGGAGGACCGGGAGCTGATGGGCGTCGTCACGGTGCTCTTCGACTACGAGACGACAAGCGTCGAAGAGCGGATGATGCGCCTGCGCCACGAACATGAGGCTCTAGTCGCCTCGAACTTCCACACCCACGTCGGCGACCACCACTGCATGGAACTGTTCGTCCTCGAGGGCGAGTTAGAGGACATCTCGACGTTCGTCGGCAAGATCAGAGCGACCCAGGACGTTCTGACCGTCGACTACTCGGTGATCCCGGTCGACGACTTCGATCCGGTCGCCGAAGGCGCCTGAGACGGGAGCGTAGTTTTACTACGCTGCCGACGAAACCACGGGTACCATGTCGTACACGAAGGTCAACTACGAGGAGGTCGACCAGGTCTCGAACGCGATGCACTTCCTGCGAGACCCTCTGCAGACCGAGCGCGTCGGCGTCACCGTCGCCCGGTGTGATCCGGGCTGGAAGAGCCGGCCCCACGACCACGCCGACAACGACCACGAGGAGGTCTACGTCCTGATCGAGGGACGGGCGACGATCGACGTCGACGGCGAGGACGTCGCGATGGAGACCGGCGACGCACTCCGCATTCCACCGGAGTCGACCCGCCAGATCAGAAACGGGAACGAAGAGAGCGCGTTCGTCCTCGTCAGCGCCCCGAACTTCTCGGGGGACGACGACGAGGACGACGACTGGCTGCTGTCGGGCTTTGCCGGCTGATCCGTGTACTCCGTCCACCACGCGATCGTCTCCCTGATCGTCGGACTGGCGGCCGTCCTCGTGCTCCCTCCGGTCTCCCTTTTCGGCGCCGCCGTCCCGCCCGCGGTCCTCGTTCTCTACGCGGTCGCCGCAGGCGTCCTGATCGACCTCGATCACTTCCTCATCGCGCGGCTCCGGACCGGGGGATGGGACGCCCTCGAGACCTGCCTCGCCAGCCCCCGGATCGCCCTCTCCGATCAGGGGGAGATCTTCGCTCCCGGCGACGTCGGCGTCCTCTCGCGGCTCCTCTCTCATCACCTGATCGGCGGACTCGCCGTCGCCGCCCTCGTGCTCGCGAGCCGACCGCTGGCGGTCCTGACGGCGGTCGTCCTCTACGCCCACGTCGTCTCCGATCTCGTCTGGGACGTCCGGGGGGCCGCTACCGACGACCGGCCGCCGGCCGAACGCCTGCAAACGTTCCGGTAGTTTCCCCGCGTTGAATCGTCGGTGGGTTCCCTGAGCTATATCGGTGCCGCGGACGACAGGGGGGACATGGAGCTTCTCGAACCGGATCCGGTCCCCGAACGCGCCCGCGACGTCAAGGAAACTGCCCGGGAGTTCGCCGACGAACACATCGCGCCGAACGCAGAGGAGTACTACCGATCGGGGGAGTACCCCCACGAGATACTCGAGGCGGGCCAGGAGGCCGGTCTGGTCGCCCAGGACGTTCCCGAGGAGTGGGGCGGGAAGGGGTACGACCTCGCGCAAACGCTCGCGATCGCAGAGGAGTTCTATCGGGCCGACGCCGGCATCGCGCTCACCCTCCAACTCGCGAGCTTCGGCTGTGAGATGACCTACGAGTACGGCACGGACGCCCAGTGCGAGGAGTACGTCCGTCCCGTCGCGGAGGGCGACCAGATCTCCGGGCTTGCGGTCTCCGAACCCGAGACGGGAAGCGACCTCGCGGGGATGGACACCCGCGCCGAAAAGGAGGGCGACGAGTACGTCCTGAACGGCGAGAAGTACTGGATCGGCAACGGCGTTGAGGCCGACTGGGTCACGGTCTACGCCCGGACGGGCGACGACGAGACCAACCGGTACGGCAACCACTCGATGTTCATCGTCCCGACCGACACCGAGGGCTACGAGGCCGAACACATCCCCGAGAAGATCGCGATGCGGGCCTCCAAACAGGCCCACATCACCTTCGAGGACTGCCGGATCCCCGAGGAGAACCTGATCGGTACCGAAGGTGCTGGCTTCTGGATGCTCGCGGAGTTCTTCAACCACGGCCGGGTCATCGTCGGCGGCCACGGCATCGGCCTCGCGGCGGCGGCCATCGAATCCACCTGGGAGTTCGTCCACGACCGCGAGGGTTTCGGCCGGAACATCAACGAGTTTCAGGCGGTCCAGCACGGCCTCGCCGACATGCTCAGACGGTTCGAGGCCGCCCGCTCGCTCTCCTGGCGGGCCTGCGAGAAGGTCGAAGAGGGTACCCAGGCGGGCTACTGGGCGGCGCTGACCAAGACGGAGGCGACGGAGGCCGCCGTCGATATCTCCGAACAGGGGATGCAGTTCCACGGCGGCCGGTCGATCCTCGCCGAACGCCGGATCTCGCGGGTCTTTCGCGACGCCCGGATCCCCGTCATCTACGAGGGGGCAAACGAGATCCAGCGCAACCTGATCTACCGGCAGGCGCCCTGAGATCCGCTCAATTCTCCGGATCGAGGTCTCGAAAGGCACCCGCAAAGCCGTCCTCGGAGAGCCCCGTCACGGTCGTATCGACCCGCTCGCGGAGCTCCTCAACGCGCTCGCATAGGCGTCGGTACTCGGCGTGGTCGGCGAGCTCCCGTTCGGTCTTCTCGGATTCGAGCAGGGCCTTCTTCGAGACCAGCGCGTAGTACTCGCCGATCTCCGACTCGTACTCGGTGCGGGCCGCGATCGACTCGAGCATCTCGAGCAACTCGTCTTTCGAGACGGGTTTGACGAGGTAGTCGTCGAACCCCATCTCGATGATGTCGAAGTCGGGGTCGACCGCGGTCACCATCACGACCCGGCAGTCGTACCCCTCCTCGCGGATCGTCGCCAGGACTTCGTCCCCGGAGAGTCCGGGCATCCGGCGGTCGAGCAGGACGATCTCGACCGTGTCGTCGATCGCCTCGAGGGCTGCCTCGCCGTCGTTGGCCGTTCGTACCGGGTACTCCGGCTCGAGCCAGGTCGCAAAGAGGTCAGCCAGGCGGGCCTCGTCGTCCACGACGAGCACGGTGGGCTCGCTCACCGCGACCACTTCCCCGGCCTCCCGGCGACTCCAGTCACGCCTCCCGAATGGTGACAACGGCTGATAAATCCCGCGACTCGGTTATTTGCCCTCGAACTCCGGCTCGCCGTCGCCCATGAACGCGGTGATCCCCTCCATCAGGTCGTCGGTCCCCATCAGGTGGCCAAAGGCCGTCGCCTCCAGTTCGAGGCCCGCCTCCATGTCGTCCCGGCCGGCACGCATCGCCCGCTTCGTAAAGCGGTGGGCGATTGGCGGGCCCGCGGCGATCTCCTCTGCGAGGTCGAGCGTGCGTTCCTCCAGGGAGTCGTTGTCGGTGACCTCGTTGACGAAGCCGTAGTCGGCCATCGTCTCGGGGTCGTAGCGTTCGGCGGTCAGAACGATCTCCTTGGCGCGGCCCTCGCCGACGATCCGCGGGAGCCGCTGGGTCCCCCCCCAGCCGGGGATCAGTCCCAAATTGAGCTCGGGCTGGCCGAGTTCGGAGCGCTCGCTCGCGACGCGCATGTCCGCACACGCGGCGAGCTCCATCCCGCCGCCCAGACAGTAGCCGTCGATGCCGGCGACGACCGGGAGGTCACATTCCTCCAGCGAGCCGAACGTCTCCTGGCCCTGCCGGGAGAGCTCGATCCCCTCGATCGGGTCGCCGCCGCCGGCGGCCATGCTCTGGACGTCGGCGCCCGCCGAGAACGCCCGGTCGCCAGCGCCGGTGAGCGCGATCGCGCGAACGTCGTCGTCCCCGTCGAGCGCCTCGACCGCGCCGGCGAGTTCCTCGAGCAGGTCCGAGCTGATCGTGTTCATCCGGTGGGGACGGTCGATCAGGACGTGAGCGACCCGCTCGCAGGGGTACTCGACACGGATCGCCTCGTAGTCGGGCTCGTCGCTACCGTCGTCGTTCCCGTCGTCGGCGCCGTAGAAGCCGCCGTCGTCGGCGAACCCACCGAGGGCCTCGGAGGGGGCGTGTCGGGCTGCCCCGGTCTCCTCGTGGGCGTCCTCGAGCGCGGAGAGCAGATCGGCGAGGCCGCGCTTATCGGCTATCTTCGCGGGGCCGTCGGGAAAGCCCGCGCCGAGTTGCATCGCCTCGTCGATGGCATCGGGACCGGCCACGTCGCCGTCGATCAACTGGGCGACCTCGTCGGCCATCACGGCGAGTAGGCGGTCGGCGATCCACTCCTCGCCCTCGTCGGTCGGGATCTCGACGCCCTCGCCGTCCTCGTAGTCGTAGACGCCCTTTCCGGTCTTCTTCCCAAGGTCGCCCGCCTCGACTTTCTCGACGGTCAGCGGACACGGCTCGTAGGCGTCGCCCAGGGTCTCGTGCATGTACTCCTGGACGTGGAGGCCGACGTCGAGGCCGACCTGGTCGGTGAGTTCGAACAGCCCCATCGGCAGCCCCATGTCGAACTTCGCCGTCGAGTCGATCTCGGCGACGGTGGCCTCCTCGCCGTGGACCATCCAGGCGGCCTCGTTCATCAGCGGGACGAGCACGCGGTTGACGATGAATCCCGGACTGTCCTTGTGGACCCTGACCGGGGACTTGCCGACGTCCTCGGCGAGGGCCTCGATCAGGTCCAGCGTCCCTTCGTCGGTGTGGGCACCCGAGATGACCTCGACTAAGGGCATCCGGATCGGCGGGTTGAAGAAGTGCATGCCACAGAACCGTTCGGGCCGGTCGGTGACCTCCGAGAGCTCCGTGATCGACAGCGAGGAGGTGTTCGTCGCGAAGACCGCGCGCTCGGGCGCGTACTCCTCGACCTCGCCGTAGACGTCCTTCTTGATCTCCATCTTCTCGGGGACGGCCTCGATGATGACGTCGCTCTCCCCGACGGCCGCTTCCATCTCGACGACCGGCTCCACTCGCTCGAGGGCGGCGTCGGCCTCCTCCTCGGTGAGTTTGTCCTGCTCGACCAACTTCCCGAGCGACCACTCGATGTCGTCGTACCCCGCAGAGACGAGGTCCTCGTTGATATCTCGCATCGCCACGTCGTAGCCCGCGATCGCGACGACCTCCGCGATCCCGTGGCCCATGTTCCCGGCGCCGAGAACTGCGACGCTGTTGACGTCCTCGAGTTCCATACCGTCCGTCCAACCGGAGGCCGTTTCAACGTTTCCCTCCACAGAAGAGTAAACGCTAGTCAAGTTTACTAGCTCGGTCGATCCTCCGGGAAGCGTCAGCCATCGGAGTCTGTGTCGGTGTCCGTGCCATCGGAGTCCGAGTCCGTGTCGCCGTCGTCTCCGTCGGAATCGGAGTCGCCATCGCCTCCATCGGAATCCGAGTCCGCGTCCGTGCCGTCGGAATCGGCGTCCGAATCCGAATCGGCGTCGCCCACCGCACCTCTCCGTCCGCCACTCGATGCCGGTTCCCTCCCGACATCGCCTCGGGGGGCGGGCGAGTCCCGATCCGGCACTCGCCGATGTCGGCTCGCTTGAGCCTCGGGGTCGTCGGCGCGGACGTAGAGGATCACGGGCGGGGCGACGTAGGCCGCGACCGCGAGGATCGCAAAGAGGGGATCGACGAAGACGAGGATCCCGAAGATCGCCAGGAGAGCGGCGCTGGCGGCGTGGACCGGCCGATTGGTGTATCCGAGATAGAACCGCCACAGTCCGTCGAGCCACCGCCTCGCATCGCCCATTTCCTCGGGAGAGGGGCCGGAGCGCCAACGTCCTTTCGCTTGCCACGGCGGCGGCCGGTCGCCGCTTTCAGGCGGCTTTTGTACCCTCTCCCGAGACTGATGATTGTGAGAAACCGCCGAGCGTGGACGGTCTGTATCTTCTGTTCGGTCGGGGTACTCGGGGCCTTCCTCCAGCTCCGGGGCGCCCTGCTCCTCAGCTTCGGCGAGAGCTTCGCGGTCTCGGAGGGCGAACTCGGACTGATCGCCTCGGCGGCCTCGGCGGGCACCCTCGTCTCGGTGGCCGCGGTCGGGACGGCCGTCAGCCGGATCGACGTCGGCCGGATGCTGGTCGTCGCGGGCGTCGCCTTCGTCGCACTGCTAGTCGCGCTCGCGTTCGCGCCGACGTACGCCGTCCTGCTGGCGGGCTTTGGCGCCGCCGGGCTGGCCCAGGGAAGCCTCCACGCCCTCGACCGGCCCCTGTTGAGCCACCTCTACCCCGACCGTCGGGGCCGGATCTACAACCTCCAGGACGGGTAGTGATTAGAGGATTCCGCCTTTACATAAATATTCACGTCTCAATTCGTGAAACAGGTCTATCCGATCCCCGATTGACCCGAATCGCATGAAGGAGAGATTGATAGCGAAGAAACATATTATTTTTGGAATAGAGTTACGTTCTCCTTATACGCCTCTATCAGTCAATCCCACTACGAGCCAACCCGTCACGAGAGAAACCGAGCCGCTGAGAGAGGCGTGAGAGCGATTTTGACCTCGGGTGAGAACAACGGTCGTCGCCGATACGATTTGCCCCACAACGCCTCAGAATCGGCTCTAATCGATATCGGGGTAAAACACCGTATCGTCGTCCTCCGAGTCGTCGGGCTCGGCATGAGCGTCAACCTCAGCGTTCTCAGTACGCTTCTCAAGCCGTAGAAGCTCAAAGTACTCCTCAACTCGACCCCCTGTAATCGCCATCCCATAGATGACCCACCGGTCGCGTTCAGAAAGACCCCCGAAGACGTCTTCAGCAATATCGTCCTCATTGAGCCAGCGTCTCACCGTCCTCACGTTCACTCCGAAGACGTTGCCGATCGCCTCCTGAGTCCACTCATCGACCCTTTGACTATCTCGACCGACTCCGTGATACGCCCTGAAAGCCCATAGCTTCCGCTCAGCGAGCGAACCGTTGGTGGGGGGTGGGGGAAGCACGATGGGCTCCCCCTCCGTCTGAGAGTCCGTGTATGAGGTTGTGTTCTGGCTCATGGGGGGTCGCTCGCTTAGAACCGGACACATGAGGAAGTATGTGTTTATACGGCTTAAGTAGGCTTGAGGGGTTGAGGGTAATTATCCATAGTGGTTGAAATGTTTTGAAAATTGATCCTGTGATGGCGGCATTTGATTGTGGTCTCCCCAGTCCTCATACGTTTCCTTTGACCACGTCTTCTCACACTCCCTGCAATGATATAGGTGCCTTGGGTTATGGAATAGTAGATCAGACCCACAATCGTTGCAAGTTTCGTCTGAGACCTCAACTTTGGTCATGAATCATATGGTGTGGTGTCACTTATTAACCCTTTCACCATATAGCTACAGACTCCACCATCGAATTATCCTACAATGTGACATATATACCTTGAGCGAATAGGGGAGGGTATGACGACCCGACCGGCTGGATACAAGTCGATCCCGGCTCATGAAACGTCGATCAGTAAGGCCCGTGAGACAAAAGAGGGACTGGGCCTCAATTGGAACGAATTTCTCGAAAACGCCGCTGAGGCGCTTGAGAATCAAAGCTGAGGCTCATCAATGGACGGAAAGCAAGCCCCGGAGTCCCCCCTGAGGACTGACCCAGGACCGACTGTGGATGAGTTGAGGTCCGATGACGCTGAGGAGGTCGTCGGACAGTGAGTAGTAACGTATCCCATCCGGTTAACAATTACGCCTGTTCAGACGCCGAGAGTCGTCATCTCACGTCTCAACAGGACGTATACGACCGGACTGAGGAGACTCTTGAGAGCGCTCTAAGAGACGAAAAGAACATACTACTCACGGCTCCCCCCGGAGCGGGAAAGACGACCGGTCTGTTCAAGATCGCCTCACGACTCGATACGCCGATCACCTACCTCACGGGTCTGGAAGAGCGATACGAGGATGGGGAAAGGTTAGCTGATGAGTTTGGAGTTGACGCGACGGTTATCCCGAGCCCTCATCGAGCTTGTCCGGCCTTTGACAAGGGCTCGGAACATTACGATCCTGAGGCCGTTAGACTGTATGGCTTGGGAGCGAACGCCGGACAGATGCACACTGAGCTATCCTTACACGGCGGCTCAGACTGTCGCTACTCCGATTTTTGGGATGGGTTCGACCCGAACGATCACCCCGTCCTCATCGGTCACTACAAACACGCTCACGTCCCCTCACTGACTAATAATCGACTCGTCGTCATTGACGAGTTTCCGGGGGAACAGCTTGAGAGGACCATCGACAACCCCGGAGGGGCCATCAATCCGTTCTTGGATCAAACCGACGAGATACCTTTCAACTCCGTTACTGATATAATCGAATATCGAGACGACTCCGAGCAAGCCCTCAAAGTCGGTGAGTGGATAGCTGAGAACGAGTCAGAAATCAGTAGCCACGAGATCATCAATTCCGACGAAAACAGACGATATAACTCCCTTGCACCCCTCTTAGCCCTCAGTCTGTGTTACACTAAGAACGTTGATGATGAGATCGAATATTTCAGGTTCAACGAAGCGGATGAGGGATCAGCTTGTTACATTGATAACAGGGATCGCCGAGTCGTATTTAACAGAAAGGCCGGGACGCTACACGTTCTCACCGTCCCCGACCTAAGTGAGGCCCGGTCGGTCGTCGGGCTCGACGGAACGGGGACCAAAGAACTGTGGGACCTCTCGACCGGACTCGGCTTAGAAGAACGGTCTATATTTGCTGATGAGAACGAGGAGAGGGGCTATTACCACGATATTCACGGAGCGACGGTCTACCAATTGACCGATCATTTGAAACCACTACATAATGGTAATATTTCAGAAGAACGGGTTAAGGGTATCCTCTATGGGATCGAAGCCAAACATGGGGAAAAGCCCGCTCTCATCACCCCCGATAAAGCTCTCTCAAGCTGTAAAGATTCGGGGCTACTCGACCATGTGAGCGAGTCGATCAACTACGCCAAGGTCCCGAGCAATAATGACCTAAAGCATGAACGTATCGAACTTGCTCTTGGTTGCCCTCATCCGAATAACGACGTTCTCAAGATGTGGGGCGCTTTCTCCGGTCAAGAGATCGGGCAAGAGGGTGAGGGAGCCGATAAGACGTTTGGTGAGTACGGGGACAAAATCTATCATCACTTTGTCCATAATCAGGTCCTCCAGGCGATTCTCCGAGCCGGTCGGGCTCCCGATATTGAGCCCACCGTATACGTCGAAACATCGGCGATCCCCGACGTACTTGAGATCCAACCGGCTTCGGTCGAGAAGTTCGATACTGAGAAGAAACGCAAAATCGCCGATCACTTGCAACGGGTCGGTGACGACGGAACAACGAAAAAGGCGATCATGGCCGAATCAGGAGTCTCACAACGGACCGTCGAGGAGCGTCTCAACGATTTCAAAGATCATGGGATCGTAGATGAGGAAAGAGAGGATTCTCACCCGTATCGGAAGGTCTACAGGTGGCCATCATGACAACCTGTGTCACCCCATGCAGAAACCCCATTAGAGTCTATGTGGGAATCCTGCATGGGTTGTCAAAGGTTCACATGATCCGGTCAAATCGGGTGAGTCGAGTCGATGAGTAAAGCGACCGACGACGTTGAGCGAATCCGCGATTCGAGACAGTACTGAAACCGAGACTGAGAAGGCTGAGTACTGAAACCGAGACTGAGAAGGCTGAAAACAGTGAGCGTGAGTTTGAGATCGACTGAAGTGGTTGAACCTGTAGTATTATATTAATGGATGATTTTCCCAAAGTATGTCAAAGTGCTATTTACTTGGAGCGGGGGCATCCTATGGTTCTAGAGACTCTATTCCTGAGGGCCAACGACCTCCAATGGGAGAATATCTCTTTGTTGATGGATGGGATTCTGGTCTCCTTAGAAAAGAGCATTTTAATCCGCTATTTCGTGAAGTGAAAAGATATGCAGGTATAGATGGACAGGTCATAGATGAAGGAGAATTGGAATTTAACTCAGAAATTTTCCTGAAAGAGTTAGATGAAGAGTTTTCGCTGTTACAAATTGCCAGTCAGTATCAGTCTTTAGATGATCTGGACGAGTCGGAGGAGGTGAAACAACTTCAAGAACATCTTCGAAATAGACCAGAAATTGAAGATGATGGCATATATGAAAGATTAGAAAATGATAGTTTTCCAGAAGAGGTTAAAAGTGACTATATATCTAATCTGATTCAATTGAAAGAGATGGCATTAAGTTTATCTTATTATTACTTCTATGAAATATTCCGCCAATATTCAAAAGAATACTATCCTAAGCGAGACAACTATACTAATCTGGCAAACCACGTCCACACTACAAATTCAACCGTTTTATCTCTAAATTACGATATCATGTTTGAAAAAGCTATAAAGAGTGAGAATTTAGATTACGTATATAAAGGACACCCTTATTCTTTTTATGTGGGCCCAAGACACCGATCTGAAAGTATATCCTTAATTAAATTGCATGGATCGATTAATTGGATGAATCCATTTAGTATGATCGAATTTGGAAATGGGCAGCCGTTTCATCAAAGGGTCAAATTCATTCACTCAAATAGCGTCCAAACTAAATGCGAATACATCGACAATCATGAAGTTGAATCTATGGATTATGAACAACTAGTTCATAGGAGCGGTGGGATATATGAACCAGCACTTATACCACCATTTGAGGGAAGAAAGGACTATGAGAAAGTTCAAGCGTATGATAAAATATGGTCTTCAGCTGGACACTTTCTAGAAAATACAGACGAATTAGTGGTGATTGGTAGTCGCATTAGCCCTCAGGATTCAAAGCTAATCGAATTAATTGACACAAATATGGAAAAAGATAGTACAATTACACTTGTCTGCGGTAGTAGTTCCAATGAGATCCAAACTCGGTTATCTGATCGCTTTGACCACCTAAATATCGAAACTGACTGTTTGAGATTTGGCGAGTATATGGATTCACTTACTGGGACTTGAGATAGGGACGGGGGTATCTGAGGAGGGTATGCCCACTTAGTCGATATTATCCAAGGGGCTCGGTGGTTGAGTTTCGAGAGTTACTTTCACTAACCTTAGAACGCTCTGAGACCCCCGTGAGTTAGATTTAGCGAGGCAGGGCAGGGAAACTCAACCGGATTGTCCCTGAGTCTATCTAAGGCTCTGTGAGGGCACTGTAGGCGCATATTTTGGTGGGGTGGTCGGAGAGGTAAGTTGACCTGATTGAGACCCGGCAGTGAGCAGTGATTTTACTGAGTTCATGAACCATGTTCGGAACGCTGAGGACGACGACCACGCTCACCTGACCCTTGACGATGAGCTTGAGATCGCTGTTAATTGGGTGAGTACTTCTCGTAGTTGATACAGTCTCTTAGGGGTGATAAGGTCGATCGTATCCCTCTAAATCATCCATCCGTTGCAGAACTAAATTCGCAATAGATGTAAGAAATAATAACGACGTGATAGCTAAGTTCTCATCAAAAAATGCCTCAGGGTGTCCATGCATGATGCGGTGACGGTGATACCAAAAATCGGCCCATTTTCTCCTGAATTCAGTTCCGGAATTTACGACTGAAAACACATTATACTCCTCATATGAGTTCTCAACCACCTTTTTCTTCTTTTTTCCGAGATATACATCTGACCCGCCTTCGTTTGTGAAGCTTGGGTCAACACAGTCATCATGCTCACAAAGCCAAGAGATTAGCCCATCTTGCGTTGATATAAGAAGGTAGAAAGCTTCGAATGGACGTCTGTTCAATTCAGACGCTTGAACAAGAGCGTCCTCGGCTAACTCCATTCGTGCGCTCAATTCCTTAAGATCCGCATCACCATACTGTTGTAATTGCGTTCTTGATTCGAGACTGTGCTTCATTCCGGTCTTAATTGCAAATTGATCTATCTCGTGTTGTTCGGGTTCATAATCCCAAGGTGGAGATATTGATATTTGATTAGCTACAGAACTTTGTACTTTTCCAAAGTATCTCTGACCCTGCTTTCTGATTTCTTCTAATCGCTCGTCCCGGGCCTCTTTTTTTTTATCTCGCGGTCCAGATCTATTTCGAGAGGATCCACATTTGGTAAAACCTTCTCGATAGGGTCCAAATCTGGTAAGTCGATTTCAATAGGGTCAATGTCTGTCAAATTCATCTCATTGGGCCCCATATTGCTTGTATTGTTGTTTTCCCCGTCTGAGTCATGATCAGTCATTAACAGTAAACAGAAATATCCGGCGATAAATGTTATGGCCACATCTTCAGCCCATAATATCGGGGTTAGGTTGGGCTAACAGTAAATAGGCTACAACCAGTCTTGCTCCTCAGCGCAATACACACCTACTCCATTACCGAAGCTCACGCTTGAGTCGCTTCTAAGCCGCCATACTCGTTCTCTAACTGCTCAACTACCCATCCGCTCGGCTCAGTTCCTTCCTCAATACGGTAATATGCGACTCCCTCAGTGCCTTGCTCCATTGAATAGCTCTCCTCAGAGTCAGTGATTAGGGTCTCGTCGGGGGAAGTAATCTCGACGGCCCGGGTGAAGTGACTTGTATCGCCAGCTTCGACCTGAGTGAGCCCCATGATATCCTCAACGTCAATAGACCCGCTGAGAAATTCAAACTCGATGGCTACCCACTCGAAACCCTCGGGGTTAGGGTGCTCAATCACCTCTTCGGGTGTTTCATCAGGACTCATTGGGTCCGAGACGCTGTATTCAATCTCAATCCCACTGTCACCCTCATCAGTCGCTAAGCACCCTGAAAGAGCGAGTAAGCCGATTCCCCCAAGCATCGTTCGCCGTCCCATCAGGTCCATAGGGTTACGTTCAGGTAGGATTTCTTAAGAGTGGTGGCTAAGTCCAAGTTATTCCCGTCTCAACCGGCATACAAACAGAACTGAAACTACCACGCATACCGCTCCAATCCAAATACCAACTAATAGCAGGGCGACCCAAAGCCCGTATACGTATATACTGATAGTCATAAAGTAAAACAATGGAATTTAAAGAATTATCCAGATCCGAGGGCGTTGAGATTGAAGTGAAAGGCAAGGGAGAAAGAAAAATAGCCACATTTCTCAAGGAATACGACTCGCAGCTTACCATAGTATTAGCATTTTTAGCACTTATTATTGGGATCGCTACTCTGTATTTCCCTGAGCTACGGTGGGTCAGATTAACCCTATCTTTTCTAACACTTATTGCTGCAATAGTGACATTTGTGCGGGTGGCTGAGGGTAGTGGATCTGTCAGAGTAGAGTCGTCAGCTAAAGGTAGAGTTGTAGATTCAACCCCAGTAGAGGGTGAGAAGTAGACGAAATCAATTGCTTAAAGGTAGGTTTGTAATATGATTAGGATCATCGGTTTGGTTCTTACCGGCATCGCGGCTGGTACATACCGCTTCTTGGGGACTCACAAAGGGGAAAGGCGGCTAAACAGAGTTCTTGATTGGGCTACGGAGAAATATCACAAACAAGACTCATATACAAAACGAGAATCTGTTATAGAGGCGTTGGAGGTTTTGGAGGACTCAAGAAAGGATGGAGTATTGGTCAAAAATGATAATGGATTTGATGAGTCTTTGGGAATCCTGAAAGACATTAACCCCAGTATTTTCCAAGACATTGACCAAGAGAGAGAAGTAGTGAAATTAGAAAGGTTGGACCGAACGAACTATGATATTGACAAGTTAGAGGAGCGGGGGATCTCACAAAATATTCTTCATTTCATTGACGCTGTAATGGACGACGGTAGTAGAAAGCTCGTTTGCAATACTAACAAAGTCACTAACGAAAAAGGTAATCGGATAAACAATCTGCGAAATGAGGAAATACGATTCAAAAACCGCCTTGAGGATCGTATCAAGTTGGCTTTACTCGGAATCGGCGCTATCGGATTCGGGCTATCTTTCTTTAGTTTTCTATGATGACCCGGTGGGGGGTCTGAGACTGAGATATGACATATTTGAGTCCCGATTGACTGGGTAGGGGTCTGAAAACGGTGTTAACGCTCAGTGTCGAACATATCCAAGGGGTTGGGCGACTGAGTTTCGGGAGTCGCTTTCACACCCAATACAGGCCATGAGACATCCATGAGGCGGATTCAGCGAGACAAGTAGGAACTTACAACCGGATCGGCCCCGACTCTATCTAAGGCTCTAAGAGGCGCTGAGGCTAATAACGTCGAAAGTCCTGAGGTTTTTATCGGATCACGAGGCCAAGCTCGCCGATGGCTCCTGACCACACCCTCGATCGCCAAGATGAGCTGTTGATCGCCGTCGCGTTGGGCGAGTTCGCCCGCGAGTGGGAGAGTGCCGAACCATTGAACGCTGAACGGGCATGGTTCATTTGCCGAGTCATTTGTGAGCGTCACAGGCTCACACCGAGTGAGGCGCTGGTTGAGTTAGAGCATTAGAAGGACATCAGAATGCCCCTCACGCCGTTTGAGGCTGTCTGAGGTCGAGACGACCCATACACTCGAAGTAGGACAAAATCTCCTTTGTCGGGGCTACAAGGGCGAGGGAGAGCAAACAGGGTCACATGAGCGATCGGGGCTTGGAGCAGGAGTACGTATCCGACGATGGGGACGTCCTCACCATGAAGCAGATCGGGAGAGTGATGAGGCATGAGCCGAGTAAGGTCGAAAAGACTGAGGAAGGGTATATTGTCGCTGGAACGGAGTATAGGCCGAAATCATAAGGTGGGGGGCAGAAATAAGGTAGGCGCGGACTTTCGATAGTATCCAAGGGGTTCTTGACGTCGCTCCCGGGAGTTGCTTTCACTCGCTCATACAACGCTCTAAGACGTCCGTGAGTCGGATTTGGAGAGGTGCGCCGAACCGATCGACCCCAAGTCTATCTAAGGCTCTAAGAAGCAACTGATGCAATATCCCGCCTCAATAGCAAGGGTCACTGGATGGGGGAGGGGCCCTCAGCCGCCTCACAAAGCCGATCAGTGCGATACGGAGTAAGGGGAGAGGAAGCTTAAGAGACGTTGAGTGTAGGTTTTATAACGATATCTTGAGCGGGTTATTGTATGTCAATTCCCCCAGAGATTATAACTTGGTTGAACATCATGCTGACTGCCGCTATTCCAGCAATTCCAGTGGGTAAACGGATACATTTCGTGAAAAAGGCTAATAGAGCAATTGACAAATTAACCACTGATGAGCAGTTAGAGATGGGGAGATGGCTTCTGAAGGAGAAATCTGAATTTGATATGGCTGAAAATCCCAGTGAAGAAAAATTTAGCGAGGACGTGAAATACAACACTCTTCATCGTGGAGAGCCGGGATTTGAACAATTAGACAAATCACTACGAAAACATGGTCAAGTTGAAAACGGAGTTAGAAAATATGGATTAGCAGCAGGTCAGGTTAGACAGATAGCAGAACCATTAGCCATTGATATATACGAAGGCAATATGAGTTCGAATAATTATATGATGTATGCAGAATATGATGACGGGTCGTTTGGACGGGTGGTATTTCACCCCAATGACCCTGAGACAACAAGGATACTCAAAGATGTAAAGAACTGGGTTCGGGAAACGGCAGTAATTGAAAGTGAAGCTATTACCGTATTTTTAGTATTCACTTGGGCAATCTACAACATCATATTAATCGGATGATAAGATAGACTGGATTATGTTAGAGGGAATCGTAGGCATCATTAGCATACATTATTTGATAACCGATGCCAATTCCAGTATTCGCGTTTGCTTGCATAATATCCTCAAACCGTCCTAATGACTCGGCAATTAGTTCCAATACCCCGTTCAAGCTGATATCCCCCATTACCATATCAAATCCCACACCTTTCTGGTAGCGTTGTCGGAGAGCATTAATTTCCCGACTAATCTCGTCCATATCGATTGGGGTTAAATACCGTCGCTCAGTTACGATACCTACGATTTTTCCATCATCTGCATCAACAATGGGTCCCCCTGAGTTACCGCCATTAACTGATCCATCAATGTAAAAGCCATAATCTTCTTTGGGCCCTGAAACCCGTGCCTCTTGAACAAGAAGATCATTAATCCCATGTGGAAACCCAGCGAAGCAAATTTGTTGGCCTCGATCAACACCTCCTAACTTAGGATTTAGTACGTTGCGTGGATTCGAAAACCCTTCCTTTAGATTTAGGAGGGCATAGTCGTATTTATGCGAAGGGGAATGGGTGAGTAATTCAAGTCGAGATTCTTCGTCTTCCTCTGTTACAGCCCAAATGTCATCGTGGTCTACTATGGCAGACTCAATCACATGAGCGTTTGTAACGATGGTATTCTCGTCCTGAAAATGGAAGCCTGAGCCGTCCCCCGGCCCCTCAATCTCATCACAGTGAATCTGGACAGTAGAAGAGGCGATATGATCGTATACCATATCTACGAGTTTTTGTTTATAGTATATAATTTTTAGTAGACGGGTGGGGATTCAATTCAGGATATTTGCTCCGCCCCAATAATATCCAAGAGGTTCAGTCGGTCAATTTCGGGAGTTGCTTTGTGACCCCTGACCCTCATAGCCGCTGATCCCGTGTCTGAGGGGGTTGAGTGTCTCGACACATAGCCTGAGCCTCGGAGAGATACGAACACTCTCAGAACCTATCCTCGTGCCTCTCACGACAAACTGACGATGTGGGCGTAGTGAGATTCAGTAATCGATGAGAGACAGGGATTATTACAGCCCTCATTTCTCCGTTCCAATCCCCATTAATCCTGACCCCCCTCGGAGTGGGGGCTGAGAGGGCTGATAGCTCAATCAGTCAGTTAACGTAACCGGGCGATGAGAGCTTAATTACAGGTGATAAAGAGCGTTCCAATGTGATTAATCGTCAAGAGCCGACTGGATACGGAGCCGCCGTGTTTCGAGGTCGGGATTGACGTATCGTTTTGTCGTCCCGATATCCGAGTGCCCCATCGTTTGCCTTAGTGTCTCAAGATCGACTCCCCGATCTATCATGCGCTCAGCGAAGCTATGCCTGAGTGAGTACGGTTTCAAGTCGTACTGGGGGCTCCCCTTGGCGTCTCTATAGACCTCCTCCTCATGGAGTCCGGCGGCCTCGGCGGCTTTTCGGAAGACCTGATTGATGGTCCATGTCGTGATCGTCTCTGATTCTCGGCTAATGAAGAGGTATGGAGAGTCTTCAGCAGGATTGAATCGACTCCGTTCTCCCCAGTCCAGCCACTCGGCTAACATCGTTTCTGCCGTTTCTGAGTAAAATACGACCCTGTTGGTTCCCGTCTTAGTCGAGTAAACGTTGATTTGACGCTTCTCACGGTCTATGTCGTCCTCATACTCTATCTGAGTGGCCTCAATCGGACGGAGCCCACAATCCCACATCAACTGAAAGAGAAGCTGATTCCGAGCGGTCGGGGCCGGCAAGTGATTCATCAACTCCTCAAATTGGTCCGTGCTCATAGCCACATACCCCTGATCGTCCTTGAGACGCTTGCTCATTTCAGGGGATGGGTCGAGTTGCAGGTCGGCCTCACGGACGGGGTTCTCCATGTCCTCGCCTTTCTTCTGGAGAAACTGAATAAAGACTGATAGCTCATTTACATAGTCCTGAGCCGTAACGTCGCAAATGCCTCTCCCCTCTCCCGACTGAAGCCAAATAACATAATCTTCAACGTCGAGAGGGGTCATATCCCGAACGTCCTCGGGACCCTCTGCCTCTAACCACTCCGTTAACGCTCTTAGTCCGGTCTGACGACTGTTGAACGTGGCCTTACCGACGCTCGGGTCCCGACGCTCTCTCTTGAGAAAGCGGGCCATGTCGTCGTCCTCAACCGATCCTCCGGTGTTACTATCCGAGTGAGAGGAGTGAACCCCACATTTCCCATCCGAGTATCGGGCCTTGTTGGAACAGGTGCGCTCCCCGTCGTTGAGAGTGGCCTCACAGATTTCAGTCATCGGCGGATGTAATACTCGCCATCCTCAGTCATCCAAACGCTCTTACTCGCCTCCTCAAGCTTCTCAACGGCCTCCTCAACCAAATGAATAGGCTCGTCAAGAGCGTCAGCAAGAGCCTCAGGGGTCCCCTCCCATCCATCGGGCATACCTTTCGTCGTCCCGGTCCCGCCGGCCTTGTTGATCGTATACACCTCGTCCTCCCACCCCTCAGACCCGGGCTTCTCGTCAGGAAGTATCTCATAGATCTCACCCTTGAGTCGGTTAATCTCAGGGTTCGTCGTCGTCCGTTCCTCGATATTCTTCAGACGCCCCTCAAAGCTCTTCATTCGGTCTGAGAGAAGGTCCATTTTATCGAGGATCTGAGCCACCTTTTGATCCGAAGCCCCCGATTCAACGGGCGTCTCGTTCTCCTCACGGGCTATCTCCCGCTCGACAGCAGTCCGAACCAAGTCGGCCATCGACTGAAGCTCGGGGTTGTTTTGGTGGTATTCCTCCCAACGCTCTTTCTTGCCCTCCGAGATAGCGAGGTTGACTCGCTTGGTTTTGTCCGACATTACGCCTCCACCTTCAGGGACTACTTGTTTAACTCTTACTCAACTCAACCCCTACCCCCAGGACATGGCGTGGGCCGTCGGGGCGACGCTCGGCCCGCTGCTGGCAACCGCCGCGCTCGTCGTCTGGGGCTGGCGCCTCGCCTTCCTCGTTCTCGCCTGTGCGTTCGTCCCCGTCGTCGTCGCCTTCGGCCGACTCGAGGCCCCCGGCTTCGAGGCCGAGGAGGCGCTTGCTCCCCGGGAACTCGCTTCCCTCCTCCGCAGGCCGACGGTGGGGACGATGGCGCTGTTGCTGGTTCTGTTGAGCCTGGTCGAGGGCGGGATCTTCACCTGGCTCCCCTACTACGTCGGGGAGTCGCTTCCCCGGAGCGTCGCGAACCTCTCGCTGTCACTGTACCTCGCGGCGTACGTCCCGGGCCGGTACGCGTTCAGCCGGGCCACGGAGCGGGTCGACGAGCTCGCGCTGGTGTTCGCGAGCGCGGCGCTCGCGACGGCGGCGCTCGTGGGATTCCTCTCGACGTCAGGGTACGCGATGTTGGGCGCGGTCGCCGTCGTCGGCTTCCTCGTCGCGGGGATGTTCCCGACCCTGCTGGCGTGGGCGACCGACCACGTCCCCGAGTACAGCGGCCCGGTCAACGCCGTCGCCTTCGTCGCCAGCGGCGCCGGCTTCGCGATCTTTCCGGCGGCGATGGGCGGGGTCGCCGGCCGGTACACGATCGGGGCGGCGATGGCGCTGCTCGCCGCCGCCATGGCAGTCTTCGCGCTCGTCGCCGCGGCCGTCGTCCTCCGGGATCGATGACGTCCGCTCGTGACCGTCGGGCGACGGGAGTGACGCCGGGATTCGAGACCGCCGCGAGGGCGGCGAATCGGGAGCGATCGGATCGCCGAGGCCGGGAACTGATAACCCCGCGGCGAGGAGGGGACCCGATGGGATCGTTCTCGTCCCGGCGCGTCGCTGCCGGCTGTGGAATCGCCGCGCCCGTCCTCGTGCTGTCGGCGATCCTGCTCTCGACTGCCCTCGCCGACCCCTTTACCTGGTCGGGCCACGCCCTCTCGGATCTCGGTCGACCGGGAACCGCCACCTTCCCCCTGTTCAACGGCGGGCTCGTTCTCGGCGGGGTCGTCGGCGCGCCGTTCGTCGGGCGCCTGTGGGCCGAGGCCCGGACTCCCCTCGAGCGTGCCGGCGTCGTCTGCTACGGCCTCGCGATCGCCGGGATGGCCCTCGTCGGGGTGTTCTTCCTCGAGCACACCGACTGGTACCTCGGGCGGTCGCTGCACGGCCCGGTCGCGCTCGCCTTCTTCGCCGGCGCCCCGGTCGCGAACCTGTTGCTCGGCGCGGGAGCCGTCCGTGCCGGCGAGCGCCGGTGGGGCGCAGTGACTGTCGGGGTCGGGCTGGCACACCTCCTGCTGTGGGGCGGCTGGCTCCTCGCGATCGACGTCGGGCTCCTCGAATCGGGGGCGTGGTTCGGCCTCGTCGAGTTCCTTGTTGCCGTGCTCTTCGGCGGATGGACGGCCGTCGCCGCCGTCCGGTTGCTCGACCGGAGCTAACCGAACTCCGTCGAAACCGGCGGTGTCCGTGCCAGGAACGGGTTTTGGCACTCTCCTGCACACAATCCTTAAACCGAAACCGTCCGTACCCGGACGTATGCACAAGGACGAGTTGCTCGACCTCCACGCCGAACTGGTGGTCATCATGGAGTACTTCAGCGACCGCGAGGAGGTCGACGAGGACCTCTTCGAGCCCTACCGCCGGCTCGATGTCGACCCCTCCCACGTCCACAAATCGAAAAGCGAGCACAAACACGCCGTCTTCGTCCTCGGCAACGCCCTCGCGGGCGCGATGAGCGAGGACGAGTTCTCCTCGGCCGGCCGGCTGGGCAAGCGCATGCAGGAACTCGCCGACGACGCCGAGTCGAAGATCTAGGAACCGAAACCGCATGGACCCCCGCCTCCGCGAGCGTATCGACGGCTGGGAGACCCGGTCGCTCACCGGCGCGGTAGGGGACCTCGCGGAAGGGGTATCGGGCGTCGTCCTCGCCGAGGAGGGCCATCTGTTCGTCCACGAGGGCCGGATCGTCGGGAGCGAGGGCGACCCCGAGCGGGTCGTCCGAACGGGCCGGCTCCACGTCGCTCCCGCCCCCGCGCTCGTGCTCGGATACGCGATGACCGAGCGAGAGAGCGAAACCCGACGGAGCTACGACGCCGCGGAGACGCCGCCCGAGGCGCTCCACGACGTGCTCGCGGCCGACGAGCGCACCTGCTACGTCGATCCCGCGGGCGGCCCCGAACCCCGCGACGAGTGGGCGATCGTCTACGAGGACGGGAGCCGGGAGGCAGCCGTCGCCGTCGGGGGCGGCGAGCCCCTCACGGGGGCCGGGGCCGTCGAACACGTCTCGAGGGCCCTCGAGGGCTACGAGGTCGTCGAAGTCTCGCTCGCGCCGGTCGATCCCGCCGACCTCGGGCCGACGGTCGACGGCGACCCGCCCGGAGGCGACCACGACGGCGACGGGGATCGACTCGACCGGCTCGAGGCCCGCCTCGATGCCATCGAGCGCGAGGGCGAGGCGGGGCTGGTCGCGGAAAACCGGGTGCTCAGAGAGACCGTCGACCGCCTCGAGGCCCGGATCGAGGAACTCGAGGCTGGCGGGGGAGGCGAGCGGGCGGCCGGCGACGACGTCGCGCCGGAGGAGGCGATCGCGGGGACGAACCTGTTCGTGCGCTACGCCTCGAAGGGCGAGTCGACGCTGGCCGACCTCGATTCGGCCGACCCCGAGGCCGTCCGCTCGAACCTCCGCCTGGACCACCACACCGAGTTCGAGGAAGGTGCGAGCGTCGAGGGCCGGCCGTTCGAGGACTTTCTCGAGTCGACCATCGAGTACCGGTTCGTCGACTGGCTCGTCGGGACCCTCCCCTTCGAGATCAGAGACACCGGAAGCGAGGAGGCCCTGGCCGACCTCTCCGAGGCGATCCCGCGGATCGACCGCGCGACGTTCGACGCCACGCTCGACCTCGACGGCGGCGAGTCGGTCGCCTTCGACGTCGTCGCCTTCGACAGACACGGGACCCCCCTGGTGACCGCACGGTGTCACGAGTCGCGCGAGCCCGCGAGCCGGGAGGTCGTCGCCGGCGTGGAGGAAGCGACCTCGCGAGCGACCTCGACGTATCCCGGGATCGCGGCGGCGATGGTCGTCGCCGCGAGCTACTTCGACCCCGACGCACTAGAGGTAGTCGACGGCGTCACCGGCGGCGGGGGGTTCCTGCGACGGAGCCCGAAGCGAAGCTACGTCACGCTCTCGAGAAATCGCGGCTATCACCTCTGTCTGGTCGAGGCCAGACGCGAGGAACTGTATCTCTCGACGCCCGACCTCTAACCCTCGATCTCGGCGACGTCCTCGATCTTCATCCCGTCTAGCTTCTCGCCGATCTCGTCGAGTTTGCCGTCGAGTTCGTCGACGAACTCCTCGGTGCGCTCGGTCTTGATCGCGCCCTGGCTCGAGGGCTCGATCAGGTTCTCCTCCTCTAGGACCCGAAGCGAGTACCGGACTTTGTGGTGGGGATAGCCGGTCTCGTTGGACATCTTCACGATGCCGATGGGCTCGTTCTCGATGACCATCTTCAGGACCTGAAGGTGTCGTTCCAGCATGTCTACTTCCTTCTCGAGTCGATCTATCATGGCATTTGTTAACTTGTCTTTGGACCCTTTAAAAGTTTCTCTCCGGGATCCGGGACGAGGGGTGAGATCCGAGTTTTCTCGTGGGAGGGGTTAACGCTTCTGGTCGCGGCACCCGGGACCGGGGAGACCGTAATCGGTTTATCGACCGGGGAGAAACCCGGCGCTGTTATGACCGTCACGATCGTCGGGTCCCAACTCGGCGACGAAGGCAAGGGCGGAATCGTCGACGTCCTCGGCGACTCCGCCGACGTCGTCGTCCGGTATCAGGGCGGGGACAACGCCGGCCACACCGTCGTCCACGACGGCGAGGAGTACAAGCTCTCGCTGGTTCCCAGCGGGGCCATCCGGGGCAAGGTGAACGTCCTCGGTAACGGCTGCGTCGTCAACCCCCGAACCCTCTTTTCGGAGATCGACGCCCTCCGCGAGCGGGGCGTCGACCCCGACGTCCGGGTCGCCCGCCGCGCACACGTCATCTTTCCCTACCACCGCCTGCTCGACGGCATCGAGGAGGACCGAAAGAGCGAGGACGACAACGAGGTCGGCACCACCGGCCGCGGGATCGGCCCCACCTACGAGGACAAAGCCGCCCGGCGGGGGCTCAGGATCGCCGATCTGACCGACCCCGACACACTCCGCGAGCGCCTCGCGTACGTCCTCCCCCAGAAGCGCGCGTTAGTCGAGGACGTCTTCGGCCTCGACATCGGGAGTCTCGACGACCCCGACGCGCTCTCGGTCGATGCCCTCCACGAGGAGTATGCCGAGTACGGACGGCGCCTCGCCGAGGAGGGGATGCTCGTCGATAGCGGCGACTTCCTCGCCGACCGCATGGCCGAGGGCGAGGACCTCATGTTCGAGGGCGCACAGGGAACGCTCATCGACATCGACCACGGCAACTACCCCTTCGTCACCTCCTCGAACCCGACCGCCGGCGGCGCCGCCACCGGGTCGGGACTCGGCCCCGGCGTCGTCGGGGACGGCGAGATCGTCGGCGTCGTCAAGGGCTACCTCACGCGCGTCGGCAGCGGCCCGATGCCGACGGAACTCGGCGGCGTCCCCGGCGACACGCCGGGGTACGACGGCGATCCCTCGAATCCCGAGACCGAGAGCGAGGAACTCGCCCACCAGATCAGGGAGGAAGGCGGCGAGTACGGCACCGTCACCGGCCGTCCCCGTCGCGTCGGCTGGCTCGACATGCCGATGTTGCGCCACGCGGCCCGCGCGAGCGGCTTTACCGGTCTCGCGGTCAACCACGTCGACACCCTCGCCGGTCTCGACGAACTGAACGTCGGCCACGCCTACGAGGTCGACGGCGAGGAGCGCCTGACGATGCCCGCGACGACCGAGGAGTGGGGCCAGTGTGAGGCCCAGTACCGGACGTTCGAGGGCTGGCCCGACGTCGACTGGGCGGACGTCGCGACCGAGGGGTACGACGCCCTCCCCGAGAACGCCCGGACGTACCTCGAGTACGTCGCCGACGAACTCGACGCGCCAGTGTATGCCGTCGGCGTCGGCCCCGCCCGCGAGGAGACGGTCGTCGTCGAACGGCCATAGGGCTCTTCCCGAAACCTTTTGCTGAATGCGGATAGCGAAGGTAGTATGAAGGAGTCGCTCCTGGAGATCCTCTGTTGTCCGCTGGACAAACACGACCTCGAGCTCGAGGACGCCGAGTACGAGGAGAACGAGGTCGTCTCCGGTACCCTCGTCTGTACGGAGTGTGGCGAACGCTACCCCATAGAGGACGGCATCCCGAACCTGCTCCCGCCGGACATGCGCGAGGGGACGCCGGCCTAACGGGTGAGTACCGTGCCCCCCGAAGAGGTCACCGTCACGGTCAGCCGCAAAGGCCCACAGCCACTGGACGCCCGCCCCTCGAAGCTCGAGGTGCTCGCGGGCGACCGGTTCGGGATCGCCATCGAGAACGAGGGATCGTCGGCCCACGTCCACTGCCGGATCACCGGCGAACTCGGCGACTACCTCTCGATCGACCAGTCGAACCACTACGTCGAAGCACACTCCGACGCCTACATTTCGCTTCGGGCGCCCGACGTCGACCGGGAGCTGGAGGGAACGCTCGCGATCTCGACGGGGTACGGCGCCACCACCGTCTACGTCGGGCTCGCGGTGACGGCGGCGCCCGAGGAGATCGAGGTCGACGAGACCCTGGGGATCCCCGCGAGCGGCTCCTCGGGGTCGGGCGGCGGCGGACGGTTCGTCCAGCCGACGACCGGCGGGTCGGCAGGCCGAACCCGGAACCGGGCGGCCACGGGGGAGATCGACCGGACGACCCTCGCGGTGACCCTCGTCGGCGTCGTCGCGATCGGGGTCGCCGTCGTGTCCGCGAGCGTCGTCGGCGGCTCGTGGGGATTCCTCGCGGTCCTCGCGGTCGCCGCGGCGGTCGCCGTCGCGGGCTGGCTCGCGTACACCGCCTGATCGCTCCCGGTCACTCGACGAGGTCGCCGAATCCCTCTCCACCCTCGTCGCCGTCGTCTTCTCCGCCGAACCGTTTCGCCCGAAGGTATCGCGCGCGGTAGCGGTTCGCCCCCTCCCCGACGTCCGCCTCGCGGATCTCCTCTGTCCGGCCCTCCGCGACGGCGTCGACGATCTCCTCGATCTGGTTGCGTTCGCCCCTCGTCAACTCGACCTCCCAGGTGTGGCTCTCCTCGGATTCGTCGATCGCCCAGCTCCGCGCGGCGGCGATCACGAGCGAGCAGGGCTCTCGACAGGGGAACGGTCCCTCGCCGCCGGGGGCGTCGACCGGGTCCTCGGAATCGTACTCCCACTCCCGGCGGCGGAGACACTGGGAGTCGACACAGCAGGCTTCGGCCATCCAGTCGACGGCCTCCCGTGGGAGTTCGTCGATCACGTCGTAGATCCCGGTCTGGCGCTCCGCGGTGTCGATCCAGTGATCGACGTCCAGCTCGCCTTCGCGCTCGCGGTGCCAGTTTTCGACCGTGGCGGGGTAGAAAAAGCCGACGGCGGAGACGAGTTCGGTCGCCGACAGCGACGGGAAGACCCAACCGGGGACGAGCGTCGGCGCCGTCTTCAGCGGCCGGTAGCGGCCGTCCTCGTCGAAGGTGGTCAGCTCGCGAGCCTCGCGGGGCTCGTCGTACGTGTCGAGGTCCTCGACGGCCGCGCCGGCGTCCTCGACGTGGCGGAGGTCGTACCTTCGGTCTCCGTTCTCAGCAAGGGTCGTCGTGAGCAGGAGCTGACCCCACTCGCGGTCGATACCCTCCGCGAGCGCGTCGTAGCGGTCGGGGACCGCCAGCGGCTCGGGATCGGACTCGCCGGGGGTCGCCTCGCCGGGAACGGGCGCGCGTTCACACCACCGGAGGAACGCCCGGCGGGCGGTGCCCGCGCCGCCAACGCGATCCCAGTAGCGCCAGTTCGTCGCGTACTCGCCGAACGCCGAGAGCGTCCGCCGGAGTTCCTCCGTCGAGAGTCCGGTCCGTTCGAGTTCGGGGAGCTCGAGTCGGTACCCCTCCGGGTCGCCCTCGACCGAGAGCCCGTCGCAGTCGACGGTCTCGCCGCCATCGACGCGCTCGACGAGGGCCTCGACCGCTCGCTCGGCGTTCACGGCTCAGTCACCCGCCTCCGCCCGCGAACCCCGGTCGTCGGCGTCCGCCATCTCGGCGGTCGCCCGTTTCACGCGGTCGATGGCGTTCTCGATGTCCGCACCCGCGTCGGCCGCCCGCTCGAGGATCACCTCGGCCATCAGCGCCTCGGTGCCGACGGCGCCGGCGTACCAGATCCGGTGCTCCTCTACTTCCGCGGGCACCTCCCACCCCTCGCGGTAGTCCTCGGTCAGCCCCATGTCCTCGGGGATGTCCTCCTGGGTGTGGTAGCCGTCGGCGACGAAGAGGGGGACGACGACCACGTCGTCGCTCTCGAAATAGTCGGTGACGTCGTCGACTTCGGGTTCCTCGTCCATGAACAGCGCCTCGACCTCGTCGAACCGTCCCCGATCGCGGATGCGATCTGCGTGGTACTCGACGGCCTTCGCGCTGTTCTCGTTTCGTTCGGTGCCGTGGCCGACGACCGCGAGGCCGACCCCCTCCCCGACGTCGGGGTCGTCGGTCACCGACTCCGCGCGCCGGACGATCACGTCGGTCATCGCGTCGTGGGTCCCGACGGGGCCACAGTAGTGGATCGTCTTCCCCTCCGCCTCGAGGGTCGCCCAGTCGGCGTCCGTCCCCTCGGAGTCCCAGCGGTCGGGGTCCCACTCGGAGAGGCGAAGCTCCCGGGGGATCACCTGCTCGGTGAAGTACCCCTCGCTGATAAAGAGGGGGACGACGTACACCTCGTCGCTCTCGAGGGTTCGGATCACCTCCCGGAAGTGGGGCTCTTCCTTCCAGAACGCCTCCCGGACCTCGTCGAAGGCACCGGCGTCACGGACGGTGTCGGCGTGGGCGTAGGTCGGCCGAGCGGCGCCGGGATTCAAGTGCGAGCCGTGGGCCGCGATGACGAGCGCCTGCATAGTGAGGGGTTGGGACGGCGGCGGTTTATCGGCTACGGTCATACGATGGGGGAACGCCACTCCCCCTCGAACGTACCGGCGTTCGAGGGGTCGGCGGTCTCCGACCGTCTCAGCGCAGCTCGAAGAAGCGCCTGTCGTCGCGCTCGCGGCGGGCGGGGTAGACGACCGCGAGGTTGCCCGACCTGGTGGCGATCGTCGCGGGAAGCGCCTCGAGTTCGGAACTCCAGCCGGGCGCGCCCGGTCGCGGCGAGAGGAGGACGGTCGTCCGCTCGCCGTCCTCGCCGAGGGCCTCCGGGAGGTCGTCCCAGCCGACGCGCTCGAAGGCGGCCGGGAGTTCGGGATCGACTCGCTCGAAGGGCTCAAGTCCCGACTCGCCGCCGACGAGGAGGACCGAGACCGGCGCGTTCGCCGCCGCGGCGATCCGTTTTGCGCTCCGGGCGGCAGCCGGAAAGCCCCACTCCCCCTCGATACCGGCCGGGAGGACGACCGTAACCGCCGCGGTCGCCGCGATCGGCTCGCGGACGCGCGCGACGACCACCTGCCGGTCGCTGCCGGCGAGCAGGCGATCGACCGTCCGCCCGATCGTCCGTCGCCTTCCGGCTCGCCCGTCCCAGCCCACCAGGATCGCCGACGCCCGGTCCTCGACGGCCGCGCGCTCGAGGCCGGCCGGGACGCCGTGATCGACCCGCGTTCGGGTTCCCATCGGGGCGTCCGCGGCCGCGGCGTGGTCGGCGACGTCCTCGAGGGCCTCGCTTGCGGCCTCGACGTTTCGTTCGACCGACCGGCCCGGCGGGACCACCGTGAGCGCCGAGAGCGTGCCACCCGGGTCCCGGAGGGAAAGCGCGAGTTCGACCAGCCCCTCGGCGTGGTCGGCCGACGGCGAGAGCGCGAGCAGGAGCCGGTCGCCGGCCGTGGGGGTGCGATCGCCGGCCGGCCCGCCCTCGCCGGCCATCTCGCGGCCGTACCGGTCGACCACCGTGGGGCTGACGACGCTCATCGCGAGAATCAACAGGACGGTGGCGTTGAGGACGGCGTCGTCGAACAGTTCGATCCGGACGCCGACGAGGACGATCGCGAGCGCCGCGGCGGCCTGGCCGAGCGAGAGCCCGAACATCGTCATCCGCTCGGCCGACGAGTAGCCGAAGGCCGCGCCGGCGATCCAGGCGGCGGCCCACTTGGTCGCGAGGGTCGCGACGATCAGGAACGCCGCAAGCAGGAGGGTTTCGCTGCCGGCGACGAGCACCCGCACGTCGACGAGCATTCCGATCGAGAGCAGGAAAAAGGGGATGAACAGCGCGTTGCCGACGAACTCGATCCGGTTCATCAGCGGTCCGCGGTGGGGGATCTGGCGGTTGATCGCCAGCCCGCCGAGGAAGGCGCCGACGATCGGCTCGATCCCGACGACCTCCGCGAGCAGCGCCGAGCCGAAGACGACCGCGAGCACGAAGAGGTAGTCGCTGACGCCCTCGCGCCCGCCGCGAGCGAAGAAGGCGCGGCTCAGCCGGGGAACGGCGAGCCAGACGACGGCGAAGAAGCCCGCGACGCCGACCCCCAACCGGAGCCAGAACGCCAAGCCCAGGGTCCCGGCGTCGGCCGCGACGACGACCGCCAGCAGAAGGAGCGCGATCGTGTCGGTGACGACGGTACCGCCGATCGTCGCAACGACGCTCTCGCGGTCGGCGAGCCCGAGCCGCGAGGCGACGGGGTAGGCGAGCAGGGTGTGGGAGGCGAAGATTGAGGCGAACAGCGCGGCTCCGGGGAGGCTCATGCCGAAGAGGGCGACGCCCGCGACGGTGCCGACGGCCTGGGGGACGAGAAAGGAGAGCAGGCCGAAGGCGACGCTCCGCGAGCGGCTCTCGACGAACCGGGCGACGTCGATCTCGAGGCCCGCGAGAAAGAGCAAGTAGAGCAGGCCGACCTCGCCCAGCAGGACGACCGTCTCCCCGCGCTCGAGGATCGCGAGCCCGTTGGGGCCGACGACGGCACCGGCGAGGATGATCCCGACGATCCCCGGAAGGCGGGCGTAGTCGAGGACGGCGGGCGCGACCAGGAAGGCGACGATCGCGAGAAAGAAGATCGCGATCGGGTCGCCGACCGGCGTCGCGAGGCTCATCCCTGCGGCCACGCGTTCGCGGTCGTCCCGACGCCCGACTCGATCATACGGGGTGAATCGAAGGGGGGGCCCATGAAAGGGACGATCCTCCACGGGGCGCGCCAGCGACGAGCGGGCGCGAGACGGTGCGTTTACAGCCGGCGACCGCCAACCCAGGGCGATGAGCGAGCCACGGCGGGACCCTGACGCCCTCATCGCGCGGGCCGGCGTCCGCGGGAACCCCGATCGCGACCAGCACTTCCTGATCGACGACCGGGTCCTCGATCGGCTTCCGGGCTACCTCGAGTCGGTCCACGGGGCCGAGAACGGACCCCACACGGACCACCTCCTCGAGATCGGCGCCGGCACCGGCGCGCTCACCGATCGTCTGCTCGCCGCCGGAGAGCGGGTGACGGCCGTCGAGCGCGACCCCGGCCTCGCGTCCTTCCTCCGCGAGGAGTTCGCGGCGGAGATCGACGCGGGAGCGTTGACGGTGATCGAGGGCGACGCTCTCGACGCCGACCTCCCCGCATTTTCGGCCTCGGTCTCGAACCTCCCCTACGGCGTCTCGAGCGAGATCGCCTTTCGCCTGCTCCCCGAAAAGCGCCCCCTGGTCCTGATGTTCCAGCGCGAGTTCGCCGACCGGATGGTCGCCGAGCCGGGGACCCCGGAGTACGGCCGGCTCTCCGTCTCCGCACAACACTACGCCGACTGCGAGGTCGTCGAGACCGTCCCGAAGGAGGCGTTTTCGCCGCCGCCGGCCGTCGAGAGCGCCGTGGTCAGGACCACCCCCCGAGAACCCGACTACGAGGTCGGCGACGAGGAGTTCTTTCTCGGGTTCGTCAAAGCGATCTTCACCCAGCGCCGGAAGACGATCCGGAACGCGATCCGGAACACCGCACACATCTCCGGGCTCGACGACCCCGATGCGGTCGTCGCGGCGGCCGACGAGACCCTCCTCTCGAAACGCGCCGGCGCGCTCGCGCCGACCGACTTCGCCGACCTCGCGGCCCTGGCCGACGATGTCGGGAGGGGAGACGGGTAAATGGGGGACCTCGCCGACCGCCGCGGGCTCGAGACCGACGTCTACGAGCCCGCCGAGGACTCCCGGCTGCTCGCGAGCGTCGCCGTCTCCCGGCTTGCGGACGCACGCCGAGTCCTCGAGGTCGGCACCGGTTCGGGGTACGTCGCCGAGCGGATGGCCGAGGAGACCGGTGCCCGGGTGATCGCCTCGGACGTCAACCCCCATGCCTGTGTGAGCGCGCGCGAGCGGGGTGTCGAGGCCGTTCGGGCGGATCTCGTCTCTCCCTTCGCAGACGGCGCGTTCGACGCCGTCGTCTTCAACCCGCCGTACCTCCCGACGGACCCCGATAACGAGTGGGACGACTGGATGGAGCGGGCGCTCTCGGGGGGTGAGTCGGGCCGAGAGGTGATCGAGGCGTTTCTCGAACGCGTCGGGCGCGTGCTCACCTCCGACGGGCGGGTCCTCCTGCTCGTGAGCAGCCTCGCCGGCGTCTCGGAGGTCGTCGAGCGAGCGGGCGAGGCCGGCTTCAGCGCTGTCGCCCGCGCCGACGAGTCTTACCCCTTCGAGACGCTGACCGTCGTCGAACTCTTTTACTAACTATCCCCTCCGGATCCGGGGACAGACCACCAGCCGGGCCCGACCCGCACCGTCGGCCAGATCGAACGCCAGTTCGAGAGGCTCGTCATCGCCCAGTCGGAGCCGGACCGCTTCGTCGGGGAGCACTCGATGGATGGCCTCCAGATACGACAGCGAGAACGTCGATCTCGACGGTTCGGTCGGGGGCCGCTCGAGCCCCTCGAGATCGGACTCGGGGACGGTCAGGGACATCTCGTCGGTATCGCCGTCGGCCGCGGCGACGAACGCGGGGTCGTCCGTGACCCCCAGCGTGAGGTGGTCGGCGAGCGTTCCCGCGGCCCGGATCGCCGAGCCGACCGTCTCGCCCTCCGTTTGGACCGCCGCCCCGTCCATCGAGAACGCTTCGAGGTCGGGCGGCTCCCGGATCGAGTCGGGGTCGAGGAGGCCGATGGCGTACTCGAGTCCCTCGGCCGCGAGCCGGAGCCGGCCGTCGGGATCGAGCCACAGCCGGATCGGCCCGCGAGGAGCGACCGAGAGCGCGTCGTCGATCCGGGAGAGATCGATCCCGAGGGTCCGGCCGTCGCTCCGGTAGGAGTCGAAGGCAGCGGGTTCGAGTTCGACGCTCGCCGCGGCGACGGTCGCCGGACCGATCGCCGAGATCCCCAGTCCGTCGGGACCGAGGCGGAGCCGACACTCGGAGACGACGCTCCCGACGGCCTCGAGGGTCGTCGAGAGCGTGTCGGCCGAGCAGACGAGTTCGACCGGAGGTTCGTCGTCGTACTGTTCCGTTCGCGTCGGTCGGGTGTCGGTCGTGGTCATGATGGCGGGACCCTCGACCGACGGAGCAACGGCTATCCGTGCGGGGTTCCACCCGACGGTGGGGGCAGCCGCCTCCGCGTTTCGATCGGCCGGGCGATCCTGGCAGGGAAACCGGCCGATCGCGTCTCGGATCCCGGAACGACGTACTCGCCCGGACCGTATAATCGTTATGTCGAGAGGCTTGGGTGTTCGAGGGAGATAATCCGATATCAGTTATCTATATATGACCCAATCAGATATCGTAACCTGGAACGGGTTATGTCTACCAACGATCGATCTCGCGGGATCCTGACCCCGTCCGACCGCGCGTACCTCCGGGGCGAGCACGAACCGGGGAGTGTCCAGTCCGAGCGGAACACTCGCGGGCGGATCCGTGAGCGGGTCTTCGAGTCGCTCCGGGACTTCGAACTCCTGATCGAACACCTCCCCGAACGCGACCGGGAACTCGTCTTCGAGAAGCGTCTCGAGGAACTCGACGGTCCCGAGGCGTTCGACGCGCTCGTCGCGGCGATGGCCTTTCTCTACCGTGGAGCCGAGGACTCCGACGCCGACGTCGAGGAGGTCCTCCGGGAGGGGATTGCACTGGCCGAGGCCGACCGCGACCGTGCGGTCTCGGTCGAGTTCGAGCGGACGTTCCACGCGCTGTCGGGCGAGGGGCTGCTCCGTCGGCTCGAGGACGGCGAGACGCTGTCGCTTTCGGAACTCGCCTACCTCCAGCGAAGCGACGACGTCCCGCGGGGGGAGCTGGCCGACGCGCTCGCGGGCGAGCGGAGAGTCGAGGACGGCCGGATCCAGTCGCGGGTGACCGACTTCTAAGGGGTCATGGGCCGTTGTGGGTTATTTTCGACCCATTTGGACTGGAATCTCGTGCTTCAGACAGGAGACGTACAGACCCGTAGGAATTCTTACTCCCGAAACAGCGACCACAGGATGAACAGATTGTAGCCGATGCCCACGAGTCCCACAACTATCCCAAGTACGACAACGAGCTCCGATCGCAAGCGCAACACAGTATAGCCGTACAGCACCGTAAATAGAGTAAATAGCACCAGCATTAGTACGGCGTACTCCACCTCTGACATCCGGACTTGGATCATCGTGTAGTCCCCCTATTTACGTCGGTGTGGTATAGTAAAAATAATATGGGTAGTGATATACTCGCACCTTCAGTGAGCATATTCTGCAAACCACAAAAAATCGATTGAGATATGATGGGATCGACTGACTTGGGGTCCTAGAACGTCGAGAGCTCGCCGTCGATGACCCGGCGAGTAATCGAGGTGACATCGGCGAGCTGGTCGTTCACGATCGCCTCGATTTCGCCGCGTACGTCCTCGACCGTGACGCCCTCCTCGGTGACGACGTGGACGTCGGCGACGTGGGGCTCGTCGATCGGCCGGCCGATCTGGCTGAGGAGCCGAACCCGGAGGTCTCGAATGCCCGAGACGTCGGCGACGACCGCCTCCGCGATCTCGGTGCTCAGAAGGTTGTAGATCTTCCCGATGTGGTTGACCGGGTTCTTCCCGCTCGTGGCCTCCATGCTCATCGACCGGTTGGGCGTGATGAGGCCGTTTGCACGGTTCCCGCGGCCGACCGAACCGTCGTCGCCCTGTTCGGCGGACGTGCCGGTGACGGTGAGATAGATCGAACCCTCGTCGTAGTCGTCGGCGGTGTTGACGTAGACCGAGACCTCCCGATCCGTGTACTCGCCCGCCAGCTCCTCGACTTCCGCGCGGACGGATTCGACGGCCTCGCGGTAGTCGTCCATGTCGGCGACGTGTTCGTCCACCATCGCCGCCGCGACGGTGACGTCGATCTCGTCGTCCTCGCGTTTGCCCATGATCTTCACGTCCGAGCCGATCTCGGGGTTCTCCTCGGCGTAGGCGCCGTTGAGATGGCGTTCGGCCTCGAGGACGATCCGTTCGGTCTCCGAGAGGGGAGCGTGGCCGACGCCGAAACTCGTGTCGTTGGCCATCGGCGCCGTCACCTCCTCTCGCGGGCTCTGCCCGCTCGAACTATCCGAGGAGCCTGCCTCCTCGCTGTCCTCACCGAAGACGTCCTGGAGGTCGCCGCTGCCCGCGCCGAGTTTGACGTCGACGATGATGTCCGTCCCGAACTCGAGTTGGGGGATCGTCTCGGCGAGGTACTCCCGGGCGGCCTCGAGAGCGATCCGCTCGGTCGGGATCGTCGTCCCCTCGTATCGTTTCGTCGCCCGGCCGACGATCAGCAGGTAGATCGGATCGACGACCTCGCCGCCACCGAAGGCGGGTTCGGCCTCGCCAGCGACGAGTTGGGTCTCGTCGGTGTTGAAATGGAGTACGTGGCCCACTCGGTCTAAATACGCCTGGGCGAGCGCGCTCGCGACGCTCTCGGCGATCCCGTCACAGATCGAGTCGGGGTGTCCCAGCCCCTTTCGCTCGACGATCTCTACCTCCTGGTCCTCGACTGCGCGTCGATCGATCGCCTCGACGCGGACGTTCCGTTCGGTCATTGTCTCGCCTTCGCCGCCGGCCGTTCTATAACTTGCGAAGATGATTTCGACGTGGATTATAACTGTGGGACAGTCGCGGACGCCTCCCGTCACCACGCCCCACACGTGGGGAACGCTCATTGGCGACGATCTCCGTCGTCGGTCCATGGACGACCGCGTCGCGGCGGCTCTCGAGAACGCCTTTCCCGACCGGACGGTCGAGACGGTCGCCTCGACGGGCCCCTCCTGGAACGACGCGAACCGGACGGTCGGCGTCGAGTTCGCCGACGGCGAGAGGATCTATCTGAAACTCGCCATCGACGGGGACGGGACCCGAATCGCCCGCGAGCGGGCCGTGATCGCGTTCGTCTCGGCGACCGATGCGGTGGCGGTACCGCGCGTGGTGGCGAGCGACGTCGATCGTGAGACTCCGTACCTCGTGACGGAACCCGTCCCCGGCCGATCACTCGAGAAGCGGTGGATGGAGGCGAATCCGGCGGAACGGGCGGCGCTCGCTCGAGCGGTCGGACGGGCGCTGGCGCGCCTTCACCGGGTCCGGTTCGACGACCACGGCCACGTGACCGGCGGCGGTCCCGAGGGACTCGACGTCGAAACCGGACCGTGGACGACGGTCCTCGTCGAACGGATCGAGGCGATGCGATCGCTCGCACCCGCCGACCGCTTCGATCGCCACTTCGACCGGGTGATCGAGGCCGTCGAGGCCGACCGGGACCTGCTGGAGGGGGCGTCCGCCACCCTGGTTCACGGCGACCCGGCTCGCCCGAACTGTTTTTGCGACGAGCGGGGCGTCGGCTTCCTCGACTGGGAGATCGCCCACGTCGGCGACCCGGCGAGGGAACTCCACCGCGCCTGCGACCAGCAGGTCGCCCCGCTCCGCGGGTGCGGCCCCGACAGGCTCGTCGAGGCGCTCCACGAGGGGTACCGGGCCGAGGCCGGCGGGCTCCCGTCGGGGTATGAGCGACGCCGTCCGATCTACGATGCCGTTCGCTTTCTGGGGGTCTCCGGATTCTTCGAGAACTACGTAGCGTACCGCGAAGAGCCGGCCGACGAACTCGCGGCGTGGGTCGAAGGCGAGATGGATCGCCGGCTCGCTCGGCTCTCCGACGGGTCGTGACGCTACGATCACCGCCCGACCTCACTCCTCGAGCAACAGTTCCAGATAGGAGGTTCGGATCTGATCGTCGGCGTCGAGCCCGAGTTCGTCGAGGACTGCGACGGCGCCCTCGCGGGCGGGTTCGATCTCGCCTTCCTCGGCCTCGGTCTCGACCTCGACGAACTCGCCGACGCCCTCGACGCGATCCAGAGTGACGGTGTACTCGCGGACCCTGACTCGCTCGCGCTCCTTTCGCACGGTGGCGGCCGGCTCGAACCCAAGGGAGGTGAGGATCGCGTCGACTGCCTCGCCGCTCTCGATCGCGGTCTCGATCTCCGTGCGGGTCTTCGACTCCGTCTCGACGAGGGGGCCCTTGTAGGTCAGCCGGCTCTCGTCGCCGCCGTCGGCGGACTCCCGGCGCACCCGGAGGGCCTCGTCGGTCTCGGGAAAGGATCGATGTGGGGCGTCGTAGTAGGTGTCCTCCTGGACGACCCGCCCGCGGAAGGCGGCGTCGCGCTCCTCGAGACGGGCCCGGACGGCCTCGAGGTGGGCGGGAACCTTCAGTTCGACCTCGTACATACGGGGGAGTCCGACGGCGAGGGGAAGAATCGGTCGGTTACCGCCGGCCCAAAACGTCGTCCTTAAATGGCGACGGGGGGACGTTTGGGTATGACCGAGGACGACGAGGCCGAGACCGACGCACAGGCCGATGAGGCCGCCGACGAGGTCGAGGAATCCGAGACCGATGCCGAAAGCGAGGAGAGCGAGGAAACCGAAAGCGAGGACGGACTCGCCGAGGGCGACTTCGTCGAGATCGCGTACACCGCCCGCACCGTCGAGGACGGCCAGCTCGTCGACACGACCGACATCGAGGTCGCAGAGGAAGAGGGTGTCGCCGACCAGGACCACGAGTTCAAACCCCGCACGATCATCCTCGGCGAGGGCCACATCTTCGAGGACGTCGAGGAGGCCGTCGTCGGCGCCGAGGCCGGCGACACCGGCACCGTGACGATCGACGCCGAGGACGCCTTCGGCGCGTACGACCCCGACGACGTCGAGACGATCAGCGCCGAGAAGATCGACGAGGACGACCGCTATCCCGGCGCCCACGTCCAGATCGACGGCCAGCACGGCAACATCACGACCGTCGTCGGCGGGCGCGCCCGCGTCGACTTCAACCACCCGCTTGCGGGCGAGGACGTCGAGTACGAGTACGAGGTGCTCTCGGAGGTCGACGACCGATCCCAGCAGGCAGCCGGCCTCTTCGAGATGTACGTCGACGTCAGCCCCGAGGTCCACATCGAGGTAGACGAGGTCGAGGAAGAAGTGGAAGTCGAGAGCGATGACGAGGACGAAGACGAGGGTGAGGAGAGCGAACCCGAGACCGAGACCCAGACGGTCGAAAAGGAGACCCTCTACGTCGAGTCCACTCCCGAGTTGACGATGAACCAGCAGTGGATGTTCTCCAAACAGCAGATCGCCCAGGACGTCATGGAGAACGTCGGCGTCGATCGCGTCATCGTCCAGGACGTCATCGACGGCTCCGGCGGGATGGGCATGGGCGGCATGATGGGCGGTATGGGTGGCATGGGCGGAATGGGCGGCGAGGAGGACATCGAGGAGGCCCTGGAGGACGCCGACGTCGATGCCGACGAGATCGTCGAGGAGCTAGAGGGCGAGGGCGACGTCGAACTCGACGCCGAGGAGTAACTCGGGACCTCTTTTCGGACTTTTTCGAGCCCGCGAGCCCTCGCGCCGCGAGACTCGCCCGCTACAGTTCCCGGTCGCTGTCGGGATTTGGAATTTCCCAGAGCAGTTCGGGGAGGAAGGCGTCGAGTTCGTCGATCACCCGGCGCTCGCTGACGTCCAGTCCCTCGCAGTGGTCATGGGCGGAGTCGCGGATCCCGACGTGGAGGTCGCCCGACTCGCGCCAGACGCCGAGGGGGAACACCGAACACCGGGCGGGCTTCCAGTCTTCTTCCGCGTGAAGCGAACAGAGGCCGTCCTCGCGGAGAAAGGCACACGCGTTCCCGTCGTCGCCGACGTATTCGTCCCTCCCTTTGTCCTCGCGAGCGACGAACTTCTCGCCGCGAAACTCCGTGGTCGTCTCCGCGAGGTTCGCCCGCGCGGCGAGTTCCAGTAAGTCACGGTCGTAGAGCAAGACCCCGTGGTGACAACACCAGGTGCAGTCGTCGACGCACTCGAAGGTGAGGTCGGGGTCGAACTCGACGACGGCCTCCCGACCGGGGTAGACCTCGATTCGGGGGCGCTCGGCGCTCACGGCTCGATCGAGGGGGGCGAAAGCCAAGTGTCTTTGGCATCCGGTCGGCGGTGGGACGGGCAGGCTCACGACTGCGTTCGGGGACGGTGGACGCGATCTGTCCTCGATCGGGTGTGCGAACGGGGAATAAAACTTCACCTATCGAAAAGGGTAGTTAGGTCGTGACAGGGGTTTCCTTACTGGATTAGACAATCTTAACAGGGGAGAGCGACAACCACCGGTCGATGAGCCGATCCAACCGAGACTGGTGGCCGAACCGGTTGAACCTGGAGATCCTGGACCAGAACGCCCGCCAGGCGGGCCCGAGAGGGGAGGAGTTCGACTACGCCGAGGAGTTCGAGAAACTCGACCTCGAGGAGGTCAAAGCCGACATCGAGGACGTGCTGACGACCTCCCAGGAGTGGTGGCCCGCGGACTACGGCCACTACGGACCCCTGATGATTCGGATGGCCTGGCACAGCGCGGGCACCTACCGGACCACCGACGGCCGCGGCGGCGCCGGCGGGGGCACCCAGCGCTTTGCACCGCTCAACAGCTGGCCGGACAACGCCAACCTCGACAAGGCCCGGCGGCTGCTCTGGCCCGTCAAGCAGAAGTACGGCAGGAAGCTCTCGTGGGCGGACCTGATCGTCCTGACCGGGAACGTCGCCCTCGAGTCGATGGGCTTCGAGACGTTCGGATTCGGCGGCGGCCGCGAGGACGCCTTCGAGCCCGACGAGGCCGTCGACTGGGGGCCCGAGGACGAGTGGGAGGCCTCCGAACGTTTCGAGAGCGAGGGCGAACTCGAGGGGAACCTCGCAGCCACGGTGATGGGACTGATCTACGTCAACCCCGAGGGCCCGGACGGCGAGCCCGACCCGGAGGCGTCGGCGACGAACATCCGCGAGTCGTTCGGCAAGATGGCGATGAACGACGAGGAGACGGTCGCGCTGATCGCCGGCGGCCACACGTTCGGGAAGGTCCACGGCGCCGACGACCCCGACGAGCACGTCGGTCCCGAGCCCGAGGCCGCGCCCATCGACCTGCAGGGGCTTGGCTGGGAGAGCGAGCACGGCTCCGGGAAGGGCAGCGACGCGATCACGAGCGGGATCGAGGGGCCTTGGAACACCACGCCGACGATGTGGGACACGAGCTACCTCGACAACCTGCTCGACCACGAGTGGGAACCCGAGAAGGGCCCCGGTGGCGCCTGGCAGTGGACGACGGTCGACGACTCCCTCGATGGGGCCGCGCCGGGCACCGAGGATCCCGCCGAGAAGGAGGACGTGATGATGCTGACGACCGACGTCGCCCTGAAGCGCGATCCCGACTACCGCGAGATCGTCGAGCGCTTCCAGGACGACCCCCGAGAGTTCCAGGACGCGTTCGCGAAGGCGTGGTACAAGCTGATCCACCGCGACATGGGCCCGCCCTCGCGGCTCGTCGGCCCGGAGGTCCCCGACGAGGAGATGCTCTGGCAGGACCCGATCCCCGACGCCGACTACGACCTCGTCGGCGAGGAGGAGGTCGCCGAACTCAAGGACGCGCTCCTCGAGTCGGAGCTCTCGACCTCCCAGCTCGCGAAAACCGCCTGGGCGGCGGCCTCGACCTACCGCGACAGCGACAAGCGCGGCGGGGCAAACGGCGCCCGGATCCGGCTTCGTCCCCAGCGCGACTGGGAGGCAAACGAGCCCGAGCAACTGGCGACCGTGCTCGACACCCTCCGGGGGATCAAAGAGGAGTTCAACGCCTCGCGATCCGACGACGTGCGCGTCTCGCTGGCGGACCTGATCGTACTGGGCGGCAACGTGGCCGTCGAGGAGGCCGCGGCGGAGGCCGGCTACGACGTCGAGGTCCCGTTCGAACCCGGACGAACGGACGCCTCCCAGGAACAGACCGACGTCGACTCCTTCGAGGTCCTTGAGCCGGAAGCCGACGGCTTCCGTAACTACCTCGGCGACGACAACGACCGGTCCCAGGAGGAGTTGCTGGTGGACAGAGCCGACCTGCTGGATCTGACGGCCAGCGAGATGACGGCGCTGGTCGGCGGGATGCGCGCGATGGGCGCGACCTACGACGACACGGGACTCGGCGTCTTCACCGACCGGCCGGGGGCGCTGACCAACGACTTCTTCGAGACCGTCCTCGACATGGACTACGAGTGGGAGGGGATCGAGACCGACGACTCCGAGGACGTCATGGACCGGGAGGAGCCCGCGGACGCAGGGGAGGTCTTCGAACTGCGCGACCGCGAGACGGGCGAGGTCGAGTGGACGGGCACCCGCGCGGATCTCGTCTTCGGGTCGAACGCCCGGCTTCGTGCCATCGCGGACGTCTACGCCTCCGAGGACGGCGAGGAGGAGTTCGTCGAGGACTTCGTCGACGCGTGGCACAAGGTGATGACCGCAGACCGGTTCGACCTCGAGTAGCGATTCAGACGAGCTACGGCCGCCGCTCGCCGGGCTCTTCGACCGCGTTCTCGAGCGTTCCGACGCCCTCGTAGGTGATCTCGACGGTGTCTCCCGGCTCGAGCAGTCCCGGGTTCGCGGGGCTGCCGAAGGCGACGACGTCGCCCGGCCGGAACGTAAAGCGCTCGGAGAGGTAGGAAACGACCTCGTAGGGGTCGAACAGCATCAGCTCGGTCGAGGCCTCCTGGCGGCGTTCGCCGGCGACGTCGGTCCACATCTCGATGGCGCGGGGATCGAGGTCGGTCTCGATCCAGGGGCCCAGCGGCGCGGAGCCGTCGAACGCCTTTCGGGCGGTTCGGCCCTGCTGGTCGAGGGCGTCGACGTCATTCAGGATTGTATAGCCCCGGACGGCTCCGGGAACCTCCTCGGGCGCGAGGGTCCGACAGCGCTCGTCGATCACCGCGGCGAGTTCGCCCGCGTAGGTGAGTTCGTCCGTGAACTCGGGGGAGGGGATCGGCTCGCCGGGGGCGACCAGCGCGGCGGGGGGCTTGATGAAGAAGTCCGGCTCCTCGGGACGGTCGTACTCCATCTGTTCCAGCGTTTCGGCGTAGTTGCGCCCGACGCAGTAGAGCGCGGTCGGCCGACACGGCGGGAGGAGGTCGCCGTCGACGCCGACCTCGTAGCGGCCGTCCTCGGCGTGGACGGTGCCCTCGTCGTAGCGTCCCGAGACCGGCCCGTCGGGCGTAGAGAGTCGTGCGAGTCGCATACCGGCGGTCGGTCCCCCTCGCGGTTAGTCGTACCGGCTCCGAGCGCAACCGGGAGACCCGTCGCCCGGTCGGGCACCGTATCGGCCTCGAACGGACCCAGTCTGTGCAGGTCCCGAAACAGTGGGTAGGTGGGGATTAGTCCCTCGAAATCGGATCATAACGAATTACTGTCGCCGGATCCAACAGGTCATGCATCGGCGGGAGTTCCTCACGGGGGTCGTCGCCAACGGCTGTGTGCTGCGGGAGTACGCGCTCGTTCCCGATGCCACCCCTCACGTGGGACGCGACCAGCGGCGATCGACCGACGGGGACGCCGGAGGGGCGCCCCTCGAGGAGGCGGCGGGATTGGTGGTGTTCACGTACGACGACGGTCCGATCGAGGACTACACGATGACCTACCGGATCCACCGGGAGTACGGCGTCCCCGGCTGTCTCGCCGTCTGTCCCGGGCGGATGGAGGACTCCGGGGGGTTCCTCGAGCCGGGCCACCTCCGGGAGATGCACGGCGACGGGTGGGGCGTCCTCTCGCATACGTATCGCCACCGCGCGCTCGGGCGGATCGGGCTCGCCGAACCCGCTCGCGAGGGCGACCGGCGAGCGTACGTCGAAACCCATCGCCACGGCCGGTTCGAGGGGGATCCGCTGGTCGTCTTCGACGACGAGACGACCGTCTCGGCCACCGTCGCGGGGCGGGGAAGCGACTCGACCGGCGAGTTCGTCGAGTTCGAGGCCCCCCTCTCGGAGTCGATCGGCGCGTCGGGCTACGTCAGGTATCCCGAGCGATTCATGCGGGATGTTCTCGCCAGAACCGACGCACGTCTCGAGTCGTGGGGGGTTGAGGTCTCCGGGTTCGTCTACCCCTACGACCGGTACCACGGCGCCATCGAGGGGATCGTCCGCGAGCGCTACGGGGCGGTCGCGAACCACCGCTACGGCGGCGGCCACAACGGGATCGACGGGCTGGATCCGACGACGATGCGCCGGCGGTACGTCCAGACCGACAAGGCAAGCGAGGCCGAGATCGCGGCGTTCATGGAGACCGCCGCGACGGAAGACGTTCTCGCGATCGTCGGCGCCCACTCCCAGTTCGAGACGTTCCCCGAGGAGCGCCTCCGCTATACGATCGAGACCGCTCTGGAGTACGACCTCGCGATCGTGACGGTCGGCGAGGCGATCGCCGCCCTCGCCGGGCGCGACGACGAACCGGCCGGTTCGTCACAGCGACCCCGCGGATCCGTCGACACGACGTTCCCGCTCCGGTAACGAAGGGGGATGTGGTGTCCGCGAACTCGCGTCCGCGGGGTTGGACCCCTCCCCCGACCGCATTAGGACCACTCGCGGGCGAGGTACTCCTCGAGACGGGTGAGGAGTACATCCACGTCAGGTACCGCGATCCGGATCGCTACGAGACGATCCGCACCCCCGACTGGGCCGCCGAGGCGGCCCGGTCGGTCTCGGAGGTCCGGACCGGCAAACGAGAGGACGAGTGGGAGGTTCAGAGCGTGCTGATCGAGAAGGGCGTCGGCGAGGAGACGGCCCGCGAGCAGGCCGAGGAGATCGTCGAGACGATCGGCGAAGGTTAGCCGAGGACCGCCACGTCGACCCGGACCCGCTCGTCGCCGCGCTCGAGAACCGCTCGCTCGACGACCGCCCCTTCGGCCCGGTCGCGCCAGTCCTCGAGCGCACGGACGCGGGACGCGCGGTCGTCGGGATCGCCGTCGTCCGACTTCTCCGTCGCGTCTCCGGGGGAGGGGTAGACCGCGAGGACCTCCTCCTCGAGGAGCGTTGCCGGCCGGCAGTAGGCCGCGTCCCTCCCGGGGGCGTCCCGGAAGACGTGGATCCGGGCGCGCATCCGCCCGTGGAACGGCGGCGTCACCCGGAGCACGGCCGTGCCGGGGTTCTCGCGGGTGTAGACGACGGCGTCGACGACCGCCTCGGGGTCGACGGCGATCGACCGGACCGCGTCGATTGCGGGGCCGGAATCGGCCATTCTCACTCGCGCTCGTCGATCGGCGTCCAGGCCCGCCCGCGGTCGCCGACGTACTTCGAACGGGGTCGGATCAGCCGGTTGTCCGAGAGTTGTTCGCGGCAGTGGGCGGTCCAGCCGCCGACCCGGGCGACGGCGAACGTCGTGCTGAACAGCTCCCGGGGGACGCCGACGCCGTGGAGCAAGACGGCGGTGTAGAACTCGACGTTCGTCGCGAGATCGAGGTCGGGTTGGTACTCCTCGAGCAACTCCTGGGCGACCTCTTCGGTCTCCCGGGCGCTCTCGTAGAACTCGGTGTCGGCCGCGTCGTCGTCGTAGAAGCGCTCGGCGGCCTCCTCCAGAACTGCCGCCCGCGGGTCACGGACGTCGTACACCCGGTGGCCAAAGCCCATCAGCCGATCGCCGTCCTCCAACGTTTCCCGGAGGATCGACTCCGTGTCGCCGTCGGCGGTTTCCCGGAGCATCTCCAGGACCGGCCCCGGCGCGCCGCCGTGGAGAGGTCCCTTCAGCGCGCCGACGCCGCCGGTCACCGCCGAGATCAGGTCCGATTCCGTCGAGACGATTGCCCGCGAGGTGAACGTCGAGGCGTTCAGGCCGTGGTCGACGACCGCGTTGAGGTAGGTCTCGAGCCCCCTCGCCTCCTCCCCGGTCGGCTCCTCGCCCCGGAGCATGTAGAGGTAGTTCGCCGCGTGCCGGAGGTCGTCGTGGGGCTTGACGGACGCTTCGCCCTGGCGGGCGCGCCAGTAGGTTGCGACGATCGTCGGCAACTGTGCGACCGCGAGCAGCGAATCCCGCTCGGGCTCTTCCTCCCCGCGGGCGAGGGTCGAACTCGCGACCCCCATCCGGAGGGCGTCCATCGCCGACTCGCCGGCCTCGCCGGCCGCCTCGACGACCTCGCGGGTCGCCGGGTCGAGTTCCCGGTGGGCACGCAGGTCGTCCTCGAACTCCGCCAGTTCCCCCTCCGTCGGGAGCCGGTCGTGGTAGAGCAGGTACAGGGTCTCCTCGTAGCGTGCGTTTCCCGCGAGCTCTTCGACGGGGTAGCCCGCGATCACGAGTTCCCCCGCCTCGCCGTCGATCGTGCTCAGCCGGGTCTCGGCCGCGACGATTCCCTCGAGTCCGGCCTTGACGTCGTCTGCCATACGAACAATCGGGTGGGGCGACCGTTAACCGTTGGCCTTGAATCCGACCGGCCGGGGCCGTCCGCCCTGCATTGGAATGGACAAGGGCCTTTCGCGTCGTCGCGGTTGACTGGTCCATGAGCAAACCCGATTCCTCGGAGACGTGGCTCGGCATCCAGCGACTCGCCAGACCGCTCGTGGTCGCGGGCGTCGTCCTCGGACTCGGGCTGGGCGGGTTCTTCGACGGGATCGTCCTCCACCAGATCCTGCAGTGGCACAACATGGTGTCGTCGTACCCCGACCCGAGCGTCGCGAACGACTTCCGGCTGAACGTGGTGGCCGACGGCTTCTTCCACGGGGCGACGTACGTCCTCACCCTGCTCGGGATCACCCTCCTCATGCGCGCCTGGCGGCTCTCCGGCGTCCCCGCCTCCCGCCGGACGCTATTCGGCTCGACGATCGCGGGCTGGGGACTGTTCAACGCCGTTGAGGGGGTCCTCAACCACCACCTCCTCGGTATCCACCACGTCTGGCCGGCCGGTCCCGGACCCGTCGTCCTCTGGGACGTCGCCTTCCTGGTCTGGGGACTGCTCTTCGTCGCCGTCGGCTACGCGATCGTTCGGGGCGATCCCGCCGTCTCCCCGACGTCCGACCGGGAGGGCGGGAACCGGGGGACGACCCCGGGACCCGCCGAACGGGAACGGGCGAACGACTGAGACGCCCTCTCGAGCCCTCGGCTCTCACGACCGAGCCGCGAAACGCCGCCGACCGTCGACGGCGGCCAGGGCCGTCCCGGCGATACTCCCCGGCTCGCGTAGCCTTTTGGTCCCCGTTCACATGGCTCGCGTATGGAGTACACGACCCTCGGATCGACGGGGATGGAGGTCAGCAAGATCTGTCTGGGCTGTATGAGCTTCGGCTCGCCGGACTGGCGCGAGTGGGTTCTCGAAGAGGACGAGAGCCGGGAGATCATCGACCGGGCGATCGATCTCGGGATCAACTTCTTCGACACCGCGAACGTCTACTCGCAGGGCGAAAGCGAACGGATCCTCGGCTCCGCACTCGAGGGCTACGACCGGGAGGAACTCGTCGTCGCCACGAAGGTGTACGGTTCGATGGGCGACGGCCCCAACCGCGGGGGGCTCTCCCGGAAGGCGATCGACCAGGAGCTTGCGGCCAGCCTCGATCGGCTGGGGATGGACACGGTCGACCTCTACCAGAGCCACCGCTGGGATTACGACGCGCCCATCGAGGAGACCCTGGGTGCGTTCGACGACGCCGTCCGTCGCGGAGACGTCCGCTACGTCGGCACCTCCTCGCAGTGGGCCCACCAGTTCGCCGAGGCCCTCCACGCGAGCGACCGGCTGGACAAAGAGCGGTTCCAGACGATGCAGAACCACTACAACCTCGTCTACCGCGAGGAGGAACGCGAGATGCTACCCCTCTGTGCGCGCGAGGGCGTTGGCGTCATCCCCTGGAGCCCGCTGGCCCGGGGCTACCTCGCCCGCCCTCACGAGGAGGTAGACGCGACGACCCGCGGGGAAAACGAGGATCGCCTCTACGATCACCCCTACCGAGAGGGCGGCGGCCGCGAGATCAACGAGCGCGTCGAGGAACTCGCCGACGAGTACGACGCGACGATGGCCCAGATCGCGCTCGCGTGGCTCTTAGAGCAGGACGCCGTCGACGCCCCGATCGTCGGCACGACCAGCGTCGAACACCTAGAGGAGGCGGTCGAGGCCATAGAGATCGACCTGTCGGCGAGCGACCGGGAGTATCTGGAGGAGCCCTACGAGCCGGTCCGGGTCTCGAGTCACTCCTGATCGCTCCCGATCGGTCGACGGGTTCCCAGCGGTGGCCGGCGGACCCGACCACACGAGGGCGCGAGCCGTCGCTACGAGGGTGAAATGAAAATGTCGAAGTAGATTCGGCCGACCGCAGTGGGTCGTCCGGCTTAGAGCCGGGTGACGTTGGTCGCCCGGGGGCCCTTGGGGGCCTGTTCGATGTCGAACTCGATCTCCTGTCCCTCCTCGAGATCCGGACCGCCAACGTCTTCCATGTGGAAGAACACGTCGTCGTCCGCGTCGTCAGTCTCGATGAAACCGTAACCGCCCGTGTCGTTGAAGAAATCAACCTTGCCTTTCGCCATTGCCTTCGTAGAGTGACGGCTGACCCGTATAAGGGTTTCGTGATCGTTCTCCGGGCCGTGAAACGAATCCTGCGAACGGGAGAGAGCCGCGGGACGCCACAGGATCCGTCCCGACGTCGGCGGTCCCGGAGTTCCCGGCTCTTCGTCGGTCGGGATCTCGCGAGGACCGACATCGGGCCTACCATACGGGTACGGCCGGCAGTCAGGAGAGCCGCGCCGCGAGGTCGGCCTCGGTGACGATCCCGACGGTTCCCCCGCCCTCGGTGATCATCACCGCCTTGTAGTGGTCGAGCAGGTTCGAGATCTCGTCGATCGTGGCGTCCCGCGAGACCGTCGGGAAGCTCTCGCTCATGTGTTCGGAGACGGGTTCGTCCCGGGCCGCCGAGTCGAGGCCGACGAGGTCGCCCTGGCTGATCGAGCCGACGGGCACCCCATCCTGGATCACGGCGAGCTGGGAGTACGCCTCCTCTTCCATCAGCGTCGCGGCATCGCCGACGGTCTCGTCCGGGGAGACGCTGACGACCTCCTCGTGCATCAGGTCTCCCACGTGGATCACGTCGCTTTCGGCCTCCTCCAGGGCGGTGACGATCCGCCGCAGCGTCGACAGGCGCGGATCGACGTCGCCGCCCTCGATCCGGGCGATCAGCGGCTGGGAGACGTCGGCTCGCTCGGCCAACTCGCTCTGGGTCAAGTCGAGATCTGTCCGCCGTTGGCGCAGGTCCGCGGGCGTCGGGAGCTCCATGTGCGTGGATAACCACGGGTTATAGAAATGTGTTTGGGTCCGAGACGCCATTCACCGAGTATGTCGGGAGGGTCCGGTCGGAACTCGGAGGACGGGGTGGCCGTTCGCGAGGCGGTCCTCGAGGACGGCGAGGCGATCCGGGCGGTCCACCGCGAGTCGATCCTGGGGCTCGGCCCGGCGGCCTACGACGACGAGCAGGTCGCGGCCTGGGCGGCGGGCTGTGCCGACGCCGACTACGCCGCGGGGATCGAGGGCGAAGAGCCCTTCCTCGTCGCGACCGACGGGGACGAAATCGTCGGCTTCGGCTCGTTGTCGGTCGGTCCACCCGAGGACTATGCCGCGGACGTCGATTGCGAGGTCACCGGCGTCTACGTCCATCCCGCCGACGCCGGCCAGGGCGTCGGCTCGCGGCTCCTCGCTGCCCTCGAGGAACGAGCACGGGAAGCCGGCGTCTCCCGCCTCGGGCTGACGGCGTCGGCGAACGCGGTCGGCTTCTACGAGTCGCGGGGCTACGAGCGGGTTCGGGCGTACCGCCACGAGTTCTCGGCGGCGCGATCGACCGGCGTCACTGGCCGGGTCGTCGAGATGAAGCGACGGTTCTAGTTACTCGTCGTTCTCGCCGTCTACCTCGAACACCTCGACGACCGACAGCGGCACGTCCCGTAAGGCGCCGCCGATCTCGCTCTTTGCGATCCGGGAGGCGTGTTCCTCGCTGTCGGCGTTGTAGATGTCGATCTCCAGGGCCAGGCCCACCAGGGCGGTCTCGGCGGCGACGAACGCCGAGTCGAACGGCTCGCCACAGGCCGGACAGCCCGTCGCGCCGACCTCGACCTCGACGTACTCCATGTCCTCCTGGTTGAGTCGCTTGCCGGCCTCGCTGACGGCGACGCCGATCGCGTCGTCGATCTCCCCGACGTCGCGGACGAGCCACGCGGCCTCCATCCCGACGAGATAGTTTCCCATACCGCCTCCTCGCGCCCGGCCCTTTCCTGCTTTGTGGTTCGGGCCGGCCGCGCACGAGAGACCGATAATGGCGATAACTTATCGGAATCGAACGAGTCGATTGTCGTACGGATAGGCATGGATCGTCCGAACTGCGGGTACAGTTGTCCTCGAGGAAACCACGATTGAATCGCAGGCAGGCGGCGACCTGAAACGGTAACGAACGATAATACACCCCGAGGCCGAGGAGGAACGCTTATATACAACCGTGGGCTCGGGACGGGCGAACGTCGATGAAATCCCGTGTCCGCCGCGTCACGCTGTTCGCACTGTATCAACTCTGCCTCGTGGCAGGTATCGCCATGATGCCGCTCGCGATCGCCGCCCGCCAGGCCGGCGTCACCCTCCCGATCCACCGGCTGATCGCCGGCGTCGGCGAGGCCTACGAGAACGCCCAGTAATCGGCTCAGTCCCGTCGGTCGACTTCGACCCGGACGTCCTCCGTGGAGACGTAGACGACGACGCTTCGGGTGTCGGCGCCGATGAACGTCTCCTCGCTCGCGATCACCTCGCCGCTTTCGGGTTCCTCGCCGCTCTCGTCGACCAGTTCGACCCGGAGGTGTTGTTCCTCGTCCGAGAGGTGGCCGACGCTCGCCGACTGCTCGGGGGGAGCCGAGACCGCCTCGTCGTAGGTCTGGCGGTCGTCGTCGACGGTGTGGGCGACGATCACGACGTTTCGGTTGTCGTCGCTCTCGTTTTCGATCCGTAGCGTCACCGGTGTCGAGAGCCTGAGGTCCTGGATCGAGCCGAGACAGCCCGCGAGCGCGGCCAGCGGGAGAGCGGTTCCGGCCCGGAGCAGCGTACGGCGGTTCACGGTCGAACCGAAGGGGTCGACGACCGTATGCCTTCCCTTTACTCCTCGCCCGGACTGTAGTTGGGCGCCTCGTCGGTGATGACGACGTCGTGGGCGTGGCCCTCGGCCTGGCCCGCACTCGAGACCCGGACGAACTCCGAGCGTTCCTTGAACGCCGGAATCGAGCCGGCGCCGACGTAGCCCATCCCCGAGCGCATCCCGCCCGTGAGTTGGGTGAGTTCCGATCTGAGCGTGCCCTTGTAGGGCGTGGCGGCCTCGACGCCCTCCGGGACGACCTCCTCCTCGTCGCTATCCTTCTGGTAGCGGTTGCCCTCGCCCGACTTCAGCGCGCCGACGCTGCCCATCCCCCGGTACTGCTTGTATCGCTTGCCGTTCATCGTCACGACCCGGCCCGGTGCCTCGTCGGTGCCCGCGAAATAGGAGCCGAGCATGACGGCGTCGGCGCCCGCCGCGATGGCCTTGATCGCGTCGCCCGAGTACCGGATTCCCCCGTCGGCGATCACGGGAACGTCGTGGTCGCTCGCGACGTCTGCCACCTGGGCGACGGCCGTGATCTGGGGCATTCCCGAGCCGCTGACGACCCGGGTCGTACAGATCGAGCCGGGACCGATGCCGACCTTGATCCCGTCGGCGAACTCCACGAGGTCGGCGGCGGCCTCGCGGGTGCCGACGTTGCCGACGACGACGTCCGCGTCGACCTCGCTACTGATCTCGCGGGCGCTGTCGATCACGTTCGCGTTGTGGGCGTGGGCACAGTCGATGAAGAGCACGTCCGCGCCCGCCTCGTCGGCCGCGGCCGCGCGGTCGGCCTCGAAGGGGCCGACGGCAACCCCACACCGTAGCTGGCCGTTTCCGTCCCGAGCGGCCTCCTTGTACTCTCTGCGCTGGAGGATCCCCTGCATCGTGACCAGGCCGACGAGCAGGTTCTCGTCGTCGACCACGGGAACGCGCTCGATCTTGTGGTCGTACATCAACTCGAAGGCGTCGCGGGGATCGACGTCCTTCGGGGCGGTAATCACCTCGTCGGTCATCGCCTCGGTGACGGGGTCGTCCTCGCCGACCTCCAGATGGGGCCGGATGTCCGTACTCGAGATGATCCCCAGCACCTCGCCGCGGGTGTTGACGACGGGTGCGCCCCCGACGCCCTCCCGGGCCATCAGCTCGTCGACCTCGCGGACGGACGTCTCGGGGTGGGCCGTCACGACCGACTCGAGGGGGATGATGAGTTCGTCGGCGCGTTTGACCTTCTCTATCTCCTCGACCATCCCGTCGACGTTCATGTTCCGGTGGATGACGCCCATCCCGCCGTGGCGGGCCATCGCGACCGCCATCTCTCCTTCGGTGACGGTGTCCATCGCCGCCGAGAGGATCGGGACCGAGACCTCGACCGACCGGGAGACCCGCGAGCCGAGATCGGCCTCGTCGGGTTCGACCCGGCTCTCTTTGGGACGGAGCAAGACGTCGTCGAAGGTGAGCGCCTCCGGGACACGAAGCTTCGAGGAAAACGGCTCGTCTACATCGTTCGCCATGTAAACTGTGTGGAACCCCGCCTCAAAAGGGTTGCGAGGGAGGGGGTTCCACGGACCGAACCCCACGTTCGGTGATCGGATACGTTCATCGGTGACCGTTTCCGGACGGTCGGCCTCTGTTTCGAGGACAAACGCGTGGCGGATGGGGGCGCGTCTCACGCAATCTTTATTGACGCAAGTCTGTTGCGATCTATTATGTTCGCTGCAGGAACGAACGATGCCCGCATCGGCGGTCGGACGAACGGCGACGCCAGCGGCGGCGCCAAAGCGTTCACGGGCACGTTCACCCCCTTTGCAGCGACGGGCGGTTTCACACGGTCGATGGACTGGCTCGCCCCCGCGACGTGGAGCCACCCCGATCGAGGAGCCGCCCGACCCGAAAGACGGGGCCCCCGCCACCATCGATGAGCACCTCACGCCACCCCGTTGCGCTGCGCCTCGAGTCGATCGTGGGAAACGACGCGCGCCTGCTCGCGCTCGTGATGGCCCTGCCGCTCGTGGACGGGATCTTCGTTGCTCTCGTTCTCTCGGGAGCCCTTGACACCGTTGTCGGGGCCGTCCAGGTCGGCCTGCTCATCTTCGGAGGCAGCGCCACCGTCGCCGTCATCCTCGCGGACATGACCGGAACGCCCCGCGAGCAGGCCGGCGTCGTCCTCCTCGTGGGAGTCCCGCTCATCGTTCTGGCGGCGATCCAGGCCGCGCTGGCGCCCGCGATCGCGAGCGTGCTCGACATCGCGATCTTCGAACGGTTCGCCGCGCTCGTCATCATGGCGGTCGCCGCCAAGACCGCGAGCGCGACCATCGGCGACTACCTCCCCAGCTCGGCGGTCATCATCGCGCTCGGGCTGGTTGCGAGCCTCGATCCCTCGGGCGCCGAGTTCGCGGTCCTGCACGACACCGCGCTCGTGGTCAACGCGACCGCCGCGGCGGTCGTCGCAGTGACCTTCGCGCTCGCGCTCTCGCTCTCGGGACCGTACCTCCGGGCGTACGTCGACCTCGACCGGTTCCGGTTCGGCAGCGCCGTCGCGCTCGGCTTGCTCCCGCTTGCGGTGCTCGGGATGCCCTTCGGAAACGCTCCCCTGGCGGTGCTCGCGGTGAGCGCGCTGTTCGCCTTCGACCCCGGCGACGTCGACCTCGGCGACGCCGTCACCGGGCCGTTCGGCTCGAGGGAGACCGCCGATGGCGGTTCTCCGGAGAAGCCCGAGGCGAGCCCGGAGATGGGCGCCGACGGCGCGAGCGAGGGGGAGTCGGGAGCGATCGACGAGGCGTATCCCGGCGGCGATTCCGGCGAGGAACGCGCCCCCTGGCTGTAGGGGGAACCGAAACCACTTTAGGCGGGATCACCCAACGGAGGGACGCGGGGTCGTGGCCAAGCCAGGAATGGCGACTGACTCCAGAGGTATGCGCCCGGGACGAAACTCCAGACTGATATACTGATCCGGCGGCTGATCACCGTCGGTGTGATGACCCTCTGGAGTTCCGAGGCGCACCGGAGATATCAGTCGATCGGGGGTTCAAATCCCTCCGACCCCATATTTCTGCTGCGAACAACGTCGTGAGCAGCAGAAATCGGCCGAGGAGGATTTGAACGAGACCGAGGTTCTGCGAGCGAAGCGAGCAGGTTCTCGGGCGTAGTTCACAATCCCTCCGACCCTACAGCGACGAACGATATTTCGACCTGCCGAAACCGCTTACTCCACCCGATCGTCGGGAACCACGCCCGTCACCTCGTGGCCCATCTCTCGGATCCCCTCCAGGATCGCCTCGTGATCGGCCGTCGCCTCGTAGTAGAGCACGACGTCGAAGGTCCCCTCCTGGAGCAACTGTTGGCACTCCCAGACGAACGCCTCGTCCTCTAAGGTCCGTCCCTGGTGCTGGTTCGAGGAGAAGTCGGTGTCGTCGTTGCCCGAGTAGACGTAGCAGTCGGCGGGGTCGTGGCCGGCGGCTGCGGCGATGACGTCGCCGGCGTCGATGGTCGCCTGCATCATCTTGACCTCCTCGTCGGAGCCGTAGTCGGTGTGGACGATCGCGCCGTTGAGTTCGATCTCGCCGGGCTCGAGCAGGGCCTGTGTCCGCCGGTAGAGGTCGTCGTCGATCGAGTCGGGCATGCTCGTGAGGTGGCGGGCCGGACGGATAGCGCTCACGATCGGTGTCCGTGATCGACTGTCGGGATTCCTGTGGGGGCCGCCGAGTCGCAAGAATCATGGTCGTCGGCTGGCATGGGGGAGACGAATGAAACGTCGCCTTCGCCGGGGCGTCTACGCGGCCTACGAGCGCCTGCTGAGCCGGGAGGTCGGGAAAGCGCCGACCCACGTCGCGGTCATCCAAGACGGAAACCGTCGCTACGCCCGGAAATCCGGCGACGAGCCCACGGAGGGCCACCATGCGGGCGCGAAGACGACCGAGCGGGTCCTCGAGTGGTGCCAGGAGGTCGGCGTCGAGGAGCTGACCCTCTATACGTTCTCGACGGAGAACTTCGACCGGCCAGAGGACCAACGGGAGGCGCTGTTCGATCTGCTCTGTGAGAAGCTCTCGGAGTTCGCCGACGCCGATGAGGTCCACGACAACGAGGTCTGTATCCGCGCGATCGGCGACATCGACCAGCTTCCAGGACGGGTCCAGGAGGTCGTCGACTACGCGGAGAGCCGGACCGAGGGCTACGACCGGTTCGTGCTCAACATCGCGCTGGCCTACGGCGGCCGCTCCGAACTACTGGAAGCCGCCCGGAGCGTCGCCCGCGACGTCGACCGGGGCGAGCTCGCTCCCGAGGAGATCGACGTCGGGACGATCGAGCAGCGGCTGTACGACGACCCCGTGCGGGACGTAGACCTCATCATCCGGACCGGTGGCGACGAGCGGACCTCGAACTTCCTGCCCTGGCACGCAAACGGCAACGAGGCCGGCGTCTTCTTCTGTACGCCCTACTGGCCGGAGTTCTCGAAGACCGACTTCCTTCGGGGCATTCGAACGTACGAGCACCGCGAGGCCTCCTGGCGCCGGACCCGGGCCCGCCGGGCGCTTTCGCTCCTGCGTGCGGTCGGCGAGACCGAACTCGCCGAGGCCCGCGAGGTCCTCGCCCGATTCCGGGACTCGCTGCCGATCGCCGAACGCCCCGATGCCGAGGACATAGAGGGCGACGTCGCGGATTCGGCCCGCGTCGCCGACGGCGGGGAGTCCCCCCGGCTGTAGCCCGCGGTCCGCGGATGGAGTTATATTTATAACATAACCAGGAGTTGCCGTTGGTAATGGGATCGACGGCCACCCCGATCGACGTCGAACGGTTCCGGGACCGGACGGGGATCGGGACGGACGACGCGTACCGACTGCTCGCCGACAGCCGCGTCCGGACGACGCTTCTGGTCCTCCGCGAGAACGAGGTCGTCGGCATCGATCGCCTCGTCGAGGCTGTCTTCCGGGTTGAGAGCACGGTCCGGGCTGACGTCGTCAGGATCGAACTCGTCCACGTCACGCTCCCCAAACTCGAGGAGTACGGTCTTCTCGACCGTGAGCGCGATGACGGTCGGCTCGTCGTCGAGCGTGGGCTCTCCGCGGAGGCGTTCGCGGCGGCGGTGGTCACGGCCGACCGGGCCTGATCGGACGTCGGTGTCGCCTACTCGCCGTAGCGCCTCGATCGGTTACAGAACTCGCGGACGGCCCGAAGGAAGTCCCGTTTGCGGAAGTCCCGCCAGTTGACGTCGGTGAAGTAGAGTTCGGAGTAGACCGACTGCCAGATCATGAAATCGGAGAGCCGTTCGGCGCCGGTCTTGATCACCAGGTCGGGCTCCTCTGGGAAGACGAGGTGGTCCTCGATGTGGCCGTCGTCGATCTCCTCGGGGGACAGCTCGCCGGCCTCGACGCCGCCGGCGATCGTTTCGACCGCGCTCGTGAACTCGTGTTTCCCGCCGAGGCCGATCCCGATCTGGATCGGCGCCGACGCGGGCGTCCGGTCGTCGGGTCCCCGGACGGCGACCGCTCGCGGGGCGTCGATCCCCTCTAACTCCCGGCGGAGCGTCGGGACCGCTGCAGCATCGAGGACGCTCACGTAGACCGTCACCCGCTCGGCGTACTCGATCGCCCACTCGAAGAAGTCGGTGAGGGTCCCGTAGGCGCCCTGCTCCAGGAGGTCGCGTTCGGTGATCACGAGCGCGACGTGGTCGGGGGGGTCGCCCTCGTGGCGCCGGAGGCGAACCGAGAGATAGCGTTCGTACAGTCCCACGGTCTCCCGTTCCGGCCCGGAATCCTAACGATACCGGTTTCGGGTCGGGTCGAAACTCACGGAAAGGGGAAGTTAAGTAACCCCCACGGAAAGAAGCGACACCGTGACATCGACCGTTCGGCGGGCGGGAGCGTTCGCCGCGCTCTCGACGCTCTCGCTTGCCGTCCCGCTCGTCGGCCCGGCGCCCGCGGCCCCGATCGCCGCGGTCGTTCTCGCCGGGGTCATCGCCGTCCGCGACGGCCCGCTGTTCGATCTCTTTGCCTATCCTGGCGACTACGAGGACGAGCGCCTCTACGGGCTCGCGACGTTCGTCCTCGCGGCGGCCGCCCTCGGCCTGCTCGCGGCCGCCTTCGGGCTCCCGATCCCCGTCTTCGTCGCCGCCGTCGTCCTCGTCGGCTACGGCAACCTCGCGGCGGTCGCCGCCGGCGACCGGACCGACCGCGACGTGGCCCCTGCCGTCGCCTTCTGTCTCGGGGGGGCAACGGCGGCCGTCGCCGGCCAGACCCTCGCGCGGTGGCTCCTCGCCGCCCCGGTCGAGCCCGCGCTCCCGCTGGTCGTCTTCGTCGCCACGAGCGCCGGCCTGCTCGGGGCGCTCCTCCGGGACGTGCTCACCCCCTACGACGACCCGATCGTCATGCTCGCCGTCGGCCTGCTCGCCTGGCTGCTCGCCGGCTTCGAGCCCGTCGTCGGCACCGTCGAGATCGCGGGTGCGCTCGCGGTTACCGCCGCCGTCGGCTACGCCGCCGTCGCCCTGGGCGCGGCATCGGTCGCCGGCATGCTCACCGGAACGTTGCTCGCGCTTCTGACGATCGTCCTCGGGGGATACAGCTGGTTCGCCGTCCTCATGGCGTTCTTCGGGATCGGCAGCGTCTCGACGAAGTTCCGCTACGAGGAGAAGCGAAGCCGGGGCATCGCACAGGAAAACGACGGCGCCCGGGGAAGCTCGAACGTCCTCGCGAACTCCGCGGTCGCGCTTGCGGCCGTCCTCGGCTACGCCGCCGGCTCTGCCGACCTCCTTCCCGTCCCGCCCGACCCGTTCCTCTTTGCCTTTGCCGGCTCGCTGGCGACCGCACTGAGCGACACCTTATCGAGCGAGGTCGGCGGCGTCTTCGATACGCCCCGGCTGATCACGACCCTGAAGCCCGTCGATCCGGGCACCGACGGCGCCGTCACCTGGCAGGGCGAACTCGCCGGGATCGCCGGCGCGGCGGCCGTCGCCGGCATCGTCTACGCGCTCTTCCCGACCGTCGGGGGCGCCGGCGCGGCGGTCGTCGTCGTCGCCGGCGTCGTCGGGATGACCGTCGACAGCCTGCTGGGCGCGACGATCGAGGGCGGAGCCGTCGGCAACCAGGGCGTCAACTTCCTCGCGACGCTCTCGGGCGCTCTCGTCGGGGCCCTCGCGGTGTTCGTGTTTTAAGGATTCTCCGGGGCGACGTCGGCGATCGAGTGGAGCCGAACGGCCGTAGGGCGTTTCGTGAACTCCCCCAGCGACCGGCCGACGATCCGGGCGACTCCCCGGTCGGCCGCCAGGTCCGCCAGCTTCTGATCGACGACGCCGTCGACGACGACCGTCTCGGGGACCGTCTCGAGTCCCTCGAGACGGTCGTAGGCCTCGCCGGCGTCGGTCTCCGCGATGACCGTCCCGGCGTCGTCGACGTACCGGACCCGGCCGGTTCCCTCGCGAACGATCTCAGTGGCGTGGTCGTAGACGGTCCTGGCGGGGCCGCCCCCGGAGTCGTCCCCGTCGCCGTCCGTGTCGGTTCCTTCCTCGCCGGGTGTGGCCGTACCCTTTCCCGATCCCACGTTCGCGCCGTCCGGTTCCGGCGGCCGCTCCGGTTCTCCGGTGGACTCGGGGGTCGGCGCCGGATCGGGTGCCGGTGCCGGGGTCGCGCTCCCGTCGGTCGCCGCGACCTCCCTGGGGGCGCTTTCCTCGGCGACGGCGTCGTAGGGGGTCTTGTTGCGAAGCGCGGTGAACACCTCGTGGTGGCCCAGTTCCTCGACCGAGCGCTCCTCGGGCGCGAAGGCGACGTAATCGACGTCACCGACCTGGGTCAGTTCCTCCAGAATGAGGTCGCCGCCGCGGTCGCCGTCGAGGAAGGCCGTCGTCGTCCGCTCCTCGGACAGCGCCGCGACGGCCTCGGGGACGTTCGTCCCCTCGACGGCGACCGCGTTCTTGATGCCGTACTTCAGAAGCGTGAGGACGTCCGCCCGCCCCTCGACGACGATGATCGCGTCGCCCTCCTCGACCCGCGGGCCCGCGGGCAACCCCTCGTACTCGGTGACGTCGTCGACCCTGACGTGTTGTCGGACCTCCGCTAAGATCTCCTCGGAGCTCATCACGGTGTCGTCGAACCCCGTCCGGAGGAGTTCGGTCGCCCGGTCTACCACCTGCTTTCGTTTCGCCGCGCGGACGTCCTCGATCTCGCGGACCGTGAGTTCGGCCCGACAGGGGCCGACCCGGTCTATGGTCTCGAGGGAGGCCGCCAGCGTCGCGGTCTCGACCTTGTCGAGGCTGGTCGCGATCGTGACTTTCCCCCTCGAACGGCCCTCCGTGCTCTCGATCTCGGCATCGATCCGGCCGACCTTCTGGGAGTGGCGCAGGTCCCGGAGGTCGAGTTCGTCGCCGAGCAGCCCCTCGGTCTGCCCGAAGATGGCGCCGACGACGTCGCTTCGCTCGACGACCCCGTCGGCCGTGACGTCCGCGTGAATGAGGTATTTCGACGTGTCTTCCATGGAACCACCCCTCTCGGGGGACCGGCGCGGGCCCGCGCCGGCGATCTATTGGATACTCGTACGGACGTTACGTGCAAATACCTGTTGACCTCCCGGTCGGTCTCAGTAGGGCCTGCGGTACCACCAGACGGTCACCAGAGTGAGCACGCACAACCCGCCGAGGAAAAAGAGGACGCCGGGCGGGACCGCACCGAGGACGGCGTCGGCCGCCTCCGGCACCCCGTCGGCGGGCGTCCCGGTGCCGACCGGTTCGGTTTCGGTCGGTGTTGGCGTCTCCGTCGGGGTGGACGTCTCGGTCGGCGTCGGGGTGTCGGCCCCGCCAGTGCCCGTTTCGTTCGTACCGGTCGCGTTCGCGTCGGCACCGTCGTCCACGCCGCCGGTCTCGTTCGCGCCGCCGCCGGTGTCAACGCCGCCAGTGTCGTTGCCGCTCGATTCGTTCGCCCCTCCCACGTCCTCTATCCCAGCACCCTCCTCCTCGAGGGCGTCCTCCTCGTCGGCCGCCTCGGTCTCGCGCGCGTCGTCCCCTTCGGTACCGCCGTCCTCGCCAGCGTCGTCTCCGTCCGTCGAGGCGTCCTCCGGACCGGCGTCGTCGCCGCCAAAACCCGACGAGTCCAACAACCCCATCGCCGAGGCGAGTCGCTCGAGGCCGTACTGGACGAACAGGCTCGCGCCCGCGAGCACCGCGAGCCCGCCGAGATACCGCGACAGGGCCTCCCGGAGCCGGTCCGCCCGCGAGCGGTCGGCCGCGACCACGAGCGGGCCGTCGCTGGCCGCGTAGACGCTCATCTCGTTGCCCCGCGAGGAGTACCAAGTATCGACGACCTCGATCAGCCCCGCCTCCTCCAGGCTCTCTATGTGGTAGCGGACGTTCTGGATCGAGGTGTCTACCGCCTCGGCGACGTCGCTCGGCGTCGCGGGCTCTGCGGCCAGGTGGCCGTAGATCCGCCGGGCCGTCGTCGAGGACAGCGCCCCGAAGACGGCGTCGGCGTCCTCGCCCTCGAGGTCGACGACGCGGGGTCGGTCGTCGGTCTCCGGCGTCTCCGAGCGCAGGGGGAACAGCCGGGCCATCTCAGGTCGGTCATTCGAAGCGACACGTATAATCCCTTCTGCTACCTGAAATCGCCGTTTCACCTTGGAAAACGGGCGTTTCACCGTCCTCACTGGACGGCTGCCGGGATGGAAAGCGTTACCACCCGCCCACGGCAAGCCCGGTCATGAACCACGGTAGCCTCGAACTGGCGGGCTGGATCGCCGTGGCGGTCGTCCTCGTCTCCCTCGCGATCCCCTGGTTCCTCTGGGGAGTCGAGACGACCGCCGCCGGCCTGCCGGTCTGGCTCTGGTGGCACGTCGGCTGGATGCTCCTCGCCTCGGTGGTCTTCCGGCTGTTCGCCGACCGTGCCTGGGGAATCGGAATCGAAACCGGCGACGGGACGGACGGCGACTCCGACCACACGGAGCGGGGTGTCGAGTCCCGATGAGCGTCGCCCTCCAGGTCGGGATCATCGTCGGCTATCTGATCCTCGCCTTGCTCGTCGGGGTCTACGCCTACCGCCTGACCGACCGGACCGCCGAGGACTTCTACCTCGCGAGTCGCACCCTGGGGACCGTCGTCCTCCTCTTTACGACGTTCGCGACGCTGCTCTCGGCGTTCACGTTCTTTGCGGGGCCGAACATCGCCTACGCGAACGGTCCCGAGTGGATCCTCGTCATGGGGTTGATGGACGGCATCGTCTTCGCGATCCTCTGGTACGTCATCGGCTACAAACAGTGGCTCCTGGGCCGCCAGTACGGCTACGTCACCGTCGGCGAGATGCTCGGCGACCGGTTTGGCTCTCGGTACCTGCGGGGACTCGTCGCCGGCGTCAGCCTCCTCTGGCTCTTTCCGTACGTGATGCTCCAGCAGGTCGGTGCCGGCACGGCCCTGGAGGCGCTGACCGAGGGGGCGATACCCTACTCGGTCGGCGCCGGGCTCATCACCCTGTTCATGATCGTCTACGTCGTCCTCGCGGGGATGCGCGGGATCGCCTGGACCGACACCCTCCAGGGGGCGTTCATGCTCGTCATGACCTGGGTCGCGCTCCTCTGGGTGCTCGTCGCCATCGGCGGCCCCTCCGCTGCGACCGCGACCCTCGCCGACTCTGCCGAAACCGCCGGCTTCCTCTCGCTGGGCGGCGACTTCTACACCCCCCAGTGGATGCTCTCGACGGCGATCACGATCGGCTTCGGCGTCGCGCTCTTTCCCCAGGTCAACCAGCGATTCTTCGCTGCGGGCTCCCGAAAAGTCCTCAAACGGTCGCTGGCGCTGTGGCCGATCCTCTGTGTCCTGCTTTTCGTCCCCGCGTTCATGCTCGGCTCGTGGGCCGCCGGGCTCGAGCTCTCCGTGCCTGCGGGCGATAACGTCCTGCCGGTGATCCTCGCTGAATACACCCCGACCTGGCTCGCCGCGCTCGTGATCGCGGGCGCGATGGCCGCGATGATGTCCTCGTCGGACTCGATGTTGCTCTCGGGATCCTCCTATTTTACCCGAGACCTCTACCGGCCGTTTATCGACGGCTCGATATCCGACCGCCGGGAGGACCTGATCGCCCGCGTCGGCGTCGTTCTCTTCGCGACCGCCGCCTTCGTCGCGAGCCTCTACAATCCTGCCACTCTCTTCGAGATCGGCGACGCCGCCTTCAGTGGCTTCGCCCAGCTCGCACTTCCCCTCATGGTCGCACTCTACTGGCGGGGGACGACCCGCGCGGGGATCACTGCCGGGATCGCCGCCAGCCAGACGTTCTACCTCGCGAGCCTCTTTACTGCGATCTTCCCGGCGACGTACGCCGGGTGGACCCCCGGCGTCGTCGGGATGGCGATCGGGCTCGCACTCACCGTCGGCGTCTCGCTCGTGACGACGCCCGCGACCGACGAACGCCGAGCGCGATACTTCGAGGGGGTCGGCGGCGACTAGAGGTTAGATCCCGAACACCGGCAGCGGCTCGTACGGTTCCTCGAGATATTCCCGGTCGCTCTCGGTGAGACCGATCTCCATCGCCTCGACGGCCTGCTCCAGGTGATCGATCGAGGTGACGCCGACGATCGGCGCGGTGACCAGTTCACTGCCGTACTGCCAGGCCAGCGCGATCTGGGCCATCGAGACGCCCTTCTCGTCGGCGAGTTCCTCGACGCGCTCGTTGATCTCGTGGCCGCCGCCCTCGTGGTAGACGTCGCCCGGATCGTGTTTGTTGTCGGGATCCGAGCGGGTCGTCGCCCGGTGGTCCTCGTGGGGCCGGGCCAGAAAGCCCTGGGCGAGCGGTCCCCACGGGACGACGCCGACGCCCTCGCGATCACAGAGGGGCAGCATCTCGCGTTCCTCCTCGCGGTAGGCGAGGTTGTAGTGGTTCTGCATCGAGACGAACCGCTCTTTGTCCAGCCGGTCGCTCGCGTACAGCGCCTCGGCGAACTCGTGGGCCCACATCGAGGAGGCCCCCAGATACCGGACCTGGCCCCGGCGGACCGCGTCGTCGAGCGCCCGGAGGGTCTCCTCGATCGGCGTTTCCGGATCGGCGCGGTGGATCTGGTAGAGGTCGACCGTGTCCATCCCCAACCTCCCGAGGGACTTCTCGAGTTCCGTCCCGATCGTCTTGCGGGAGAGCCCCGCCGAGTTCGGGTGGTCGGTGTCGGAGGGAAACCGGACCTTGGTTGCGACGACGAACTCCTCGCGATCGTAGCCCTCGAGGGCAGAACCCAGGATCTCCTCGCTTTCTCCGCCCGAATACATGTTCGCCGTGTCGAAGAAATTGACCCCGAGGTCGATCGCCCGATCGATGATCTCGTGGCTCTCCTCCTCGTCCAACATCCACGACTCCCTGCTTCCGAAACTCATACAGCCCAGACAGAGTTCGCTCACCGAGAGGCCCGTGTTCCCGAGGGTGGTGTACTCCATGGCCGACCGGTCAATCCCGTCGGTGATACGTGTTGTCGTTCCGGCGATGGGGCCCGTGTCGTCGGCGACCCGCGCGTGTCTCCCCCGGCGGACCTTAAGTGGGTCCGGGAGGAACGTCGTCGGTGATGGCCGATTCCCGCCCGGAGCGTCCGGACGATTCGAACCCCCCGGCTCGCCCGGAACGCCCGTCCGGTGGCGAGCGCCCGGAGGACCCCGAACTGGTGGCCGCCGAGTGCGAGGGGGCGATCGACCTGCGAGTGGACGTCGGCGTGGTCGTCGCCCACGCTCCCGACACCGACCCCGACGCCCTCCGGTCGTTCGCGAGGCGGGCAGCGGGAGACGCCGTCGAGGAACTGGCGTCGGCGACGGACGTCACCTGGCGGTTCTACCTCGAGGACTCGACGCGCCTCGCCGACCACGACCGGCGCCGGCCCTCGGAGTTCCTCGACCGTGCGACCCACCGGATGGTCGAGGGCCCCTACGACGCGGTGGTGGTCGTAACGGACGTCCCGCTGATCTCGCGGCGCGAGCGGGTCGTCCCCGGGCTGGCGTCGCCGCTCTCGCGGGTCGCGGTCGTCTCGACCCGGCTCCTCCGGCGTGCGCGGCGGGGCCGACCGCGCTACGCCCTCGATGGGGCGCCCGTCCGCTGGAACGCGGCGACGCTCGTGGTCCACCTCGTCGGACACGTCCTCGGGGCCCGCCACCGCGAGGGCGGCGGCGTCATGGACCGGTTCCGGTTCGACCCGGACCGGCGAGAGGTTCCCCCCTTCGACGCCGACGTCGAGGCCTCCCTCCACCGGCTCGCCGGCGAGATCCCCGCGTCCGAAACCCGCCCGCGGGGACCGCTTGCCCGTCTCACCTTCCACGCGGGAAGCGCCGTCCGGAACTCCCGCATGGTCGGTCGGGCCCTCCTCGACAGCCGGGCACCCCTGCTTCCCCTCTCGCTGCCGAAGCTCTCGACGGCCGCGGTGACCCCGACGCTCGTCATCGTCTTCAGCGCCGAGTCCTGGGACGTCGGCTTCCACATGGGGAACCCGACCGCAGCGCTGTTCGCCGCCACGAGCGTCCTCGTCGCGGCGCTCTATCTCCTGTTCGCCCAGAACCTCCAGTTCCCTCGGAAGCGCCACCGGATCGTCACCGAACACACCGCCCTGGTCAACGTCACGGTCTTTCTCGTCCTCGTGCTGGCGATGGCCGGCCTGTTCACGCTCGTCTGGACGATCATCCTCGTCATCGAACTGGTCGTCTTCCCGCCGAACCTGATGGGAAACTGGCCGAGCCTGGAGGATCCCTCGGTCGGGCTCGCCGACCTCGTCCGGACCGGCGCGTTCATCAGCACTATCGGGGTCCTCTCGGGTGCACTCGCGGGCGGACTGGAGAGTCGGACCATCGTCAGCCACCTCACTCTCTTTCTCGATCGCCCCTGATCTCGAGTTGGTGCCTGAAAGCTGGCCTCGGCACTCATAGGGCTCGTCACGACCGGATGCCGAGTCCGGCTCGGAGCGGATGATTCGTCATCGGCCACCCCGATCTACCGTCGTCGGGCCAAAGACCCTTGCGACCCGCTCGAGCGGGGACGACCCACATCGGGACGGTTTTAGTGGGTCCGGCGCGAGCCCCCGCGTATGGCGAACACGCAGGCCGACGACGGCGAGAGCGAGTTCGATCACGCTATCGAGACCGCGGTCGTCACGGGCGCGGCGGGGAGCGTCGGCTCGTGGGTGACCGATCGGCTCGCCGACGACGGCGTGGAGGTCGTCGGGCTCGACCTGAATCTGCCGGAGGGGACCCGCTCGAACGCCCACTTTCGGAGCGTAGACCTCACCGAGCAGGGACCGACCTGGGAGACGATCCACGAGATCGACCCCGACGCGGTAATCCACTGTGCGGCGATCTCGGGCCCGCTCGACGATCCGGGGACGCGGGTCTACGAGAACAACGTCATGAGCACGTACAACACGCTCGTTGCCGCCGGGCGGGCCGACGCGGAGGTCGTCTGGACCTCCTCGCAGGCGGTGTACGGACCCCTGTTCGCCGCCGAGCCCTGGGTGCCCGACGACCTGCCGATCGACGAGGGGACGGAGCTCCGACCCGAAGACCCGTACGGAACCTCGAACGCGGCCGGCGAGGAGATCGCGGCGATGGTCGCCCGCCGCTATGGAGTGTCCGTCACGACGCTGCGTCCGACCTCGATCTACACCCCCGGCGAGTACCGCGCCCGCCCACAGCGCGAGGGCTTTGACCTCTCCTCGGCCGAACTCAGCGGGAACTTCTGGTCGTACGTCGACGTCCGGGACGTCGCCCGGATGGCCGAGGCCGCGCTCGCGGCCGACCTGCCGGGCCACGAGATCTTTTGCTGTACCGCCGACGAGAACCACCTCGGCCACCCGACGGCGGAGCTCATCGAGGCGACGGGTCACGACCTCCCGGCCGACCACGGGCTCTCGGGCGACGAGTCGGCCTTCTCGAACGCGAAAGCCGAGGAGCTGCTGGGGTGGGAACCCGCCGTTTCCTGGCGAGGCGTCGAGGAGGAGACATCCTCGCATCCGGAGTGGCTGTAACCCGCCTGCGGGCCGAAAGCACGGACGGTTAAGACCCTCGAGGTCGGAATCGGGAGGGATGGCGCGGACGGACCCACCCGACGTGAGCTTCGTCGTCCCGGCGATCGACGAGGCCGACTACGTTCGGGAAACTCTCGGAAGCATCCGGGACCTCGATACTGACTACGTCTACGAGACTCTCGTCGTCGACGGCGGCTCCACGGACGGAACCCCCGAAATCGCCCGCGAGTCCGGCGCCCGACTGGTGGCCCAGGAGGGAACGGGGATCGGTGCGGCCCGCCACCAGGGGGCCACGGAGACCGACGGCGAGTGGCTCGCGTTCGTCGACGCCGACACCGAACTCCGCGCGAACTACCTGACCGAACTGCTCGGCTTCGCCCACCGGGAGGGGCTCGCGGCCGCCTCCTCGCGGTGTCGGATCACGGGTCCCTGGCGAGCGAAGCTGATGGAAGCGACCATCAACCACGTCTTTCCCCGGCTCTCGCGGCCGATCCTCCCCGGATTCAACCTCCTCGTCCGCCGGGAGGTCTACGAGGCGTCGGGCGGGTTCCCCAACGTCGGCAACGAGGACACGGCCTACAGCCGCCGGCTCGCCAGCCGGTATCCGACCGGCTACTGTCCCGAAGTCTTAGTCGAGACTTCCGGCCGGCGGATCGCCGACAGCGGCCTCACCGGCGCCGCCGTCCACTATCTGGCTCTCGACGCCGCCCGGCTTCGGTCGGGGTACTGACCACCGGGCCAAACCGCTTTGGCCGTCCTCACCGTACGTCGCCCATGAGCGTCCCCCCGGAGGCCGAGCGATTGCTCGAGAGCCGACCGCTGATGGCCCACCTCGCGACCTCGGTGGAGGATCGCCCGCACGTGGCCCCGGTGTGGTACCGATACGAGGACGGAACTATTGACCTCTCGATCGGGGGCCGAAAGCTCGAGAACGTCCGGGCGAACCCCCGGATCGCGCTCTCGGTCCAGCACGACGAGGACGGCGACGCCCGCTGGATGGTCTCCCTGCGTGGCACTGCGCGGGTCGTCGAAGAGAGGGAGCAAGCGGAGGCCGCGATCGCCCGGATCAACGAGAAGTACGGCGCGAGCGCCGATTCCTACGGCGACAACGAGTTCGTCCGGGTCGAGGTGGGGTCGGCGACCTACAGCACCTATTAGGACTCGACGCGCTCGCGGGCCGCGGCGACGACCAGCGGGAGCGTGATCGTCGCGTCGGCGTACACCGAGACGTTCTCGGCCGTTTTCTCGAACTTCCCCCACGACCGGGCCTCGTCGAGCGTGGCGCCCGAGAGCCCGCCGGTCCGGGGTGGGTCCATCGTGAGCTGGACGCCGTAGTCGTAGGCGCCGGGCGTGACGAGCATCGTCTGGAGCGTGAAGTTCTTCGGGACGCCGCCGCCGACGACGAACGCGCCGGCCTCCTCGGCCTCGAACGCCCGGTCGGTCAGCGAGGTCATGTCCCCCAGGGCGTCGAGCGTGAGGTCGTTGGTCTGGGAGTAGATCCACGCCTGGAGGCCGAGCACCGAGTCCTGGATCGCCGGACAGTAGATCGGGACCTCGTTTTCGTACGCTGCGGCGGCGATACCGGGGTCCTCCGCGACGTCCTCGCGGTCGTTGACCACGGCGTTCGCTCGCCCGAGTTCGCGGGTCAACTCCTCGATCGAGACCGTCCCCTCGGCTTCGGGGAACACCTCGCTGCGGAGATGGCTCTCGAACTCGGCGAAGTGTTCCTGTGGGAGGTAGACGTTGTAGATCCGATCGACGCCCTCCTCACGCAGGGCCTCGTCGTGTTCGCGCTCGGTCTTGCCCTCGCTACAGACCTCGCCGTGGTGGTGTTTGCCGCCGATGGCCTCGATCGAGTCGTGGGTCAGCGTCGCGCCCGTCGTCACGAGGACGTCGACGTACCCGTCACGAATCAGATCCGAGACGATCCGGCGCATTCCCGAAGGGGCCATCGCCCCCGCGAGCCCGAAGAAGACGCTCACGTCGTCGTCGAACATCGCCTCCGTAATGGAGACGGCCTCGTGGAGGTCGGTCGCGCCGAGGCCCGCAGCCCCGTACTCGTCGGCGAGGTCGCCGACCGTCATCCCCGCTCGAGCCTCGGCGTGGCCGACCGGATCGTGGGAGAACGTTTCCCGGTCTCCCGTCCCGTCGTGGGTCATGTCGAAGGATGAAACCGCCGGGGGCTTCAACGCCGCGATCGGTCCCGGCGAGGGACTGGTCGCCCGAACCGACGAGCCGCCGGATCAGTCGGGATCAGTCCTTGCAGTCGCAGCCGATATCCGTCTCCGCGTCCGCGGTGGCGATCTTCTTCCCGTCGTAGTAAAGCGACACCGTCGCCGTTCCCGAGTTCCCGAGGCCGACCCGGAAGCACTCCTTTTTGCCCGCGGCGACCGCCATGTAGTCTCGCTTCCCGTCGCAGTGGCGTTTCCAGCCGACCTTCACGTCCTGCTTGCCGTGGTTCTCGACGCGGAATGTGCCGTACTTCTCGTTGCCTTTCTTCGCGCCGGACTCGTAGCACACCGGGGCCAGGTCGATCCGCTTGGCGGGGTCCTTTCCGTGATCGTCCTTCTCGTCGTCGTCGTCGTCGTACGTGCCGTCTTTTCCGTCGTGCTTGCCGTCGTCTTTCTTCTCGTGGTCGTCTTTCTTCCCGTCCTTCTCGTGGTCGTCTTTCTCGTCGTGCTTGCCGTCTTTTTCGTCGTCCTTTCCGTGGTCGTCCTTCTTCCCGTCGCTCTTTTTCCGGCCCTTTTTGTCGTCGTGCTTGCCGTTGTCGTCTCTGCCGTCGCTCTCGTCGTACTCCTTTTCGTTCTCGCCCTTCCCGGCGTCTTTCTTGCCGCGTTTTCCGTCCTTCTTCCGGCCGTCTTTGCCGTCGCGGTCTTTCCCGTCGTCCGTTTTTCCTCCCTTGCCGTCGTCGTTGCCGTCCTCGTCCGTCTCGTTTCCGTGCTCGTCGCTTTCCTTCTCGTCGCCCTCCTCGTGGGCCATCGCGGTCGAGAGCCCGAGCGTCGCGCCGCCGATCACCGTGCCGGCCGCGGCGATTCCTTTGAGGCTGTCCCGTCGAGTGAGTCGTTTTCGGTCCGTCATGGTGGCTCCCTCGCGGTCGTCCGAGGGATGGAGGACGGTCCTCGGCCCCTGACTATTGTTAGTTCAGGAGTATCAGCCGCTAGCGACTGCCATCTCAGGGGTGTCCGTTCGCCATCCCGAACCGAGATCGTCCCTGACCTGTCGGAGCAGCGACCCCCGTCCCGGTAACGAATTCCTACCTTCGGGTACGGATACGGCACTCGAATTGATCCGCCCGGTGACTGGCTCGACTTGCGCTCACAGCCCCGTCGGAGCGTCGACGTACGTCGTCTCGAGTCCCCAGTCCGAGACGAGGTCCGCGAGCGAGCGCACGCCGAAGGTTTCGGTCGCGTAGTGGCCCGCGAGCACGACCGAGACCCCCGACTCCCGGGCCTCGTGGTAGACCTTCCCTTTGCCCTCGCCCGTGATCAACACGTCGGCGCCCCCGGCCTCGGCCTCGTCCAGCCAGTCAACGCCGCTGCCGGTGACGACGGCGACCCGCTGGAGTTCCTCGGGGCCGAACTCGAGGCTCCGAACCGGCTCGCCGCCGGTATCGAGTTCGTCGTTCAACCGACTCACGATCTCCTTGAGCGATCGCGGCTCCGGGAGCGTACCCCGTTGGCCGATATACTGGCTCCCGAGCTCGCCGAACGGTTCGCGCTCCTCGAGGCCGAGCGTACGCGCGACGCCGGCGGCGTTGCCGAGTTCCTGGTGGCCGTCGAGCGGGAGATGGGAGGCGTACAGCGCGAGGTCGGCCTCGACGAGCGCCGCGATCCGGTCGTAGGTCCGGCCAGTCACGCGTTCGAACCCGCCCCAGGAGAGCCCGTGGTGGACGACGAGGGCGTCGGCGCCGGCCTCGCTCGCCGCCTCGAACGTCTCTCCGACGCCGTCGACGGCGAAGGCGACGTGCTTGACCTCCCGTTCGCCGGGGCCCACCTGGAGCCCGTTCGCGCTCGCGTCGACGTCGGCGTAGTCGGCGGTCCCGAGTTCGTCGTCGAGCCGGTCGGCGAGGTCCTGGAGGTCCATGCCGGCCGTTCGATCAGGAAGCCCTTGTAGCTCACGTCTCGCGACGGCCCGTCGAATCCGCCTGCAGCGCCGAAACCAGCCGTCTAGTCGTCGGCCGCAATGGCTTCGCTCTCGGCGCTCTCCTCGGCTCGCTCCAAGTCCTCGAGATACTCGTCGGCGTCGATGGCGGCCTTCGAGCCCATCCCTGCGGCGGTGACGGCCTGCTGGTAGTGGTAGTCGACGACGTCGCCGGCGCCGAAGATGCCGGGGACGTGGGTCTCGGTCTGGCCGCCGCCCTCGCCGCCACGCGTCTCGAGATACCCCTCCTCGTCGGTCTCGACGCCGGTCCCCTCGAGATACTCCGTGTTCGGGGTGTGGCCGATCGCGAAGAAGACGGCGCCGACGTCGAACGCGAACTCCTCGGTCTCGGGGTCGTCCAGGCGGTCCGTGGGATGGCCGGCGTCGTTCGTGACCAGCGTGACGTGATCGACGCCCTCCTCCTGGGAGCCGTGGATCTCGGTCAGCTCGGTGTTTCGCATGATCTCGATGTCGCCGGCCTCGACCTGCTCTTGGACGCGATCGATCCAGTAGTCCTCGGCGCGGAACTCCTCGCGGCGGTGGACGAGGTAGACCGTGTCGGCGAACTTCGTGAGGAAGGAGGCCTCCTCCATCGCGGCGTCGCCGCCGCCGACGACGAGCATGTCCTCGTCCCGGAAGAAGGCGCCGTCACAGGTCGCACAGGTCGAGAGCCCGTAGCCCATCAGCTCCTCCTCGCCGGGGACCCCGAGGGTGCGCGCACTCGCCCCCGAGGCCGCGATCACGGCGTCGGCGGTGTAGACGTCACCGTTGGTGAGTTCGACGCGGAACGGCCGGCTCGAGGCGTCCACGTCGTCGATGATCCCGTTTCTGAGCTCGGCGCCGAACTGGGTCGCCTGCTCTTTCATGTTGTTGACCAGTTCGGGGCCGCCGATCCCCTCGGGGAAGCCGGGGTAGTTCGCGACGTCGGTGGTGAGGGTGAGCTGTCCGCCCGGCTCGTCGCCCTCGATTACCAGCGGCTCGTTGTTCGAGCGGGCCGCGTAGATCGCCGCCGTCAGTCCCGCGATCCCCGTTCCCGCGACGAGCAGCGTTCGGTGCTCGGCCTCTCCGTCGTCCTCCGTTTCGATCCCGAGTCTCTCGTCGAGTTCGCCGGTCTCCTCTATCGCGCTCGTCTCGTCCCAGCCGCCGATCAGCTCGTCGTCGACGAACACTTCGGGGGCGGTCTTGCGGCCGTCGGCGCGTTCGACCATCTCCTCGAAGCGCTCCTCGTCGCCCGTGACGTTGTACTCCTCGTACTCGATGCCCTTCGCGTCGAAGAGGTCCTTTGCCTTCTCACAGTAGGGACACTCCTCCTTGGTGTAGATCTCGACCCGGGGCTGGTCGCTCATGGTCATGTGTAGGGAAACGCGCCGTATACGCGTTGCGCTCGCGCCACCGTTGTCCGGTAGACACGACGGGGTCGGCTCGCTTACCGATCCCCGCTCTCGGTGGTGGTCTGTTCGACGTACTCGACGGTGACGGCGACGTCCCGTCCGGAGCGCTCGCTCACCCGCTCGTCGATCGCCTCGGCCAGATCGGGATAGGCCCGGTCGGCCGGACGGCTGACCGAGACCGCGATCTCGTTCGTCTCGCTCAGGAGCCCCCGGTCCTCGAACTCCACGCGGACGCCGACCACCTCGAGGTCCTCGTAGCGCTCGTCGGCGAGGACGGTCCGGACCTCGTCGTGGACCTCGTTCTCGAAGGCGACGTGTTGACCGAGGACGGCGCCGCCGGCGAGGAGGACGACCGAGAGGACGAGGACCGCTGTCAGCATCGTTCCGATCCGGTCGCGCCTGAGGTTCGCCCGAAGGTGGCCGGCGTTCCAGCCGTCGGGACGGTAGCCCAGGTGCCAGAAGACGACCAGGCCCGCGAGGACGATCGCGACGACGTTGGTCAGGAGCAAGACCAGCGCCCCCAGGGCGATGAGGGGCTCGCCCCACGCGACGCCGATGCCGACGGCAGCCGCGGCGGGGATCAGGGCCGCGGCGATCATGACGCCGACCAGCGAGACGGGAAGCGCCGTCGCCAGGCCGAAGGCTCCGGCCGCACCCGCCGAGACGCCGACGACCGTCGAGAGCAGTCCCGGAGAGATCCGGGAGTTCACCTGCTGGATCGCCGAGACGTCGATCGTCGAGGGGAAAAAGCCGCCGTGGCGGACGAGCACGGCGAACGCGAGCGAGCCACAGACGGCGACGACCAGCCCGCCGAGCAGCGAGGAGAGCCCGTCGACGACCATCTCCCGGTCGTTGATCACGGTGCCGACGGTGCCCGTCATCGCGGCACTGACCTGCGGGGCGATCACCATCGAGCCGACGACGATCGCCGGCGAGTCGAGCAGCAGTCCGGCAGTGGCGACGAACGCCGAGAGCAGCGTCATCGCGTAGTAGGTCCCGGCGCCGGGGGTCATGCCGATGGCCTTCGACCTGATCTCCTCGTGGGCGACGGAGTCATCAGTTTCGGATCCGCTGACGAACCGCTTCTCGAGCTCGTCGATGTTCGTCGTCTGTGCGGTCTCGATCGTCGAAACGACGCTGTAGTCGCCGTCGTCGAACCCCGTTTCCCTGACCCGCGAAAGGACGTGATCGACCGCCTCTGTCGGGATTGGAAACTCGATGACCATCGCGTCGGAGCCGTTTTCCTCCTCGCTTGCGGCCACGTAGTCGATGTTCTCGTCGTTCAACACGCCGGTGACCGCCTCGACGTCCTCTCCCGACACCAGTAGCGTAATCTCCCGCATCTAACGTCTGGCTCCCAGGACGGTCAGCTACTTACGCCTGTCCGAAACCGACAGAGCGTTTAGGCGACGGGCGAACCCCCACCCATGCCGGCCGACCTCTCGGAGAAGACCGACCGCTACGGGGAACTGCTCGAGGCGGCCCTCGAGGCGGCGGCGATCGCTCCCCCCGACGGGACGCCGATGGCCGAGGCCGCCACGGAGTGTTACGAGATGGCCGAGGCCTACCTTGAGGACGGACGGCACTTCCGGGCCGAGGGTGACCCCGTCAACGCCCTCGCGGCCTTTTCGTATGGCCACGCCTGGCTCGACGCGGGTGCGCGGATCGGGCTCTTCGACGTGCCCGAGGAGGGCCACCTCTTTACGGTCTGACGACCGGAAGCGATATGTACGGTCGAGGCGCCGACTCCGGGCGGGCGACCGCCGGGCCGGCCGAAACCTTCATAAACTACATGGTAAGTCGTTTATTATGGAGGCGAAAGATTTATACGGCTTTCGGACTTACGCTATGTTAGCTGGGGCGTCCGGGGTTCTTCTGGTTTCACCCACCCGGGAGCCCCGAGTAACAGACCAACAATGACTGACACCATTACCCGGAGCTATACCGAAGAAACGGAGCGAACGAACGCCCGGACCGAGGAGACCGAAGAGGAACAGGCCGGCGAGCAAGAGCACTGTCCGGAGTGTGGCGGCCGGCTCGTCTCCGACGACGAACACGCAGAGACCGTCTGTACGGACTGCGGGCTCGTCGTCGAGGAAGACGAGATCGACCGCGGCCCCGAGTGGCGCGCGTTCGACGCCAGCGAGAAAGACGAGAAGTCCCGCGTCGGCGCCCCCACCACGAACATGATGCACGACCAGGGGCTGTCGACGAACATCGGCTGGCAGGACAAGGACGCCTACGGCAAGTCCCTGTCGAGCCGCCAGCGCCAGAAGATGCAGCGCCTGCGCACCTGGAACGAGCGCTTCCGCACGCGTGACTCCAAGGAGCGAAACCTCAAGCAGGCCCTCGGAGAGATCGACCGGATGGCGAGCGCGCTCGGCCTCCCCGAGAACGTCCGGGAGACCTCGAGCGTCATCTACCGCCGAGCGTTGGAGGACGACCTCCTGCCCGGGCGTTCGATCGAGGGCGTCGCGACCGCCAGCCTGTACGCCGCCGCCCGCCAGGCCGGCACCCCCCGGAGCCTCGACGAACTCGCCTCGGTGAGCCGCGTGGACAAGATGGAGCTCACCCGGACCTACCGCTACATCGTCCGGGAACTCGGCCTCGAGGTCAAGCCCGCCGACCCCGAGAGCTACCTCCCGCGGTTCGTCAGCGACCTCGATCTCTCCGACGAGACCGAGCGAATGGCCCGGGACCTGCTGGACAGCGCCCGCGACGAGGGCGTCCACTCGGGTAAATCGCCCGTCGGCCTCGCGGCCGCGGCCGTCTACGCCGCCGCCCTGCTGACCAACGAGAAGGTCACCCAGAACGAGGTTTCGGGCGTCGCGAGCATCTCCGAGGTCACCATCCGCAACCGCTACAAGGAGCTCCTCGAGGCCTCCGAGACTGCCCCGGCGGCCTGAGATGACCGACCCGACGACCGCGACGACGGCACCCATCGTTCTCCGCCCTTAATTCTCGCCGACGCCGTACGCGACTCCGCGAGTGGCGACGCTCCCGCCGCGATGCGAAACGTTTTGGGTTAGTGGTCTGTACACACGCAGCATGGACGAAACGAGCGTACAACTCCTCTGTCCGGAATGTGCGAAAGACTGGCAGCTCGGCCCGAGCGAGCTTCCGGGCGCCTCCGAGCTGTTCCACTGCCCGAACTGTCACGCCTCGCGGCTGACCGCCGAGTTCACCCGGACCGACCGCGATCTGCAGACGCTGAAACAACTCGGCTAACCCCGTCCGGCCGGTCGTTCGACCCCTCCCGGAAGCTCCCCGTTCACCGACAAAATACGACCATAAATCGTTCAGGATCGTTCGTAATCGCGCCTTTCTGCGACCGTTCACCCCGTTTGGTTCTCCTACCGGCCCGCGCCGAGAACGGTCCTCGGAGTTACATGAACGGGTTCCGGTGGACTCAGTATGGTAACGAGGCTCAAGATAATAATATAACCCTGCGGTGGATAGGCGAGGATGGTTATGAAGAAACAGGAACTCATCCACCTTCACGGGCTTCTTGCGGAGGTATCGAACCAGTGTGCGGCATGGGACGACTGTCGGATCGACTTAGAGGAGTACGACTCCCTTGGCATTCGACCGACGTCGATCCACAAGTCGAAGACCGACCACAAGGCGGCTGTTTTCGCGCTCGCGGCGGGCATCACCGAGGAGATGGACGAAGCCGAGTCCCGACCGGTCGCCGCGACCGCGGACTAACGAGGAGACGTCGTCGCAGTCCGAACACACGTCCTACTGGCGAGACTCGACCGTTCACGACGGTTGCCCCGGATTCGTGACGGGCTGCCACACCTTCGAGCACAGCCACGATCGAAGCAGCCGCGACCGCTCGGGAATCGGGCCGATCCGCCGGCACAGCAACCCGTGCGGGGACCCCATCGATCCGGGCCGTCCGACGCCGACCGGGACCCCGACTTCTCCAGGTCCGACCGGAACGAAAGAAGCGAGTCGATCGTTTCGCCGTAGCAAGGATGGATTTCCGACCGAAACGACCGGAGTCACTCGACCAGGTCCTCGAACTCGGGGAGGATGTCGTCGTCACCGTCGTCGCCCGCGTCCTCGGAACCGTCGTCCGAGCGGTCGTCCCCCATCTCGTCGTCGTTCGTCTCCTCCTCCTCGCCGTCGTCGTCTTCCAGGACTTCGACCTCGAGGACCTCGAGGGGAATGTTCTCGAGGCGCTGGCCGATCTCCTTGCGGGCGATCCGGGAGGCGTGTTCCTCGCGTTCGACGTTGAAGACGGTCATCTCGAGTTCGAGCGCGACGAGGGCCTCGTCGGCCGCGATGAACGCCGGGGGGAGTTCCTCGCCCGAGGGGGAGGTTCGGGTGCCCATGTCGATCTCGACGTAGTTCAGGTCGGGGTTCAACATCTCGCCGGTCTTCGAGATTCCGATGCGGATCGCCTCGTCCTCCGTTTCCACGTCGAACACCGGCACGGCAGCCTCGACGACGACCCTGCAGTCCATACCCGGAGTACCGTCGCCGGCAGTATGAAGGTTCTCCCTGCCCCGAGAGCGGCCGTAGCGGGCCTCTGGAGGGAGCCGCCGGGTTCCGAAAGGCAAAAGCGACCGCTCCCGACACGACGACCATGGCAGGCGACCCCGTCTCCGGTGCCGTCCCGATCGAGGACCTCCCCGGCGGCCTCGACCTCTACTGTACCCTCGAGAGCGGCCAGACCTACCTCTGGACCCGAGAGGACGGCGCGATGTACGGCGGCGAACGGTCTCCCGGCGCGTGGTACGCGACCGTCGCCGACGGCAACGTCGTCCAGGTCCGCCAGCGCGAAGGGGTTCTCGAGTGGGAGTCCACGACCGACGCGGGGAAGCTGGTCCGGCGCCTCCTGCGACTCGACGCCGACCTCGGGGCGATCGCCGGGCGCGCACCCGCAGACCCGCTCGTGCAGACGGCGTTCGAGCGCCATCGGGGGCTCCGACTCGTCGACGATCCCGCGTTCCCGACGCTGATCTCCTTTATCTGTTCGGCCCAGATGCGCGTCTCGCGGATCCACGCGATGGTCGCCTCGCTCGCGCGGGCCTACGGCGAGGAGGTTGTCTTCGATGGGATGACTTACCACTCCTTTCCCGATCCCGACTCCCTCGCGGCGGCAACCGAGGCCGAACTCCGCGAACTCGGCCTCGGGTATCGCGCGCCCTACGTCGTCCGGACCGCCGAAATGGTCGCCGCCGGCGAGGGCCACCCCGAAGAGGCCCGCGACCTCCCCTACGAGGATGCCCGGAAGTACCTCACCCGGTTCGTCGGCGTCGGCGAGAAGGTCGCCGATTGCGTCTGTCTGTTCGCGCTGGGGTTCGACGAGGCCGTCCCCCTCGACACCTGGATCCGCTCTGCGATCGAGGAGCGCTACCCCGACTGCGACCGGGGGTCCTACGCCGACACCTCGCGGGCGATCCGCGAGCGCTTCGGGGGGAGTGAGGCGGGCTGGGTCCAGACCTACGTCTTCCACCATCTCCGCACCGGCGGCGAGGCTCAGTAGCCGAGCGCGAGGACGCGGTTGGCCGCAAGCGCGAGGAAACAGCCGAGCAGGAGCACCCCCAGCGTCGCGAAGGCGACGCCCCATCCCAGGAGGTCGGCGGTGAGGCCGACGCCGGCCGATCCCGCGGCACCGAGGACGGTGTAGACCGTCCGGACGAGCCCGAACCCGGTCCCGCGGTCCTCGTCTCCGAGCGCGTCCATAAAGCGGGGGTCGATCGCCGAGAAGAAACTCGAGCTGAGCCCGGCGAGGATGATTCCGGCCGCCACGGTGGCGAGCCCGCCTGCCACGACGAGCAGCGGGAGGCCGACCGCGCCGGCGGCCATCGAGCCGGCGATCGCGGCGTCCCGGCCGTAGGTGTCGGAGACGCGCCCGACGGCGATCTGGCCGCCCGTCCTGACGACGAAAAACGCCGAGAACGCGACCCCGGCCGCGGTCGCCGTGTAGCCGTGGAAGCCGACGAGGAAGGCGGGGAGAAAGGAGAGTAGCCCCTGGGCGACGTACGTTCCGGCGACCGCGATGGCGAGGGGAAAGGCGACGGAGGGCCGCGCGAGGAGATCGAGCAGCGGGGCCAACTCGAGGCTCTCCCGGAGCGGCTTTCCGGGGTTCCGGGGTTCCGTCGGACGGACCCGGAGGGCGAACAGGACGAAGATCGGGACCCCGACGACCGCCGTCGAGGCGACCGCGGGCCGCCATCCCCATCGAACACCGATCCCGGCGGCGGCGACCGGCGCGACCAGTCCCGCCAGCGGACCGCCGACGGAGTGGAGCCCGACCGCGGTGCCGAGGTCGTCGAACGTCCGCGAGAGCAGGGTCGTCGCGACCGCGTAGTGGAGGCCCGCGACGCCGCCCAGCGCGACCGCGGCGGCGACGAACAGGGGGTAGACCGGCGCGAGCGCGAGCAGAAGGGCCATCACCGTCGTCCCGCCGACGGCCACGAGGATGACCGGACGCTCGCCGTAGCGGTCGGCGAGGATCCCGCTCGGGAACTGCGCGAGCCCGTAGGCGAGCCACATCCCCGTCAGGGCGACCCCGACCAGCGTGTTCGTGATCGCGAACTCCGCCGTCAGAAGGGGGACGACGGGGCTGATCGCCAGCCGGCCGAAGTAGGTGACGAAGAACGCGAGCAGACACGAGAGGAGGACCGTGTGCCGGTACTGCCAGGTTATCACGCGATGTGTACGCGACTCGGTGGACTGACATGAGGGTGGTGCTTCCGGCGAGGACCTCCCGCGATCCGGGTTCGTCCGGCCGCGATGCTCTCGGCTCGTCGCCCATTCCATACGCTTTTCGTTCCCTCCCCGTTCGGGTCTGCCGTGGACGAGACTCGCCGGGCGTACGGGCTGGTTGTCGCCGCGACGCTCGGTTACGCCTGTCTCTCCGTCATCTGGTTCTCGCTGCCGGCGTACCTCCCGACGATCATCGAGGACGTCGGGCTCTCGAGCACCGAGGCGGGGATCCTCGCCGGGGCCGTCCCGCTCACGTACGTCCCGCTGGCGCTGTTTTCGGGACTTGCCGTCGATCGCGTGGGCCCGGGACGGATCATCGCGGTCGGCGCGATCTGTTACGGGTTCGGCCAGATCGGCCGGAGTCTCTCGCCCGGTTTCGCCTCGCTGCTCGCGTTCTCCTTGCTGATCGGGGTCGGCGCGACGACGATCACCTTCGGTCTCCCGAAGCTCGTCTCGATCCTGTTCGCCCCCAAGGAGACCGGCCGTCCGTCGGCGATCTATCTGGTCGGGGCCTCCGCTGGATCGGCGTTCGTCTTCGCCGTCGGCCGGCCAGTCCTGGGACCTGCTCTCGGGGGGTGGCGTCCGCTCTTTCTCTGGAGCGGGATCGTCGCGGTCTGCTACGGCGTCTGCTGGCTCGCCCTCGCGCTTTCGGCCGGGATCGACGACGGGACCGACGGCGGCAGCTTCGCCCTCGAGTCCGTCGTCGCCGACCTCCGCCTGGTGCTCTCCCACCGGGAGCTCCGGCTCGTCGTCGCCGTCGGGACGATGTACCTCCTGCTCAACCACGGGATACAGGGATGGCTTCCGACGATCCTCGAGTCCCGGGGGATCTCACCGGCCGTCGCCGGCCGGGCGACGAGCCTGTTCGTCGCGGCCTACGTCGCCGGAGTCCTGGCGATCCCGGAACTCGCGGACCGCTTTGGCGCCCGTGGGCTCGCCCTGGTCGGCTGCGGGCTCGGGGTCGTCGTCGGAATGGCGGGCGTGATCGCCGGCGATGCGGGCGCGGTGGCGGTCGCCGGCATCGTCGTGACCGGTGCCAGTACCGGCGGGGTCTCGCCGCTCGTCCGGGCGATCCCGCCGGACCTGGAAGGGATCGGCTCGCGGCTGACCGGGACCGCGGTCGGCTTCATCTTCGCCGTCGGCGAGATCGGGGGCTTTCTCGGGCCCGTCCTCGTCGGCTCCGCCCGCGACCTCACGGGCTCGTTTCTCCCCGGGCTCTGTCTCCTGCTCGCCGCCGGGGCAGTCGTCGTCCTCGCCGGCCGAGCACTCCGAGGGGTCGCCTGAGGCCGCCCCTAACCGCGTCACTGCAGGAAGTAGGTCGCGATCTCCGCCGACTCGCAGCGCGGACAGCGCTCGGCCCCACCCTCGACGGTCGTTCCGCATCGCCGACACTCGTGGAACTCCCCGGACGCCGGCCCCCCGAGCGCCGCCCGGAACAGCCGCGGGATCGGCGAACTCATACCGGACGGATCACCTCCCGGCAGCCGGGACACTCGGCGAACGCCGTCACCTCCCCCCCGCCACGCTCGTACTCGATGAGCACGCGTGCGGGCGCGATCGCAGCCGCACACTCCGGGCAGATGCCGAGTGCCGGCGTGTCGTGGGTGGACATCACGCCCATCTTGACCATCATCGAGGGTAAATGATCCGGGCGGTTCCAGCGAGCGTACCGACCCCGTAGCTATTTACGGGAGAACCTCGTGGCCGGGAGAAACGCCTATCTTCACGGGGCCAGTACCGTCCCCACGAACTGACCGTGCTCCTCGAGTCGACGTTCCGGATCCTCGCCCAGCGGCCCGTAGCCGTGATACCGTTTCTGGTCGCGCTCTGGGTGACCTACCGCGTCTTTGGATCCTGTCGGGACGCGCTCCGACGCTGGGCGGTGAGGGGGGCGCTCCTCCTCGGGGTCCCGCTCTTCGTGGCCCTCTTCCTCGCGGAGTTCGCGGCGAACCCGCTTTTCGACCGGGGCGCAGACCTCCTGATCCGGGCCGAAAGCGCGGTTCTCGGGCTGGCCGTCCGCCTCCTCGATGCGCTGCTGGCGGCCTGGCTCCGGGTGGCCCTGCTGGGAATCGACGCCACAGCGGCGGCGTTCGGGGAGACGGCCGCCGACGCGGTGCCGGCGCTCTCGGGACTCGCCTTCCCGGTCGCCGTCTTCGCCCTCGAGTTCGCCGCCGGCGCCCTCCTGATCTACGTCCTCCATCGCTCGACCCGCCCGGACGGCTCGTGGTGGCGCCCCTGGTTCACCGGGGTCGGCGCCGTCCTCTTCTGTTCGGGCTGGCTGGCCACGCTCGTCCGGGCCGACGCCTGGCGGGTCGGCGAGGCGACGGTGGCCGGCGGCTTCGTCGCCGGCATGGTCGGGCTCTCCCTGGGCGTGACGACGATGATCCTCGCCGTCCGCCCGAACTTCGAGGGCGACTCGCTGGGCGCTCACCTCCGGGGGACCGACCTTCGGGCGGCGCTGTGGGGGACGGGAAGCGAGGCGCCCGATCCCGAGCAGGGGGCCGACCGGGGCGTCGGCTCCCGGGCGAAGCGTTGATGGCGGTTCCCGCGAGGACGGAGGTATGGACGGAAGCGGGTTCCGGCTCGACCGGTGGTCCGACCGACTCGTTCGCGAGTCCGAGCGCCGTCACGCCTACGACGGCGAGGCGGTCGCCGACTGGCAGCGGGCCTTCCGGGCCGACCTGATCGAGACGCTGGGGTTCGCCGACCGGGCGGAGGTCGCCCTCGACGCTCGTCGCCTCGAGACGACCGAACTGGCCGACCACGAGCGCCAGAAGTGGGAGATCCGGACCGAACCCGGCTTTCGGCTTCCCTTTTACCTCCTGGTGCCGGACGAGGGCTCGCCGCCGTACCCGGTCGCCTGTACCGTCCACGGCCACACCCCGATCGGCAAGGAGCTGTACGTCGGCCGCACGGAGACCGACGAACAGCGAGCCCACGTCGAGGAGGAACGCCGCGACGTCGGGCTCCAGGCCGTCCGTCGGGGGTACGCCGCGCTCGTCCCCGACATGCGCGGGTTCGGCGAGCTCGCGGCTCCCGAGGACCGCCACGCGGGAGGGCGGAGCTGTCAGCCGATGCAGCTCCGCGGCCAGCTCGTCGGCCGCTCGCTCGTCGGCGACCGGGTCTGGGACTTCCGGCGGCTGCTCGACTTCGCCGAGAGCCGCCCCGAACTCGACACGGAGCGCATCGCCGTTACCGGCAACTCCGGGGGCGGGACGGTGACGCTCTTTTCGGCCGCCGTCGACGACCGGATCGACGTCGCCGTCCCCGTCTCCTACTTCTGTACGTTCGCGGACTCGATCGGCTCGATTCCCCACTGTGCGTGCAACTACGTTCCCGGAATCCTCGAACTCGGCGAGATGGGGGACGTCGCCGGACTGATCGCGCCCCGGCCGTTCCGGGCGGTCCACGGCCGCGAGGACGACATCTTTCCCGTCGAGGCGACCCGCCGGGCGTTCGAACGATTGGAAGAGATCTATGACGCCGCCGGTGCCCCCGAGAACTGCCAGCTCCGGGTCCGCGACGGCGGTCACCGCTACTACCCCGAGGCGGCCTGGCCCTTCATCGACGCACACCTCCGGGAGTCGCCCGGTCAGTAAAGCGGGAGGTCGCCGGTGACCCGATCGACGCGGTCGTCGGCCGCGGGTCCCACCGCGAGGGTCGTGACGGTGCCGGGCTCGAGCTGGGTGTGGCCGGCGTCGCGGACGATGGCGTTTGGAATCCCCTCCCGGTCGGCGAGCTCGGCGAGTTCGAACAGGGTCCGCTCGCCGTCGCCCTTGAGAACGACCTTCTTTTGGCCGCTTCCCTTCCACTCCGATCTCGCGGATTTCTCGGTCTTCTCGACGGCCGACAGCGAGGCATGTGCGACCTGGGCGGCGAGCTTTCCGGTCCCCATCCCGATGTCGGTCCGGGCGACGATGGCCTGTTTCATGGCCGTACTCGGTGGCCCGAGGGTTATAGCGGTGGCCACTCGGCCCGGGAAACCTTCTTGTAACGCTGCCGTAACGTCGATCCGTGTCACCGATCGATCCTCTGGTCCGCCCGGATCGCTTTTTCGATCGGCAACGGTGGGACTGGCTGCTCGCCAGTTCGGCCGCCGTCGTCGTCGTCCTCGCGCTGGTCAGCGGGGCCGGATTCGTGGCGATGGGGTGGGTGCTCGCCGACGAGGTCACCGGAACGACGACGGTTGACAACCCCGCATACGTGCCCGACTGGGTCTGCGAACAGCAGGGCGAGGACGGTCCGACACAGAACGCCTGTGACGAACCCGAGAGGATCGAGGTCGAGACCGGCGAGGTGCTGTGGGACGCCTGGGCCGATCCGGGGAACGTGGGGGCGCTTTTCTTCTCCGTTCTCCTCGCCTGGCCCCTCACCGCAGTCGCCCTCCAGGTCGTCTCCCGGCTGGCCGGCGGGGAGGGCTCGTTCCGGCGCACGCTCGCGGTCGCCGGCTGGGGGATGGCACCGACGGTCCTCGAAGTGGCGCTCGTGGTCGGGCTCTGGTGGTACCAGGTCCGGACGATGGCGCTGTCGTCGGATCCGGAGGCGCTCGTCGGGCAGGTCGAGGGGATCGAGCCGTTGGCCGGCGGCGCCGTCCTGGCGATCACGTTCGGGATCTGGCAGTGGTACGTCTGGACCCACGGTCTGAAACACGGCCGGGAGTTGTCCGTTAGGGCGGCAGCGGGCGCCGCGGGCGCGGTGGCGGTCGTCTCGATCCTGTTCGGGCTCGCCTGAAGAGAAGACTTACGCCCGCCCGTCCGAGTCGTTGGGACATGATCCTCTCGGACGCGGACATCCTCCGGCGACTCGAGGAGGGCGACCTCGCCATCGAACCGATCGACGACCCGGCCCTCCAGATCCAGCCCGCGAGCGTCGACCTCCGCCTGGGCGAGCGCTTCCTCGAGTTCCGCCGGACGAACATCCCGTGTATCCACCCCGACAGCGCGGGCGAGGTCGAGGAGTACGTCAGCGAGACGGTCGTCGCAAACGGCGACGACTTCATCCTCCATCCCGGCGATTTCGTGCTCGGAACGACCACGGAACGCGTCGAGATCCCCCGGGACCTGATCGCCCACGTCCAGGGGCGCTCCTCGCTCGGCCGGCTCGCGGTCGTCGTCCACGCCACCGCCGGCGTCGTCGATCCCGGCTACAGGGGTCAGATCACGCTCGAACTGTCGAACCTCGGGACGGCACCCGTCGCGCTCTCTCCCGGAATGCGGATCTCTCAGCTGATCTTCACCGAACTCTCCTCGCCCGCCGACCGGCCCTACGGCGCCGAACGCGGCTCGAAGTACCAGGACCAGGACGGCCCCCAGGCGTCGCGGATCGGCGGCGACACCGAGTTCGACGGCGACCGCTGACTGCGGTCCTCCGGGCCCTCATTGAGCGTTTCGGTCCCGGGCGGCACCGAGGGGGAACGCCGCGAACGGAACGAGCATCTCGGCCCGGGAGAGCCCCCCGTGGAGCCCGACCGTCCGGAGCGAGTCGTCGTCGTACCACGCGCCCCCTCCCGACGGAAACCAGAGGAGGTCGGGGGCATTGCGGTCGTAGACCGCGCTCGGATCGGTCGGCCCGAACAGCTCCCGGGACTCGTATTCCGGTCGCGCGAAGACGCGACAGTCGAACCCCCGCCGCAGCCGTCGCTGGAGGCCCTCGGCGGCTCCCGCCCGGAGGTGGAGCTGTAGCTGCCTGCTCCCGCCGACCGGCGGGATCCGGTTTCCCTCGGAATCGGTCGCGAGCGATTCCCAGAGGGGAACGTACTCCCGGAGATCGACGTTGTTCCCGCCGGAGTCGATCTGTCCGTGGTCCGCGGTGAGGACGAGCAGCGTCCGCTCGGCGACGCGGCCGTCGAGTCGAGCGACGAGTTCCCGCCACAGCGCGTCGAACAGCTCCTCGAGCGCGGCGTCGGTTTCGGGCGCCCACGGCCCCGAGCGGTGGGAGACCCGGTCTATCGTGGGGACGTACGCGTAGAGGTACTGGGCTCCCGGCGTTCCCTGAAGGGCTTGACGGAGTCTCCCCGCGAGGTCCGGAAGCGTCGAGTACCCCGTGTAGCGCCCCGCACCGCGCGAGAAGTGCCGTCGGCCGTCGCTGATCTCGTGGGGTTCGAACAGGCCGGTCGAGATCCGGTCGGGAACGCGCGGGTAGATCGGGGTCGCCCCCGAGAGCGCCGACGGGTCGGGCGCGTCCGGAACGGCCTCCCGGACGGGCGTCCCGTCGGTCGTCAGATACGGAAGCGCCTGGACCGGGCCGACGCCCGCGACGTACTGCCACCAGCCCAGTCGCCCGTGTTCGGTCGGATACTGGCCGGTATGGACCGTCGGGATCGCGCTGGCGGTCTCCGAGGGGACGATCGACGTCAGCGCCGTCACCGTCCCGCGGTCTCCGACCGCCGGGAGCAACGGTGCGTCGAGGCGATCCCGGGCATTCCGGAACCGGTCGTAGCTGAGGCCGTCGATCACGACGAGGACGACGTTCGCGATCGGGTCCGGATCGATCCCCTCGAACACGTCCGCGGGCAGCGACGGGACGCCGTCCGGACGGCCGTCCAGCAGGTCGAGGCAGGCACCCGGAACGCCGGCGAAACAGTACTCTCCGTAGTCGGGGAGGACGAGGCCGTCCTCGCCGACCCGGTCGAGGAGTGCCTTGACCGCCGCCCGGTCGTCCCGATCCTCCGGTTCCATCGGGCGATCACTTCCGCCAGTCGCGGTTTCCGAGCAGGATGTCCGTCCCGACCCGGAGGTAGGTGTAGGTCAACACGGGCAGGACCACCGTCCGGATCAGGACGAAGGGGACGAGCCCCCTGAGGAGGGTGACCCGGCGCGTCCGCGTGATCACCGCGAGCCCGACCGACAGGAGGTACTCGAGAACCATCAATATCATGACGGCGTCGATAGCGACGAACCCCAGTCCCGAGAGCGCGAGCATGACGAACACCGTGGTCGGGTACAGTCCGTCGAGAACCTGGGCGATGATGAGCCGCCCCATCGGCCGCTTCAGTGCCGGGGGATTCCGGTCCGGTTCGCGCTCTGACTCGAGTTCTGACCCGTCGTCCTCCGTCGGGGTCGGCTCCCTCTCGGCCCGTTCGTCGTCCGATTCGATCTCCTCGTCGCGTGTGACCGCCGTCGATGCGGACGTGGAGGTGCCCCGGTCGGTGCCGCCGTCGGTCGTCACCCCGCTTTTCTCGTCGGCGGGGACCGAGTGCGTCCGGAACCGGAACGTGAGGTTCGTGAAGTAAAAGGCGCTCTGGAGATAGCCCGACCCCCAGAGGTAGTTCTGTTTGAACGTCTTCCGGAGCCCCGGGACGTCCGACCGGAGGTAGGTGTCGTGGAGGTGAACGTTCGCCCAGCCCCGCTCGGAGAACGCGAAGCCGAGAAAGATGTCCTCGCTGTTGGTCAGGTCGTCGCCCAGCGACTCCTCGTAGTCGTCGAACACCGAGACCAGCCGCTCGCGGTCGTACAGCACGGCCGCACCGACGGGAAACAGCGTCGAGCCAAAGGCCCGCATGATCCCGTCGGCGAAGACCCGCTGTTGGACGTGGTAGTCCACGTTCCGGAAGCCGATGATCGCCTCGTTGTTCGCGAGGTAGCCCTCGACCCCGGTCCGGGAGGCGTGTTCGGCAAGGTCCGCCCGGACGTGTTCATGAGCGACGCTTCCCTCGGGGAGTGAATCGACGACCTGCTCGTGGTAAAACTGGCGTTTGGCCCGCGGGCTCGTCGGGTAGACGGTTCCGAAGGAGCTGGCGACGCCGGGATCGGCATGGGGTTCGAGCAGCCGCTCGACGTAGTCGGGGCTCTCGAGGAAGGTGTCGGCGTCGAGGACGAACACCGTGTCGGTTTCTGACTCCCGGGCGACCTCCTTCATCCCGACCGTTTTCCCCTGAGGGACCTCGTGGCGCCGGTGGACGATCTCGAGGTCGAACTCCGTCGCGAGTTCGGCGACGATCTCGGTCGTGTCGTCGGTCGAGCCGTCGTCGACGACGACGACCCGGTCGGGCGGGACCGTCTGGGCGGCAAGCGACGCCAGCGCGTAGGGGATCGTCCGTTCCTCGTTCAGCGCCGGGATCATCGCCGTCACCGTCGGCCGCTCTCCCGACGCCGGAAACGACCTACGGGACCTGAACAGTTTGCCGTACGCCGAGATCAGCGTCGAGAGTCCTACGACCATCTCCCCGTCCCCCAGGTTCGGGGCAGGCTCATATGAGGGCGTCCACCGTTTCGCCGGGAAGCCCGCCGTTACCCGCCATAGGGACGACGTACGGCGGGAGCGAAGACGGGAGATGGACGCTCACTCGATCCACCGAGAGGGGTCCTCGGCCCCGTAGAGCACGTCGAGCGCACAGACGTTCCCGCCCTCCCAGTCGGGGGTCCAGTCCTGGACGAGGACCTCGAGCCCCCGGCGCTCGAACGGGCCGGTTCGCATGTAGTTCTCGTAACCCGTCCTCCCCGAGAGGTAGCCGTCGCCGCCGAAGTGCTCGGTCAACCGGGCGAGATACTCGGGGGCGTCCCCGGTCCGTTCGACCGGAAGCTCGCTCGAGCGGACGACCCGGGAGCCGACCCCGAACCGGTCGAACAGCTCCGAGAGCAGCGGAACCGTGAGATCGACCAGTCGGACCTCCCCGGCCCACTCGCCGACGTCGACGCCCTCGAGTTCCCAGCGCCGCTCCATCGGAGTACCCTCGACGGTGCCCTCGAGTTCCGCGGAGAGCGCCGCCAGCGAACGGTCGCGCCGGGCCTTGAGCTCCCGGCAGTCGCCCTCGACCCGCTCGAGCCGGGACTCGAGGTCGGCGGCGGCGGCGACCAGGCCCTCGACGGGCGCCGCCGGATCCTCGCGCTTTCGCAGGGCGATCTCGTCCCCGAGCCGGTTCTTGCGCGCTCGCAGCCGATCCAGCCGTCGTCGGCGGGTGCGCCACTCGGCGTCCACCATCCGCCACGCGTCCACCTCGTCGTCGCCGGCGTCGGCGGGTGGATTCTCCCGGAGGTCGGAGGCATCGACCAGCGGCGGGCAGAGCCGCTCGTAGAACGGGCGCAGCTCAGTCGCCGCCTCGCCGTACTTCCCGACGAGGGTCCGGAGGTGGCGTGCCGGCCACGGCTCGGACATGTCGATCCGGGCGTCGTCGATCGGCGTCTCGACGCCGGTGTTCCGGACCGGAACCGTCAGCCACGACCGGCCCTGGTAGTCGATGGGCGCCCGGTGGTGGGGCGAACTCCGGGAGAACTGGACGTCGTCGTAGATCACGAACACGTCCGCCTGCCGCGCCCGCGCGAGGTAGTGCAGTCGCGGATAGTAATGGGGTTGGTACGCCGCGACGAGGCCGGTCATGGCAGTCGCCTCCCCGACGACGCCCTTCAGTATCCGTCGCGTACAGCGATCGCTCGCCGGGGCGCCGGCAGCCGAAAGCGACCGTTACTGACCGACCGCGTTCGAATGGCGAAACAGCCGTCCGTCGCGCGCGCGGCCGATGGCTCCGATCGAAATCGAGTCATCGGCGGCGATCCAGCACCACCTCGAAGGGCTCGGCGGCCCGAAAGCCCGACCGGTCCCCCCAGAGGCGGGCGTTCGCCCGGAGGCTGTCCGGGCTTCGCGGATGCGGGCGGTCTCGCATCTCGCTCCCGTAGACGTCGATCGCCTCCATCTTCGCTTCCATCGTCTCGGTGATGTCGACGAACGTCGAGGGCTGGAACGGGTTGTTCTCGGTGGGGATCGCCAGCTCGGTCGAGGAGGGGGTCTCGAAGGAGAGGATCCGATCGACCGTGGTGTCGGCGACGGGGCGTGCGGCCGTCCGGACGGCCCGCGCGACGAGCTGGTGGTCGACGTTCAGATCCCCCGAATAGTGTGTGTAGATCGTCGTCGGCTCGACGTCCGCGATGGCCCGCTCGACGTCCCTCACGACGTCGATCAGCGCGACGTCGTCGAGCTGGTTGCCCCAGTAGTCGAGGATTCGTACCGACTCGACGCCGAGGACCTCGCCGGCGGCGCGGGCCTCGCGGCGGCGTTCCTCCCGGCGTTCCCTCGCGGCCTCGGTCTCGGTCTCGTGACGGGCCATCTCGCCGTCGCCCAGGAGGAGCACGGAGACCGTCTCGCCGTCGGCCGCGTGTCTCGCGAGCGTCCCGCCGACTCCGAGGACCTCGTCGTCGGGATGGGCCCCCACACAGAGCACGGTCATCGCTCCCCTCTGTCGGGGGTCCCGGGAGTAAGTATGCGGACGATACAGCCGGCAATCGCGACTTACTCCGAACCGCGCCCCTTTCGGACCCGGCGGCTCCGTTTACGGACGAACGGGGCCCGACCTCGGGAGTCAGCCGTCGGAGCCGCTCGCGGCGTCGGCCATCGCCTCGAGCAACTCGTCGTCGTAGTCGTAGCTCAGTTCCCAGCAGAACACCCCGCGACAGCCGGCGTCGCGGGCGAACCCGGTCGCCGCCCGGACGTAGTCGGGATCGGTTGCCGAGACCCAGTTGCGCTCGTCGGCGTCGTAGAGGTAGGGAACCTCGGCGTGGTCGTCCCAGTAGTAGCTCCAGGCGCCGTCGGCGATCCGCCGCGCGCACTCCCCGCCGTCGATGGTGGCCTCGTAGGACTCGAAGTCCTGGCCGAGGCCGTCGTCGTTCGGTCCCGGTTCGACCCCGTCGAACGCGCGGCCGTAGAAGGCGTGGCCGACCATCAACTGGGATCGGTCCATCCCCTCGGCCGCCCAGGTCGAGACCGCCTCCTCGGCGGACGGAGAGCCGTACACCGGCGCGTTGTGGGCCGTCGTCGGGCTCGAGGGGCCGGACATGTCGTAGGACATCACGTTGACCCAGTCGAGGTGCTCCGAGAGGCCCTCCACGTCGAGCGGCCGGACGTGGTTCGGATCGGACGGCCCCGAATACGAGAGGACGTACTCCCGACCGTCGGCCTCGCCTGCCTCGTCGAGCTGTCGGCGACACTCCTCGACCAGCGCGAGCGCGTTCTCGACGTCGTCCTCGCGCCGAGCGTTCTCCGCTCGGCCGCCGCCGGTGGGGTACTCCCAGTCGATCTCGAACCCCTCGAAGCCGTACTCGCGCATGAGTGCGATCGCGTTCCGGGCGAGTCGTGCCCGGCTCTCGGGCGAGCTCGCCGCGTCCGAGTAGTGGGTCGAACTGTTCCAGCCGCCGACCGCAAACCCCGTCCGGACGTCCTCGCCGGGCTCTCCCGGCGCCGTGAGCTCCCGGATGTCCGCCAGGTTGGGCTCGTCGTGCTCGTCGGTGAACTCGATCGTCCCGTCGGCCGCGGGCTCGAAGTTCGCGTAGTAGAGCAGGTCGAGCAGGTCGAAGGCGACGTCCTCGGGGGGGTACTCCTCGCGCATCCAGCCCGGATACCACCCCAGTACGGGGAGGTCCCGCCCCCCCGCCGAATCCGCGGTCGATCCGACGCGGTCGAGACAGCCCGCGAGCACGGCGGCCCCGACCGGAAGGGTGGACTCGAGGAGCCGGCGGCGGGTCGTCGAACGGAGGTCGTCGGGAGGCGGTGGGGATGCGAACATCCGACGGATCGACGCCGCTCGCTCCGACCCCCCCTCTCTTCCCCACGTCGTCTGCACCATTGGACCGTGTATCGCGCTCGCCGGTTTTGTTAGGATGAGGGTACGTCGGGCGACGCTCCGGTAATCCCGGATTGGTTCGCCGTTATAGACGGTTCGGACGGCCGGGCCGGAAACCCGCTCCCGGTACGATGCCCATAACAATATCCAATAGAAATATTCTGCTGGCCGTCGGACGGACACTGACCGAGGGAACGAACGATGGACGCAGTCGAACGGGAACTGACGGGCGCGATCGGGGACTCGATCGGGAGAGCGAGGGCCTTCGCCGGCTACGTCGAGAGCGCGGGCGACGTCGATCCGGAGGCGGCGGGTCTCGAGCCGATCGACACTTCGGGGATCGCCAGCTCGCTGCGGGGATATCTCGTCGGGATCAACGCCGCGATCGACCTCCTCGACGTCCGCGACGGCCGGGAGTCGGCGCCGACGGGACTGGGAGCCCACGGACCGCTCCGGCGGTTCGCCCGCAGGAACCGGACGGCGATCGTCGAGTTCCGGGCCGATCCCGCCGAGGCGGCGAACCCGGAGGAGGACCTGCTGATCCTCGGATTCGAGATCGACGCCGAGCGCCGGCGGTTCTACGCCGACGTCCCCGCGCTCCCGGCGGCGGTCGAGGACGCCTACGCGGGAGAACGGTACGTCCCCTACACGCGTCCCGACGGCCGGCCGAAGGTCCCGGTCTCCGGGCTCTGTCTGGAGATCACGGACCGGGTCGAACGGTGGGCGAGTCGTCGCCGAGAGGGATGAGGAACCGATTTCATCCGCTCCGGCAATCACCCCTACGGACCTGCGGGAGAAGGGATAGTTAAATATCACCATCGGAAAGTAATATCGCCGAGAACGGAGCGGGCCAGTGAGGACTCCGTGGCCCGTAGTTCGAATCCGACCGCCGTCGAGTGGTAGACAGTGCGTACACGGCCGTTTCAGGGAACGTAATCCCCGTTAGGCGTGGAAATCGGATTCTTATTGTGGAAACTATGGGTGGGTGATTAATCCGAGACGGTAGCCGATCCCGGTGGGGTTACCTGAGATGCACATAGGAATCGTGGGGCTGGGATACGTCGGTGCGCCGCTCGCGGCAGCGTTCGCGGACGCCGACTTCCCGGTCACCGGCTACGACGTGGACGACGCGCGAATCGACTCCCTCCGGGCGAACCGTACGCTGGTCGCGGAGCCGGCCGGAGGCGCGACCGGCACGGGGTCGGCGGGAGGGACGGTCGGCACCGAACCACCGGTCTACACCACCGATCCGGACTCGCTGACCGCCTGTGACGTGATCGTCACGGCGGTCCCGACGCCCCTGACCGAGGAGTCGAGCCCGGATCTGAGCAGGGTCCGGGCGGCGGGTCGGACGATCGGCGAACGGCTCACCGCGGGGACGACCGTCGTCCTCGAGTCGACTGTGTATCCGGGTGCGACCCGGGGGGAGTTCGTCCCCGAGATCGAGAACGCCTCGGGCTTTCGGCTGGGGACGGACTTCGAGGTCGGCTACTCGCCCGAGCGGATCGATCCCGGCAGCGACCGACGGCTCGAGACCACGACGAAGCCCGTCAGCGCGAGCTCGACGGCCACCCGGTCGATGCTCGCCGCCCTCTACGGGGAGGTCGTCGGCGACGTCCACCTGGCGCCGTCGATCGAGGCCGCCGAGGCCGCCAAGTGTCTCGAGAACGCCCAGCGCGACGTGGACATCGCGTTCGTCAACCAGTTCGCGATGGCGTGTTCGGGGATCGACTGGCTCGACCACGAGGAGGTGCTTGCGGTCGCGGACTCGAAGTGGAACTTCCGGCGCTACGAGCCGGGGCTGGTCGAGGGCCACTGCATCCCGATCGACCCGTACTTCCTGGCCCACGCCATAGAGCGCGAGGGCGGGGAGACGTCGCTCATCCGGGAGGCCAGGGCGGTCAACGAATCGGTCGTCGATCACGTCGGGTCGCTGACCGTCGACGCGTTCGAGCAGCGCCGCGAGCGCGTGGGCGAAGGTGGCGGGGAGCGCCTCCTCGCCGTCGGGCTCGCGTACAAGCCCGACACCGACGACGTCCGGTCGAACGCGAAACGCCGGCTGTTCGACGGGCTCCGCGAGGCCGACATAGAGCCGATCGGCTACGACCCGCACGTCGATCCCGACGCCGCGACCGAGGAGTTCGGCATCGAGGTCAGGCCCGAGCTCGACGTCAGCGACATCGCGGGCGTGCTCGCGCTCACTGCACACGACCGGTTCGCCGACCTCACGGTCGAGGACCTCGTCGAGGATCTCCGGGAGTCCCCGGTCGTCGTCGATACGACCGGTCGTCTCGAGGCGCCGGCCGACGCCGACGTCATCTACCGGAGGCTCTAATGGCGGACCGATCGTCGTCGGGGGCCACATCGACCGATCCCCTCCCGGCAGAGCCCCGAAGCGACGGGGAGGTCCGGGCACGCAAACGATCCCACGGCGAGGCGATCGACCACCTCGCGGGCCGGCGCGTCCTCGTCACGGGCGGGGGCGGGTTCATCGGCTCGAACCTCGCGGCGTGGCTCGCGCCACACGCCGAGGTCACTGTCCTCGACGACTTCACCAGCGGCGCCCGCGAGAACGTCAGCGACCTGGGGGTCAACGTCGAGACGGCCGACGTCCGCGACCGCGAGGCCGTCGCGGCGGCCGTCGACGGCCAGGACGTCCTCGTCCACATGGCCGCGATGGCGGGCGTCCAGCGGACGATCGACAACCCGGTCGACACCCTCGAGGTCAACGTCGAGGGCACCCGGACGGTCCTCGAGACGGCTCTCGAGGCGGACGTCGATCGAGTCCTCTTTACTTCGACCTCGGAGATGTACGGCGACCTCTCGGACCCTCCCTACCGCGAGGACGGGCCGATCGCGCCCAAGACCAACTACGCGGTCGCGAAGGCGGTCAACGAGCGCTACGTCCGGGCCTACTGCGAGCAGGCCGGGATGTCCTACACGATCGTGCGTTACTTCAACGTCTACGGGCCCAACCAGGACGGCTCGACCGACGGCTACGTCGTCCCGAAGTTCATCCGGCGCGCGCTCGCCGACGAGTCGATCCCGGTCTACGGCAGCGGCGAGCAGAGCAGGGACTTCACGTTCGTCGACGACGCGATCGACGGAACGGTCCGCGCGCTCGGCCCCGCCGGCCGGAACGGGACGTTCAATCTCGGGACGGGCATCGAGACGAGCGTCCGGACGCTCGCCGACCGGGTCGCGGAGGTCGTCGGGGGCGGCCGGGTCGAGCACGTCGAGGATCCCCGTCCCTACCGAGTCGAGCGCCGGTGTGCCGACGTCACGAGGGCGCGCGACCGGCTGGGCTACGAGCCGCGGGTTCCCCTCCGGGAGGGGATCGGGAGAGTCGCCGAGTCGGTAGCGCCCGCGGGAGGGGAGGCCCGATCCGGCGACCGCTGATACGGTTTGCTGTACCCGTTTCCCGGGGTACCCGCATGGCGGGTCGCGGGTACGCCGGTGATGACTTACAACGGTCCGGATGAGGCGGCCGGACGACCGCAGGGTTTTGGTCGCGGCGTTCCAACGTCCGCCAAATGAGGTTCGTCGAGGAAGTCGTCGTCGAGGAGTTCCTGCCGACGGTGCGGTCGCTGCTGGCGGCCGAACTCCGCGAACAGGGGCTGACCCAGAGCGAGGTCGCCGACGTACTCGGGATCAGCCAGAGCGCCGTCTCGAAGTACGCCCACGGCGACGTCGAGACCACCGAGGCGATCGCCGAGGACGAACGGGTGCGGTCGCTGGTCGATCGGCTGGGGGAGGAACTCGCGACCGGCGAGACGACCCGGGTCGGTGCCTTAGTCGAGATCGAGGTCCTGATCCGCGAACTCGAGGCCGGCGGCGACGTCCTCTCGCGGCTCCACGAGGAGCGGATGCCCGAACTCGCCGACCACGACGCGAGCATCCGGGTCCACGACCCCGACAACGAGCTTCGGACCAGCGAGCGGGTGCTCTCCTCGGTCCGTCGAGGGCTCCGGATCGTCGAGTCGGCCAGCGGCTTCGCCGGGCTGATCCCGGCGGTGGGGTCGAACCTCGTCGCCGCGCTCCCCGACGCCGAGGACGTAGACGACGTCGCGGGCGTCCCCGGCCGGATCGTCGACGTCAAGGGCCGGGCGACGGTGCCCGCCGAGCCGGAGTTCGGGGCCTCGGGCCACGTCGCGAGCGTGCTGCTGGCGGCCCGGGAAGCCGGCAGCCCCGCGTCGGCCGCGATCAACCTCCGGTACGACGCCGGGATCGTGGCGGACCTACAGGATGCGGGCCACGTCGCCGTCGAGTTCGAGGAGGACGGCGATCTCGCCGAAAGCGTCGGTGCGGCGATCAAGGCCGAACCGGAAGCGGCGGTGCTCTACCAGACCGGCGGCTACGGGATCGAGCCGATCGTCTACGTGCTCGGCCCCGATGCCGAGGCGGTCGCCGACACCGCCCGGTCGCTGCTCTGAGCCATGACCGGGCCGTCCGGACCGAACGGCGGAGCGAAGCGGGCGAGCGACGGAGAGGACGCCCAGGGGTTCTACGGCCGGTGGGCCCGCCTCTACGACCTGCTCGCACGGCGGACCCCCGGGATCGTCGCCCTCCGGAAGCGGGCGGCTGCGGCCTGCGAACTCTCTCCGGGCGACCGCGTCGTCGAGATGGGCTGTGGCACCGGCGCGAACCTCCCCCATCTGCGGGAGTCGGTCGGTCCCGAGGGCAGCGTGGTCGGCGTGGATTTCACCCGACCAGTGCTCGAGCGCGCTCGCGGGCTCACCGCCGACTACGACAACGTCCACGTCGTCCGCGCCGACGCGACCCGGGCGCCGGTCGCCGACTGCGACGCGGTGCTCGCGACGTTCGTCGTCGGAATGCTCGACGATCCCGCGGGCGCGGTCTCCGACTGGGCGGACCTCGTCGGTCCCGGCGGACACGTCGTTCTCGTCAACGCCGCCAGCAGCCGCCGGTGGTACGCCCCGGCGGTCAACGCCGCGCTCCGGGCGGTAACGATCCTCTCGACGCCCCCGACGACCCGACTCCGGTACGACGAGGATCCACTCGATCGGCTCGACGAACGGGTCGCGGCGGCTCACGACCGGCTCCGGGAGCGGTCGTCGGCGGTCGCCGACGAGACCCACGCCCTGGGCGCGGTCCGGCTCACCGGCGGCCGGGTGCGGTGAGCGCGGTATTGGGGTCAGCCCTCGAGACCCTCGTAGCCGACGAGGCGCTCCCGAAGCCCCTCGGGGATCGGCGTCGGGCGGCCGTCGCCGCCGACCGAGACGAGCGTCGTCTCGCCGGTCGCCGCCACGTCGTCGCCGTCGCGGACCTCGTAGGCCATCGTCACGCTGGTCTCGCCGACCGCCGTCGTCTCGACGGCGACGGTAAGCGGCCCCCGTCGGGCGACGGGGCGCTCGAAGGAGAGCTCGATTCCCGCGACGACGCCGGGGAAGCTTTCAGGGTCCTGGTCGATCGCGTCCTTCAGGTAGGCGATGCGGGCTTCCTCCAGGTAGGTCGCGTAGACGGCGTTGTTGACGTGGCCGTAGGTGTCGAGATCGCTGTAGCGGACCCGCACCTCGGTCGTGAAGGGATCGTCCATGGCGGAGAGACGGGGCCTCGTGTCAAGTGCGCTGTGGTCTCTCCGGCGCTCGACTCCTCTCTCGGTCTCTCACCCACCGCCGTAGCGGTCGGCGTGGTCGGGGCAGAACTCCGGTTCGCGGAGCTGTGCGGAGACCAGTTTCTCCTGGTAGTGGGCGTCGTAGAGCCGACAGCCTTCCTCGGGGCAGAACGCCTCGCCCGTCTCGAGGAAGTGGACCGCCGCGAGGGCGTACCCTTTCAGCGCATCGGTCGTCCGGGGATCGTCGGCCACCAAGAACTCGCCCTCGACCTCGTTTTCGAGGACTTCCCGCGGCGGCGGCCCTCCCGAAAGCAACGCGTGGCGTTCCTTCTCTCGATAATACGCCTCGGGCTTGGCGGGAGCCTCGTACAGCCCCGGGACGGAGACGATCGAGGGCTGGCCCGGAACCACGACGCGCTTGTGCCACCGGGCGTCGTGGTCGCCCCAGGTCGCGATCGCCCGATCGAGCAGGACGACATGAGCGTGGTCGAGCCCGCGTTCGCCCTCGGGGAGGGCGTCGTTGAACGCCAGGCGGAGGGCGATCCCGTCGTAGAGCACCCCGCCCGCGCGCTCTGGCTCTGCCATGGCGCGCTCCTCGTAGCGGACGGCGCCGAACATCGTGTTGCCGGTCTCTCGCTCGCCCGGCGAGCGGACCCGCGCGGCGGCGAACGCCTCCGCGAGGGAGTCGTCGCCGTCGGTCCCCAGAAAGCGATCGCGAACCTCCACCCGACCACCGATCGGCTCTGCGAGCCACTCCTCGATCGCGTCGGCGTCGGCGACGGTCGTCGGCGCGCGGTAGATCGAAACTCGCTCCACGCTCATGAAACCTCTTCGTGGTACCACCGACGAAACGCTTCCGGTCGCGCCCCACCACAGCGACTTTCCCCCTGACCTTCGACCATCCGGTATGGTCGATGCACTCGAGTACCACGGGGAGACGAACCACTCCCCCCGTGAGATCCGCAACGCCGACTTCTCGCTGGATCCGCGGACCAAGCCCCGGCCGTACAAGGTCTACGAGGACCTCCCGCGGGTCGAACTGCCGTCGATTCGCCCGCCACAGGGGCCGGCACTCGATGTGATCTCGGAGTCCCGAGCGGACCCCGTGACCGACGCCGCCGACGGACCGGAGGAGTTCGGCCGTGAGGCCCTCGCGACGCTCTGTTACGAGGCCAGCGGCGTCATCCGGGAGATCACCACGTCCGACGGCCGCGAGATGGCGTTCCGGGCGGCCTCGTGTACGGGAAAGCTCTACCACGTCGACCTCTACGCCGTCTGTGGCGACCTCGCCGACCTCGCGGCCGGCGTCTACCACTTCGATCCCTCGCGGATGGCGCTGGACGTCCTCCGGGAGGGCGACTTCCGGGGGATCGTTGCCAACGCAGTAGGGGGTGGCGGCGACGGCTCGAGCGGCGTCGCCGACGCGCCCGTGACGTTCGTCGCGACCTCGACGTGGTGGCGAAACGCCTGGAAGTACCGCGAGCGCACCTATCGACACGCCTTCTGGGATTCGGGGACCGTACTCGCGAACCTGCTGGCGGCGGCCCACGCGACCGATTGGCGCGCGGAGGTCGTCGCCGCCTTCGCCGACGACCCGATCGCCGAGTTGGTGGGCGTCGATCCCGGCAAGGAGGCACCGATCGCACTCGCCCCGATCGGAAACGGCGATCCGGTTCCCGATCCCCACCCAGTGGAGCCGATCGACCCTACGACCGAACCGCTCTCGTCCGACTGCGAGGAGTACCCACTGATCGGCGAGGCGTGGGGGGCGAGTACCCTCACCGACGGCAACGCGGCCGGGAAGTGGCGCCGGCGGGTCCGGGACGCGATCAGCGGGCGCCGCTTCGGAAGTCAGACCGAGGGGGACGAGGACCGAGAACGGATCGCCCTCGACCCGGTCGATTCCGAGACGGCCTCCGCGCGCCCCCTGCACGCCACGATCCGGCGGCGGGGCTCCTGTCGGGAGTACGCCCGGGAGGGGCCGAGCCGACGGCAGGTCGGGACGATCCTCGACCGGGCGACTCGAGGCATTCCCGCCGACTGGAACGCCGGGGCGGGAAACGGCCTGGCGTTCAACGACCTCCACGTCCTCACGACCGGCGTCTCGGGGATTCCCGACGGGAGCTACCGGTACCGTTCCGACGAGGACGTCCTCGAGCGAGCCGCAGAAATCGACCGTGAGGAGAAAGCGAGGCTCGCACTCGACCAGTCGTGGGCCGGCGACGCCCACGTCAACGTCTACCTGCTCGCCGACGTGGAGGGGATCGTCGAGGAGTTCGGGAATCGGGGCTACCGGCTCGCCCAGTTGGAGGCGGGGCTCACGCTCGGCCGACTCTACCTCGCGACCTACGCCCACCGCGAGCTGGGCGGGCTCGGGCTCACGTTCTACGACGACTTCGCCAGCGAGAAACTCGCCCAGGGGGAACGGACGCCGACCTGTCTGTTCGCCTTCGGGAAGCGGGGAGACTAAGCAGGATTCTCAGTCGTCGGCGGGTGCTCGCGAGGTCATCTCGACGGGGTCGGCCTCGACCTCGAGTTCGTCGAGTGCGACCTGGGCGGCACGCTTGCCCGAGACGAGCATGGCGCCGAAGGTGGGCCCCATCCGTGGGAGGCCGTAGGTGGTCGCGACGGCCATCCCGGTCGCGATCAGGCCGTCGTGGACGAGGCCGGTGTGTTCGACGACGGCGTCCTCGCTCTCGCCGACCCACATCGAGTCGTGGCCCGGCGAGTCGTGGCCGGGCGCGCCGTAGGAGTCGTCGCCCGTCTGGTCCATCCCGCCGGCGCTCGCGGCCGCGTCGCCGATCCCCGGGGCGTCGAGGACGCCGCGTTCGTGGAGTTTGGTGACCGCCATCGCGTCGTGGCCGGTGGCGTCGATCACCAGCTTCCCCTCGACGGCGATCGGATCGACGCAGGTGATCTCCCGCGGGAGCGCGTGGACCGGCGTCCAGTTCATCACGATCCCGCCGACTCTGTGATCCTCGCGGATGACGATGTCGGTGAACTCCGTCATGTTCTGCATCTTCGCGCCCGCGTCGCAGGCGGCCTTGATCAGTCCCGAACAGGCCTCGGGGCCGTTGGCGACGTACAGCCCCTCGCTGTCGCGGGACTGCTTGAAGTCGACGTCCAGGTCCTCGAGAACCTGCTGGGCCGGATCCCGGACGGTGACCTTGTTCATCAGGAACCCGCCGAGCCAGAACCCGCCGCCCAGATAGTTGTTCTTCTCGACGACCATCACCTGGACTCCCCGCTCGGAGAGCTCCTTTGCGGCCATCAGCCCCGACGGGCCGCCGCCGACGATGATCACGTCCGAGTCCGAGAAGTCCATGAACTCCTCGGTCCACTCCTGTCCGATCGCGCGGGTCACGTCCGCCTCGCCGACGTCGCTGAACTGGCCGAACTCGCTCATACAACGAGGTAGTACCACTGGGTATAGAAAAGACTGTCGTCCCGCCGTCCGAACCCTCAAGGTGGGACCCTTCCAACGTACCGCCAGGATGAAACGCCGCGCGTTCCTCGTCTCCCTGCTCGCGGCCACGGCGGGCTGTCTCGACCGCTTTTCGGAGGACGAGGGCGGCGACCCGATCGACCCCGAGGACGTTGCGATCACCTACGACGAACTCGTTCGGGAGGACGCCGGTACCGACGACGAACGCGTCTACGTCTGGGGGGTCGTCCGCAACGAGGGCGACCGGGAGATGAGCTTGGTCGAGATCCGGGCGATCTTTCTGGACGACGACGGCGAGGAGCTAGACCGGGTCATCGAGGCCGTTCCCGACGTCACCTCCGGCGACGAGTGGGAGTTCGAGATCGAGTTCCCCGACTTCGGCGCGCGTGCCCGCAGGGTCGCCGGCTACGACCTCGAGATCGTCACGGGCGTATAGCAATGAGATCGACGACCACCCTCCCCGATCGCACGACCGCCTCCGGAACGACCGGACAGACTGGCATGTCCGTGCGAACACTCCCCACGAGACGGCCATGAGCGACCACGACGAGGGCGTGTCGGTGCTCGCCAAACAGGGAACGATCACCTTCGTCGGCAACGTCGCCAACGGACTCTTTGGCTTCGCGATCGTCATGCTGATGACGCGGTACGTCAGCCCCTCGATCTACGGGCTGTTCATCCTCGCGACCTCGATCGTCCTCTTCATGCAGGTCTTCGGGAACCTCGGACTCCCGCTGGCGATCGACTACTTCGTTCCCCAGTACCTAGACGACGGCGAGCAGGGGAAGGCAAAGGGCGTCATCGTCCAGGTGACCGCGACCGTGCTGGTGACTTCGACGATCGTCGCCGGTGTGCTGGCCTACGGCGCCACCTTCCTCTCCGTGTTCCTGGGCGAGCCCTCTCTCCGGATCGCGCTGCTCGCCCTGAGCGTCACGATTCCGATGCTCGCGATCTACAACGTCCTGCTCACGTCCTACTACAGCATCAAGAAGCTCCAGTACCGTGTGATCATGCGCGACCTCGTCCGTCCGACCGTCCGCTTTTCGATCACGCTCGGGCTCTTGCTCGCGGGCTTTGGCCTCTTCGGGCTGCTCGGGGGGTATATCGTCGGTCTCCTGGTCGCCATCTCGGTCGGGACGGCCGTCTTCCTCTACAAGGCATGGTCGGTGCTCACGGCCGAGACGGAGTTCGTCCCCGCCCGCCCGCTGGTCACCTACTCGGTTCCCCTGGCGATGACGAGCGTCGTCTTCGTGCTCATGGGCCAGGTCGATTACTTCGTCCTCGGGTTCTTCCTCGACTCGGGCGACGTCGGGATCTACCGCGTCGGCTACATGCTCGGCTCCGCGCTCATGATCATCTTCAACTCGCTGGCACCCGTCTTCAAACCCCTCATCGCCGAGACCAGAGACGACAGCGAACTCGTCCGGGAGCGCTTCCGGATCGCCGCCCGCTGGATCGCCGGCTTCACCCTCCCGATCGCGATCGTCCTCTCGCTCGGCGCCACCTCCTACCTCTCGGTGTTCTACACCCCCCAGTACGCCGAGGCGAACCTCGTCGTCGTGACCCTCTGTGGCGCCTTCCTCTTCAACGCCGTCTTCGGCGGCCCCGACGGTACCCTCCTACAGGGGATGGGCTACTCGCGGATCGTCTTCGCGAACACGCTGGTCCTCTTCGGGGCGAACACGCTCGTCTCCTTTCTGCTCGTCCCTCGCATCGGTATCGAGGGCGCCGCGATCGGCTCGGCGACCGCGCTCGTCCTCGTCGGCCTGCTCACGCTCGCCGAACTTTACTACCTCGATCGGGTCCACCCGTTTACGGCCGCGTTCGGGAAGGTGCTCCTCGCGGGCGTCCCGGCAACGGCCGCCGGCGCCGTCGTCGTCACCCTCCTCGAGTCGACCACCGCGATCGCCGCCGCCCTCCCGGTGGCCGTCGTCGGCACCTACGCGCTCGCGCTGGTCGCCACCGACGCGTTCACCGAGGCCGACGCTCGGATGGCCGCCGAGTTCGGCGTCGGGCTCGAGAACTGGTCGCCCCGCTCGACGCTCGACCGGCTCGGCTCCCGCCTGCGGGGTCGGTAGGTCGGAATCCTCATAGCGAACCAGTCGTTAGACGCCTCCGATGGGTTACAGCGAGGACGTCGTAAACGCCCTCCGGCGGAGCACGATCCCCCAGCTCCACTACCTCTTCCGGGGGACCTTCGGCGGCTACGCCGTGAGCCACACGACCGCCGAGGAGTACGTGTTGACCGCCCACTGTAGCGAGGCGTCGATCGAGGCCGTCCTCTCGGAGATGGGGTTTTCCCGGAACCCGATCGCCTCCCTGAAGGTCCGATTCGACGGCAACACCTCGGAGGGATCGTGGGTCTGGCGGCCCTCACTCGGCTCCTCGTGGCAACTCCACGTCGTCCTCCACGCACTGACGGACGACCCCGACGACCGCGTCGACGTCTACGCCCACTGGGAGTGTTCCTGGATCCGCCATCCCTACAGCCACTACGTCGCCCGGGGGTACGACGCCGAGACGGGCGTCGAACTCGCCCGCCGGTGGCTCACCGGCTACGACGGCGACGCCATCGACGGGCTCGAGTACGAGATCGACGACTCCATCGAGCGCCGGCTGAGCGAGCGCCTCTCGCTTTCGTACTACAAGGTAAAGGAGTACGAACTCGCCCTCCGCAAACGCCTGCCGCTGGTCGACGGCGACGACCGCGGGATGACGATCGACCGCGAGGACGCCCGCGACGCCGTCTCCCCGCGGATCACCGACGAGATCTGATCCCGTCGCTCGATCACCGTCGGTCCACCGTGACTCCCGGCCGCGGCTCCGGACTATCGGCCGGTCGACCGGCGATCGGGTTCGGCCGCTCCAGTCCCGCTCGACCCGCGGATCCGGAGGAGTTCGTAGCAGTAGCCGACGGCGACCGACACTGCGTAGCAGCCGACGGTGAAGGGAACCCAGTACGCCCAGAACTCGAAGCGCGCCGAGAGGACGTTGCCGATCGCCGTCCCGACCACGTAGATGAGATAGCCCGGCAGCGCCAGCGGCGTCATCCAGGCGGTCCTGAGCCAGCCGGCCGCGAGCGGCACGACGAGGACGGCGTAGGTGGCGAGCGTCGCCGGCCCCGCGAGGACCCGCCGGAGCGAGACGGTTCGTTCGGTCATCAGCCCACACCCCCCCGGCCGTCGGCCGCTTCGAGCAGTCCGTGGAGCGAGAGGACCTTCGCGACCGCGTGGCGGGTCAGCTCGTTTTTCGTCTCCTGGTCCAGGAGGAACGCGGTCGTCTCGAAGAGGTAGGCGTCGGCGCCGAACTCCCGGTCGACCGCGTGAAAGAGCAGCGGGCCTCCCATCATGCTCGTGGCCGCGGTGAATCGGTGAAAGGGCATGTACCACGGGATCGCGACCTCGTTCAAGTACGCCGCGAGCTCCTCGCCGCGGGCCGACGGCGAGTGAAAGATCGCCTGGCCGACGTATCTGGGATGGACGCCGTAGATCCCGAGCGAGCGGTGGAGGTCGAGGAAGACGTCGGGGGCATGGCGTTCGATGGCGGTCCAGAGCCCGCGGGCGAGCTCCGTCTCCGGGGGTCGATCCGGCGGAAACTGGCGGTTCAGGTCGCCGCCGACCCCGTCCCGGCGGCCGTTCTCGATCGCGACCCGGTTGGCCTCCGGGATCACGACCAGCCGGCCCGCGTCGGGATACCAGCTCGCGGCCTCGCGGGCGACCTCGATCCCGTTGGGTTCGTCGCCGTGGATCCCTCCCGTCACCATCACCGTCGGTCCCGCTTTCGGCGCGTCGACCACGTAGAGGGGCGTCTCGTGGCGGGTCCCGGGGAGGATCGTCTCGGTCTCCGTCCGGACGGGCTCGCCGCCGGGACGCCGTGCGGCCGCCACCAGCCCCGCGCCGGCCGAGGCGCTCTCCCGGCCGACCACGGTCGTTCCCGCGAGGATATCGGCCACGAGAACTTCCCATCGGGTCATCGTCGTCCTCGAGGCCCTCGCCACTAATGCGTGTTTCCCTCCGGGGCAAAGCGGTTCGATACCGAACCACTATACTCCCCGGCGACGTACGGCCGGCGATGGCATCCGACCGCTCGAGCCCCGCGGCGACTGCCCGGGAACCGAACCCCGAGGCCTGCCCGGTGATCGAATCGATCGAACAGATCGGCTCCCAGTGGCGCCTCGCGGTCCTCCACGAGCTCCAGGACGGCGAGTACCGGTTCAACGAGCTCAAGCGGGCGACCGGCGCGAACGCACGGACCCTCTCGCGAGTGCTCGACGACCTCGGCGAGACGGGGTTCGTCGATCGCCGGCTCGAGGAGGACGCACCCGTCGCGACCTACTACAGCCTCACCGCGAAAGGCGAGTCCCTCGCGCCGGTCTTCGACGAGATCGAGTGCTGGGCGGGCGACTGGCTCGGAGAGGTCGAAACCGAGTGAGACGCCGGACTACAGGACGCCCATCTCGTCCAGCCGTTCGGGCAGATACGTCTCCGTAACGAAGTCGAGCCCGCGGGCGGCGAGTGCCTGCTGTTCTGCCTTCTTGTCGATTTCGAGCTGGAGCTCGATCTGTTCTTCCCAGTAGTCGGTCTGGAACCGGGGGTCCTCAAGTTCGTTCTCCAGGGCGTTGACGTCCGAGTCCGAGAGGGGGTCCGTCGGGAGGTCGTACTCGACGATGTCGGCGGGCTGGATCCCGATGAACTGCGCCTGGGGCGTCGCGAGGTACTCCGAGAGGTGAGCGGACTTGATCGAGCCGTAGGCGACCGAGCCGAAGATCCGGTAGGACCACGGGTCGCCGTCGGTAAACACCGTCACGGGCAGGTCGAGTTCGTCGTGGAGGCGCTTCGTGAGCCGCCGGGTCGCCCGCGCGGGCTGGCCCCCGAGGTGGACGGTCAGCGCGCCGAACTCCTCGTCGAACCCGTTCTCGACGAGCCGGTCGCGCATCCCGCCGGTCTCGACACAGAGGACGAACTCGGCGTCACACTCGAGGAACTCGATCGTGTCGGGATTGTTCGGGATCTGGTAGCCACCCTGTCCGACGTCGTCCTGGCAGTGGATCTCTCTGGCACCTCGGTTCGTCTGCTCTCTGATCCGAAGCGGCCCCATCACCTTCGCGCCCGATTCCTCGGGGCGCATGTGGAAGTCCTCGCGGGTGACCTCGCTGACGATCTCTAAGTCCTCGACCAGCTGGTTCGACTCGTCCTGGTCGTTGAACTGGGCGTTGTCGTTGTCCCAGCTTTCGGAAAGGTAGTACAGCTCACGCAGGGTCGACGACCTGTCCTGCTCTAGCTGGTCGGCGAGGAAGTCGATGGTGTAGACTGCCTTCAGGAGCTTCTGGGCGCCCCGAACGGAGTTCGCCGACCGCGTCGATTCCCGGTCGCCGTACACCCAGACGTCGGCCTCCTCGTCGTACTCGATGTTGCTCTTCGTCCGGGTGGGGATCGACATCGAGGGGACCTCCCCCTGCTCGAACTGGTCGTAGAACCGTGCGGCGAGGTCGATCAATTGCTCTCTGGCCCGGTCGTCGTCTGCGCTCATTGGTTCACCGTGAGTTTCTCGGTTTCGACTCCCTTCACGTCGAGGTCGAACGCCGCGTCGTCTCCCGTCCGGTATTCGAGCACTGCTTCGCCGTCGCTGGGAACGTCGGTCTCCCAGCGGACGAACCACTCGCCGTCCATCTCGACGACGCTCGCGCCGTCGCTCACCTCCGTCGGTTCGGCGGTGACGATGTCGGTGAGTTCGATCGACTCGTTGGTCCCCGAGTGGTTCTCGATGGCCACCCGGACCCGCTGGCCGTCGCCGTTCGCCTCCGTCCGGCGTTCGACGAGCACGTTGTTCATGATCCGGGCGATCGCGTCGTCGATCTCGGGTTCGTCGTTGCCGGTGACCTCGGCGACCTTCTCTGCCATCTCGGGGAGGATCTCCCCCAGCACGCTCTGTTTCTTCCGGCGTTTCTGCATCGACCGGCGCTTATTGAGGTAGCTCTTCAGGTCGCGGGCGGCCTCCCGGATCGCGAGTTCGATCTCGTCTTCGATCTCGGGGACGTTCGCGACGGCGTCCTTGGACTCGCTCGTGAAGGGGACGTTCGTCGAGGCGACGTGGACCATGATCACGGCGGGGCCGTTGGGCATCCCGCTGCCGCCCGGCTGATCGAGCCCGTAGTTGCGCCAGCCGATTCCCTTGACGACGTCGGTCGTCGCACACGCCCCGCGCTGGTAGACCAGCGGGACCCGATTGGCAAAGCGCATCACGTCGGCGCTGCCTTCGGCCTCGATCTCGCCGCCGTAGGCGATCCCCGCCTCGACGATGAACGGGTCCCCGCCCGCCACGCCCGCGTCGCGGGTCGCGGCCGCGTAGAAGTCCGCGTCGTACTCCTTTTCGAGTCCGGCCTGGATCAGCTCGGACGAAATCGGCGAGAGACACCGCGTCGGCGGCGCCATGATGTCGGTTTCCCGCATCGCCTCGACGAGGTCGCTGGCGGCGTCCCGGCTCCCGGCCAGTTCGCGCACGAGCGGCGGGTCGTCCGGCACCGTCTCCATCACCGACCAGACCGACTCGACGACGTTTTCCCGGGCTGTTTCCCCGAAACTGACGTCGTCGTACTCCTCGGTGAGTTCGGCGGCGCGGCCGACCCGGTCCTCAAGCTCGTCGCGGGTCAGTCGGTGACTTCCCTCCCTGAAGGTGCCCGCGAGTCGGTCGGCAAAGGCCCGGATCACGGCGTCGTCCTTCCGGGAACTCGTCGCGTCGTCGGCGATCCGGTAGAGGTCGTCGGCGGTTCGGGATTCGTCAACGGCGTCGTCCTCGCTCTCGTCGCCTGCACCGACGACGGTCAGCCAGGCGGCCTCGGTCGCGCGCTCGCGGACCGTCTCGCCGAAAGTCGTTCCGAACTCCTCACCGATCTCCTCGGCTGCGTCCTCGACGATCTCGCTGAGCTGGTGGTGGGCGACGCGCTCGCGCTCTCTGAGGGAATCGGCGACTCCCTCCGCGAAGGCATCGGTCGCGTCGGCTCCCTTGTTCGCGGTCGCCTCGACGACCGCGCTCGCGACGTCGCCCTCCGAAACCCCTCCGCGAGCGCCCGGCGGCGTCCAGGCCATCTCGCGGCCGTAGTGGCGATCCCGGAAGGCGTCGACGACCGAGTCGGCGGTCTTCTTGCCTACCCGGGTGAACTCGCCCTGGAGGAAGCCCGAGACGGAGTGTGAGTCCGTCGAGCCGAGCATCTTGATCACGGTCCCGAGTTCGACGCCGTGGGGGTGGGGACGGATCTCCTCCGTCTCCTCGGGAAGCTGGTCGGTCGCACGCTCGGACTTGAAGTGGGCGTTGGGCTCGCGAAGCTCGATCCGGGCGTGGGGGTTGACGACCGCCGTGTGCTTGATGTAGTCGTGGAGTTGCGAGCGCGCGCGCATGTTCGCCTCCATCTCGAGTTCGATCCGGGTGCCGTGGGGGCGGTCCCAGGTCGTCTCTTCTTGCACACTGATCTCGGGTTCGTTCTCGTCGGTGTCGATGATGAGTTCGAAGTACTTCGCGGTCTCGCCTCCCTGGGTCCGGCTCGTGATCTTCGCGGGTTTGCCGCTCGTGAGTTGGCTGTAGAGGACGGCCGCGGAGATCCCGATCCCCTGCTGGCCGCGGGACTGCTCGCGAACGTGGAATCGGGAGCCATAGAGGAGTTTCCCGAAGACCTTCGGCAGCGAGTCGGCGGTGAGCCCCGGACCGTTGTCCTCGACGATCAGTCGGTAGTAGTCGCCGGCCTCCTCGATCTCGACGTAGATGTCGGGCAGGATCCCCGACTCCTCGGCGGCGTCCAGGGCGTTGTCGACGGCCTCCTTGACGGCCGTGACGAGGCCGCGGGCGCCACTGTCGAAGCCGAGCATGTGCTTGTTCTTCTCGAAGAACTCGGCGATCGAGATCGCCCGCTGGTTGTCCGCGAGTTCCTCGGCGATCCCCGGATCGTCGCCGAGGGTCGACTGGAGCGACGTCATTACGCCTCCATACTAACGGCGCGGGTAAAAGCTGTGCGTTACCGGAGTGAAAGTGAACTAGCTTGCTCTACGCGCGAGCGCGCACACGTGAGCTTTATCAAGGACCGACCACTACCCGAAGACAGGTTTCTCATGTCCCAGGAACGCGAGTACGGCGCCGGCCAGATCCAGGTTCTAGAAGGCCTGGAGGCCGTCCGGAAGCGGCCGGCGATGTACATCGGCTCTACCGACGCTCGAGGGCTCCATCACCTCGTCTACGAGGTGGTGGACAACTCGATCGACGAGGCGCTCGCCGGCCACTGCGAGGAGATCACCGTCACCATCCGCGAGGACGGCGGGGTCTCCGTCGCCGACGACGGCCGGGGAATCCCCGTCGACACCCACGCCGAATACGACCGTCCCGCCCTCGAGGTCATCATGACGGTGCTCCACGCCGGCGGGAAGTTCGACAACAAGTCCTACCAGGTGTCGGGCGGGCTCCACGGCGTCGGCGTCAGCGTCGTCAACGCCCTCTCCGAACGCCTCGAGACCGAGGTCAGCCGCGACGGCGGGGTCTTCTCTCACACCTTCGCGGGGGGCGCCCCACAGGGCGAGATGGAACGCGTCGGCGATCTGGAGGGCGAGGAGACGGGGACTGAGATCACGTTCTGGCCGGACTCCGACATCTTCGAGACGACCGACTTTTCCTTCTCGACGCTCTCGAACCGGCTTCGGGAGCTGGCCTTCCTCAACTCCGGGGTCGCGATCACGCTGCGGGACGAACGCGCCGAGGACGACCGAGACGGAAGCCACGACGACGAGAAGGTCGAGGAGACCTACCGCTACGACGGCGGGATCCGTGAGTTCGTCGAGTATCTGAACGAGACGCGCTCGGCGATGCACGACGACGTCATCTACTTTGAGGATAGCGGCGAGGGAATCGAAGTCGAGGTCGCGATGCAGGCGACCCAGGAGCTCCAGGGCTCGATCCATGCCTTCGCGAACAACATCAACACTCGCGAGGGCGGCACTCACCTCACCGGGTTCAAGACCGCGCTGACACGGTGTGTCAACGACTACGCGGGCGAGAACGACCTGCTCTCGGACCTCGACGAGAACTTGCGGGGCGAGGACATCCGCGAGGGGCTGACGGCAGTGATCTCGATCAAACACCCCGATCCCCAGTTCGAGGGCCAGACGAAGACGAAACTCGGCAACAGCGACGTCCGGGGGATCGTCGAGAGCACGATCCACGAGGGACTGGGCACCTACTTCGAGGAGAACCCCGACACGGCCCAGGCGATCGTGATGAAGGCCGTCGAGGCCGCGAAAGCCCGGAAAGCGGCGAAGAAGGCCGAGGAGCTTACCCGCCGGAAGTCCGCGCTCGACTCGACGTCGCTGCCCGGAAAGCTCGCGGACTGCCAGACGAAGGATCCCGAGGAGGCCGAACTGTTCATCGCGGAGGGGGATTCGGCAGGCGGGAGCGCCAAACAGGCCCGCGACCCCGAGTTCCAAGCAGTGCTCCCCATTCGGGGGAAAGTGCTCAACGTCGAGAAACACCGACTCGATCGCATCCTCGAGAACGACCAGATTCGGAACATGATCACCGCGATCGGCGCGGGGATCGGCGACGAGTTCGACGTCGCCGACGTCCGCTACAAGAAGATCATCATGGCGACCGACGCCGACGTCGACGGCGCCCACATCCGCACCCTGCTGCTGACCTTCTTCTACCGGCACATGCGCCCGCTGCTGGAGGGCGGTTACGTGTACGCGACCCAGCCGCCGCTGTACCGCATCCGGTATCGCGGCGAGACCTACGACGCGATGACCGACGCCGAACGCGACGAGATCGTCGAAGAGAAATGTAACGGCAACCCGACCCGCGTCCAGCGGTTCAAGGGCCTCGGCGAGATGAACCCCGAACAGCTCTGGGAGACGACGATGAACCCCGAAAACCGCATCCTGAAACGGATCACGATCGAGGACGCTGCCGCCGCCGACAAGATGTTCTCCGTACTGATGGGCGACGCCGTCGGCCCGCGAAAACAGTTCATCAAGGATCACGCTCCCGAAGCCGAGTGGATCGATATATGATCCAACAATTCGAGGTAATTCCATGAGTTCAGACGTTCCCGATCCCACCGACATCGACGCCGCAGCCGTAGAGTCCGTCCGCATCGAAGACGAGATGGAACAGAGCTACATCGACTACGCGATGAGCGTCATCGCGGGACGTGCCCTCCCCCGTGTCGAGGACGGGCTGAAGCCGGTCCACCGTCGGATCCTGTACGCGATGCATGAGATGGGCGTCACCTCAGGCTCCTCCCATCGGAAGTCGTCCTCGATCGTCGGCGAGACGATGGGTGACTACCATCCCCATGGTGATAGCCCGATCTACGACACCCTGGTCCGGATGGCCCAGGAGTTCTCGATGCGCTATCCCCTCGTCGACGGCCAGGGGAACTTCGGCTCGATGGACGGCGACCCCGCTGCAGCGCCCCGATACACCGAGGCCCGGATGGCCGCCGTCTCCGAGGAACTCCTCTCGGACATCGAAAAGGACACCGTCGACTTCTCGGCGAACTACGACGACCGCTTACAGGAGCCCGACGTCCTTCCGGCCGCGTTCCCGAACCTGCTGGTCAACGGCTCCTCGGGGATCGCCGTCGGGATGAGCACGAACATCCCACCGCACAACCTGGGCGAGGTGATCGACGCGACGGTCGCACTGATCGAGAACTCGGAGGCGACCGTCGAGGACCTGATGGACCACGTCAAGGGCCCCGACTTCCCGACGGGCGCGAACATCGTCGGCCGGGACGCCATCTACTCGGCGTACAAGACCGGCCGCGGACGCATCCGGGTGCGCGCCGAGTTCGAAGTCGAGGAGTTCGGCAACGACCGCGAGCGGATCGTCATCTCGGAGATCCCCTACCAGGCCAACAAGGCCCGGCTGGTCGAACGCATCGCCGAGGACGTAAACGAGGGGGAGATCGAGGGGATCAGCGATCTCAGAGACGAGTCCGACCGCGACGGCGTCCGGATCGTCGTCGAGCTCAAGCGCGGCGCGAACACCGAGGTCGTCGAGAACCGCCTGCTCGAGAACCACCTGGAGAAGACCTTCGGCGTCATCAACCTCGCGCTGGTCGACGGCCAGCCCCGGGTTCTGAGCCTGAAAGAGACCCTCCAGGAGTACGTCAACCACCGCCGCGAGGTCGTCCGGCGGCGCAGCGAGTACGACTTGGCGGAGGCCGAAGAGCGCGCACACATCCTCGAGGGGCGACTGCGAGCGCTGGAACACGTCGAGGCGGTCGTCGACTTGATCCAGAACTCCGAGGACCGCTCGGCCGCAAAGGAGGGCCTACGCGAGACCTTCGAGTTCTCGGCCGACCAGGCCGACCACATCGTTCGGATGCAACTCGGGAGTCTCACCTCGATGGAGGCCGTCGAGATCGAGGAGGAGTACGAGGAGGTCGAGGTCGAAATCGAGCGCCTGGAGGCGATCCTCGACAGCGACGAGCGTCTCGACTCGGTGATCACGGAGGAACTCCGCGAGATCAAAGACGAGTACGACGATGACCGGCGGACGTCGATCGTCGAGGACGCGGGCACCGTGACCCACGAGGACCTCATCCCCGAGGAGGAGGTCCTCGTCGTGATGACCGAGGACGACTACGTCAAGCGAATGCCGGTCGATGCCTTCGACCCCCAGGGTCGGGGCGGGAAGGGGATCATCGGCGCGGACGTAAAGGAGGGCGACCGGGTAACGGCCGTCTTCCGGGCGAACACCCACGACTACCTCCTTTGCTTTACGAACCACGGCCAGGTCTACCGGCTCAAGACCTACGAGATCCCCGAGATGGGCCGCACCGCGAGGGGGAAGTCCGCGGTCAACGTCCTCGACCTCGATCCCGGCGAGGAGATCACGGCCGTCGTCGACACCGACGAGTTCGCCGAAAGCGAGTGCGTGACGACGGTCACCCGCCAGGGGTACGTCAAGCGGACGGCGGGTGAGGCCTTCGAGAACATTCGCACGACGGGCCTGATCGCGGCCTCTCTCGAGGAGGGCGACGAACTGGTCGACGTCGAGGTCACCGACGGCACCGGCGACCTCGTCGTCGCCACCGAGGGCGGGATGACGATCCGCTTCGACGAGAGCGAGGTCCGTGAGATGGGCCGGAACGCCCGGGGCGTCGGCGCGATCAAACTCGAGGACGGCGACGCTGTCGCGGGGCTGGTCGCGACCGGCGGCGGCGCCGGGGACGACCGCTCGCTGCTGACGGTCACGGAGCGGGGCTACGGCAAGCGTACCCTGCTCTCGGAATACCGGACCCAGTCGCGGTACGGCAAGGGGTTGATCGACATCAAGACCGACGACCGCAACGGGCCGGTGACGGCCGTCGAGGCCATCGACGCGGACGATCACCTGATCGTGATGAGCGAGCGCGGCCAGATCATGCGCACGCGGGCCGCCGAGATCTCGACGGTCGGGCGGAACACGCTGGGCGTAACGGTGATGGACGTCGCGGCCGACGACGCGGTGGCGAGCGTCGACGTGCTCCCCGCTGTGGAGGACGGGGAGCGAGAAGCGTCGGACGACGCGGAGTGAGTCGGGCGCCGGTCAGTGGGCCGGCTCCTCGGCGGGGGCGACCATGTCGTCGATCCGGAGGATGAGGATGTTGTTCGTGTCGTCTTTCCCGTCGACGCTGCCCTCGATCTTGAGCTTCGAGAGCGGCGTCGGGCCGACGGTCACGGAGTCGTCCTCGTGAAAGCCGTCGATCGCCCCCTGGATGTGGACCTCGGCACGACAGAGCTCGGGGTGGTGGACGCTCGAGAGGTCGATCTCCTCGACGATGACGCCCTCGACGTCCTCGCCCTCGTGGCGAAGCGGGACGGAGGCGGGCTCGTCCATCTGCTGGATCTCGAGGGCCTCGTAGGCCGTCGCCGTCGGCTTGTAGCCGCCTTTCGGCCCGGGGACGCCCTCGACCAACTGGAGGGCTTTCAGGCTCTGCATCTGGTTGCGGATCGTTCCGGGATTGCGGTCGACCTGCTCGGCGATGTCCTCGCCTTTGATCGCGTCCTCGGAGTCCTTGTGGAGGTTCGTCAGCGCGCGCAGGATCTTCTTCTGGCTCGGGGTGAGTTCGATCGATGACATGATGTGTTCTGTGATATCCTTCGTGATAGATTTCCTTAAACCCGTGGATTGGCGATCGGTTACGTCGATTCGTAGTTTCGGAGGGCTCCACTAAACCCTTTGCCCCGACCGATCGTGGGATTTTCCCGGCCAGGAACGATTCGCGAGGTCGAGAGCGGGTCTGCGGTCGCTCCGTCGCCGTACTCTCCTCAGCCCTCGACCTCGGCCGGCGGGGCAACCCGGACGTGTCTCGCGACCTCCTCGGGCAGAGAAACGTCCTCGTCGTGGCCCGCCGCCCGCGCCGTGATCATTCCGAAGGGGGCGATCTCTCTGATCTCGAGGGAGACGCCGGGTTCGACGCCGTGGTCTGCGAGATATGAGAGCACCTCGGCGTCGCGGTCTGCGACCTCCCGGACGACGACCCGGTCGCCCTCCGCGAACGCCGAGACCGGATCGCCCGTCCGCGTCGATGGAGGCTCCAGGTCGGCGCCGGGGATCGGCGAGCCGTGGGGATCGACCTCGGGGTCGTCCAGGGCGGCCGCGACCCGGGTTTCGAACTCCTCGCTGATGTGGTGTTCGAGCCGGTCGGCCTCGTCGTGGACCTCCGCCCAGTCGTAATCCAGGTGTTCGGTCAGGTAGGCCTCGAGCAGGCGGTGGTGGCGGACGACCTCGATTGCGACGCCGCGGCCCTCCTCGGTGAGCCGGACGCCCTTGTACTTCTCGCGGTCGACGAGCCCGCGGTCCTCTAGCTTCTCGACCATGCTCGTCACCGTCGGCGACGTGACCGAGAGCTCCTCGGCGATCTCGGAGGTCTTGATCCGGTCCTCCCGGTCGCGCTGGAGCCGGTAGATCGCCTTGAGGTAGTCCTCCATCACGTCGCTCAGCATCACCCGGAGATTAGGTCCGTCTATTCCTAAAGCTTCCGTCCGGCCGGTCGGCGAGTCGCCTACAACTAAACCGCCCGCCGCCGTAGGTCGGTCATGGACGGAGCCGTCCGGGTGATCGGCGCGCCGATGGACTACGGGACGAACCGACGCGGGGTCGACATGGGCCCCTCCGCGATCAGGTACGCGGGACTGGCCGACGGGCTGGCGGAAGCCGGAACTACCCCGACCGACGACGGCGACCTCGTCGTCGCCCGCGCGGAGGAACGCGACCCCGACGCCAGCCCGCCCAGCGAGGGCGAGGCGAAGTTCCTGGCGGAGATCGAGGACGTCTGTACCCGACTCGAGGAGCGAGTGGCCGAGACCATCGCCGAGGGCGTCACCCCGCTCGTGCTCGGCGGGGACCACTCGATCGCGATCGGGACGGTAGGCGGTGCCGCCCGCGAGGCGGATCTCGGCGTCGTCTGGTTCGACGCCCACGGCGACTTCAACACCCCCGAGACCTCCCCCAGCGGGAACGTCCACGGGATGCCGCTGGCGGCGATCCTCGGACGGGGCGCCTTCGCTGAGATGTCCTGGGCCCAGGCGCCCGGGGTCCGCGACGAGTCCGTCGCCTACGTCGGCCTCCGGAGTCTCGACGACCGCGAACGCGTGGCGATCCGCGACAGCGAGATGACCGCCTACACGATGTCCGACATCGACGAGCGGGGGGTCAACGCCGTCGTCGAGGACGCTCTGGAGGTCGCCGCGGCGGGCACCGACGGGGTTCACGTCAGCCTCGATCTGGACTGGCTCGACCCCAAGACCGCACCCGGGGTCGGCACCCCCGTCCGCGGGGGCGTCAGCTACCGGGAGGCCCACTCCGCGCTCGAGTCCGTCTCCGAACGCCTCGGCGATTCGGGACTCCTCCGGTCGATGGACGTCGTCGAGGTGAATCCGATCCTCGACGAAGCGAACGAGACCGCGACCCTGGCGACCGAACTCGCTGCCAGCGCGTTCGGACGACGGATCATCTGAACCGTCTTTCGTCGGGCCGCCCGTCGAACGGGGCGGGCACAAATATTGCCACACGCTTGCGCTTCCGGCAGTCGGCTCCGCGTGGTACTGACGGACACACCGTTCGCGCTTCAACACCTTTGTATCGGTGTGTTTCCGAGGGGCGGGTATGCCAGAGAACGTCGTCGTTCTCGGGGCCGGGTACGCCGGCGCCGGAACGATCAAGAAGCTCCAATCGGAACTCGACGACGACGCACGGATCACCTGGGTCTCCGAGACCGACTACCACCTCGTGCTCCACGAGTCCCACCGCGTGATCCGGGACCCGGGCGTGCGCTCGGACATCACGGTCCCCGTCCACGACATCGCCGACCCCTCCACCCGGTTCGTCCAGGACACGGTGACGGGCCTCGACACCGACGACCAGGTCGTCTCCCTCGCCGAGGGCGAGGACGTCGACTACGACTACGTCCTCGTCGGCCTCGGGAGCCAGACCGCCTACTACGGCATTCCCGGCCTCGAAGAGCACTCGCTGACCCTGAAGAGCCTGGAGGACGCCCTCGAGATCCACGACGCGATCGACGCCGCGAGCCGGGAGGCGACTCGGGGCGAGCCCGCACAGGTCGTCGTCGGCGGCGCCGGGCTCTCGGGGATCCAGTCGGCCGGCGAGATCGCCGAGTTCCGCGACGCCAACCGCGCGCCGATCGACGTCCACCTCGTCGAGGCCCTAGAGGAGATCTTCCCGGGCAACGACCCCGAGATCCAGCGCGAACTCCGCTCGCTGCTGGAGGAGGCGGGCGTCCGCATCCACACCGACGACCCGATCACGGAGGCCGAGGACGGCACGATCCACTTCGACGAGGGCGAGCCCCTCGACTACGACGTCTTCGTCTGGACCGGCGGGATCACCGGCCAGGACGCCATGGAGGGCGCCGACCTCGAGAACGAACACAACCGGGTCACCACCGAGGCGAACTTCCGGACGAGCGACGACCGGGTGTTCGCGATCGGCGACTCGGCGATCGTAGACCAGGGCGACGTGCCCGCGCCGCCGACGGCCCAGGCCGCCTGGCAGGCCGCCGAGGTCGCCGGCGAGAACATCGCCCGCGCGATCGAGAACCGCCCGCTTTTGACCTGGGAGTACGACGACAAAGGGACGGTCGTCTCCGTCGGCGAGAAGGCCGTCGCCCACGAGGTCTCGATGTACCCCTTCGGTGACACCTTCGGGGGCTTCCCCGCGAAGAACCTGAAGAAGCTGATCGCGGCCCGCTGGATCGCGGACCTCACCTCCTGGAACCGTGCGCGAACCGCCTGGTCGTCGCTGTAGCTCGATCGACACGTTCTTTCTCCCGCCGGGCCGACGTCCGTCGATGGACGCCTCGAGTCTCGTCGATTCACTGCTCCCGGTCGCCGACACGCTCGCCGGAGACGCTCTCCTCCAGGGCGGGCAGGTCCGGGAGTGGATCGCCAGGGCGAGCGGCCCCTGGCGGTACCTGCTCGTCTTCGTCCTCGCGGCGATCCCGTGGCTCGAGATCCTGCTCGTGATCCCCGCGGGGATCGCGATCGGACTTGACCCCCTCCTCGTGGCCGGGGTCGCGTTCGCGGGCAACGCCCTCCCGATCTACGGGATCGTCCTCGCCTACGAGCGCCTCGCCGCACGCTTTGGCTGGGGAGAGGGCGAGGGATCGAAACGCCGCGAGCGCGCCCGGCGGGTCTGGAACAGCTACGGCCTCCCCGGCCTCGCGTTCGCCGCCCCGGTCCTTACCGGGGTCCACCTCGCGGCGGTCATCGCCCTCGGACTCGGCGCCCGCGGTCGCTCCACGCTCGGCTGGATGACCGCGAGCATCGCCGTCTGGACGGTCGCGATCACTGCGGCGACGGTCGCCGGGGTCGCCGTCCTCGGACTTTAGGCTACTCCCGGAGGAGATCGCGCTCGCGACCTCCCTCGTTGGGATCGGTCTCGAGTAAGCGCTCGACGGTCCGCTCGAACGTCTCCTCGTCGATCTCGCCGGTCGCGTACCGCTCCCGGAGCCGGTCGATCGGACGCTCGCGGGTCCGTGGCTCCTCGGCCGCCGTGGCCGTCGGCGCGTCCCGTCCGACCGCTCCGCGGAGCCACCGGTAGAGGGCGAACGTCGCGTAGGTTCCGAGGAGGACGGTCGGGGTCACGGTCACGAGCCAGAAGGCGCCAACCCACACCGGGATCCCCGGGACGAGGAAGATCGGGGCGACGAGCACGGCCGTGATCGACAGGCCGAGCCACAGCGGCGAGGTGAGCAGCCGGCGTCCCCCCGCCTCGATGCGCGACTCGAGGGTCATACCGGGTGGTCGGCGAGATCCACCATAGTCGTTTCGTCGTCACTCTCCGCCCGAGCCCATCGCCTCGGCGGGCACCCCCGCAACGGTCGTGTCCGCGGGGACGTCCCGGGTAACCAGGGAATTCGCCGCGACCGTCGCGCCCGCGCCGACCTCCACCCCCGGGAGGACGATCGCGCCCGCGCCGACGGTCGCGCGCTCGCCGACGACGACCTCCCCCGTTCGGTACTCCTCCTGGAGAAACTCGTGACAGAGCAGGGTCGCGTCGTAGCCCACCAGGGCGTCCTCCCGGAGGGTGATCAGTTCGGGCCAGAAGACGTCCGGCGTCGCTTCCAGTCCCCAGGAGACCCCCGGCGCGACCGTGGCCCCGAGCGCCCGTAACAGGAGTCGTTTGAGGCGGAGCGACGGCGAGAGCCGGATCAGCCAGACGACGACGTAGTTGACGGCGACCCGCACGGGGTGTTTCGCCTCCGGCCAGCCCGAAAGCGAGTTCCCCCGACCGGGCGTGGGATGGGTCGAGATGCGGTCGTGGCGGGCGTCGGCCGGCTCGCGGTCGTCGGTCACTGCGGCGTCGTAGGGCGGGGGTCCACAAGAAACCAGGTGCCCCGGCTCGCCCGGGTAACTCCGTCATTTCTCGAACGTCCAGCGGGTCGCGTCCGTCGGAAACTTGCTCCAGGCGAGCACCCGCTCGGGACGGACCCGGAAAAAGGGGGTTCCGTCTCCCACGTCGTACTTCCCCCGGTAGGCCGCTTCGAGGCGGTCGATCAACTCCTCGCCGACGCGTTTGCGGTCGATCCGTTCGGCTTCGCCCTCGAGGATCACGACCTCTTCGGAGTCCCCGCGGTGGACGACGATCGAGGGGTCGGCGGCGAGGTTCCGGACCCACCGCGTCCGCTCGCCGCCACAGTGGAAGGCGCCGTCGATCCAGACGCCCCACGTCGGGCGGGCGTGGGGCCTGCCGTCGGGCCGGATCGTCGTCACCCAGTAGGAGCGATCGCCCCGCAGCCGTTCGGCGACGAACTCCCAGTCGAGCATTCCCGTCTCCTCCGCGGGGATTCCGTAGCTCGCCTCCGTCGAGGGGCGGGTTCGCTCCGCGTCGGGGGTCGGATCGTTCGGGGTCATCCCGAAACGTTCGCTCCCGAAAGACAAGTAACCGAGACGCTCGCACCTGTCTACCCGAACCGATTTCCGCTTTCGCTCCCTCCTTCCGCCATGGTCGTCGCCCTCGAGATGGACTGGCGCCACCTCCTGTTCGAGAACTGGCCGGTCGATCCCGCCCTCCTCCGTCCCCACGTCCCCGACGTGCTCGATCTCGATACCCACGACGGGAAGGCCTGGCTCTCGGTCGTTCCCTTCGTAAACGGGGCGATCCGCCCGCGGGGCCTGCCGCGGTGGGTTGGGCTCTCGCTTCCCGAGATCAACGTGCGGACCTACGTCACGTACCAGGGAAAGCCGGCGGTCTACTTCTTCAGCCTCGACGCCCAGGGGGTCGCGGGCGTCCTCGGTGCCCGCCTCTTTCACCACCTCCCGTACTACTACGCCCGGATCTCGTTGTCGGTCGAGGACGGGGGAGTCCGGTTTCGAAGCCGCCGTCGCCACCCCGGCGCCCGTCCGGCGACCTACGAGGCGACGTACCGCCCGACAGGAGAGCCGTTTTCGGCACCCGAGAAACCGCTTGCGGCGTTTCTCGTCGAACGCTACGGCTTCTACGCCGAGGATCTCGACGACAATCTTCGATTCACCGCGGTCGAACACGACCCCTGGACGCTGTACTCCGCCGAGGCGCGTATCACGGAAAACACTCTGTTGGGGGCCGAGCGCTTCGACCGGCCCGACGCCGATCCCGTCTCCTACTACAGCCCCGGACTCGAGGTGACCGCCTCCTCGAGCGAGCGGGCCGACGGACGGCAGTAGTCTCGGCCGCCGTCGCCGACGGTCGCCCGAGTGCGGTGGTCAGTTCCCGCGCAACTCCGCCATGTGGTCGATCCGGGACTGGACGAGATCTGCTTTCCCGATGTCGTGGCGCGAGCGCAGGCCCTCCTCGCCGGCGAGCGCGAGGGCCTCTTCGGCGATTTCCTCCGCATCGGCGATCGAATCGGCGATGCCGACGACCGCAAACGAGCGGGAGGTCGTCGTGAAGACGCCGTCGTCGCGGGCATCGACGCTGGCGTAGTAGAGCAGGGCCTCTCCGCTATCGTCCGCGAGTTCCGCGACGCTCTCCTCGTCTACCGTTACCTCGGCACCTGCTTCGGGATCGTCGGGGTAGCCCGCGGGAACGGCGTACTTACAGACGGTGGCTCGCTCTGCGAACTCGAGTTCGGGGACGGGCGCGCCCTCGCGGGCCGCGACGAGGACGTCGAGGAAGTCGGTTTCGAGGACGGGAAGGGTGTTCATCGCCTCGGGGTCGCCGAAGCGGGCGTTGAACTCCACGACCTTCGGGCCCTCCGTGGTGAGCATGAACTGGCCGTAGAGGATCCCCTTGTAGCCCTCGAGGGCGTCGACGGTCGACTCGACGATGCCGACGGCGTCGGCGTACTCCTCCTCGGTCATGAACGGGAGCTCATAGGTGGGGGCAGTGTAGCTGCCCATCCCGCCAGTGTTGGGCCCCTCGTCGCCCTCGTAGGCGCGTTTGTGGTCCTGGACCGCGGGCGCGGTCTCGACGCTGCCGTCGGCGACGATCGCCTGGACGGTGAACTCCTCGCCGATCAGGCGCTCTTCTAGGACGATTCGGTCGTAGCCCGATTCCCGGATGTACGTTTTCCCCTCTTCGGGAGTGACCTGATCGCCGATCACCTTCACGCCCTTCCCGCCGGTGAGCCCCGCGGGCTTGATGACGAGGTCCTCCTCGCTGTCGTCGATGTAGTCGCAGGCCGCCTCGGGGTCGTCGAACGTCTCGAACTCCGGACACCCTGGAACGTCGTTTTCTGCCATGAACCGCCGCTGGAAGGCCTTGTCTGTCTCGATGCGGGCTTCCGCCTGTCGGGGTCCGAACGCGTAGATCCCCGCGTCGTCCAGGGCATCGACGACCCCTGCCGCCAGCGGCGCCTCGGGACCGACGACCGCCAGCGTCGCACCCACTGCTTCGGCGTAGGAAACGACCGCCTCGGGATCGGTCGTCTCCACGCTTCGAAACCCCTCGACGAGCGCGTCGATCCCCGGATTCCGGTTTTCGCTACAGGCGTAGAGTTCGGCGTCCGACGAAGCGAGCGCGCGGGCGATGGCGTGTTCGCGCCCGCCGCCGCCGACCACCAGTACGGTCTCGTCCATGATCGATGGCGGTACGCACGGTAGTGTAAGCGTTGCCCTTCTTTTCTTCGAGCTTGTGCACGATCGTGGTTCTCCGACCAGCACCGTAATGGGCGTCGGTCGTGTGGCCCACTCCAACGAGTCATGACGACACACGACATCACGCTGACTATCAACGGCGAGTGGGAGACGGCGACCGTCGAGTCCCGAACGCTACTGGTCCACGCCCTCCGGGACCTGGGCTATACGGGCCCGAAGGTCGGCTGTGAAACGGGGTCCTGTGGGGCCTGTACCGTCCACGTCGAGGGCGAGGCCGTCAATGCCTGTACCCGCCTCGCGGTCCAGGAGGAGGGACGAGAGATTCGAACGGTCGAGGGGCTCGCCGGCGAGGGCGACGGCGGTGGGGACGTCCTCCACCCGATCCAGGAGACGTTCCACGAGGCTCACGCCCTCCAGTGTGGCTACTGTACCCCCGGGATGGTGATGGCGACCGCCGACCTCCTCGAAAACGATCCCGACCCCTCCAGGGAGTCGATCCGGGAGTCGCTGAAGGGCAACCGGTGTCGGTGTACCGGCTACCACAACATCGTGGATGCCATCGAGTCGCTCGCCATGGATTCGAGCGCTGGCGAGGGGGCCGACTGATGTATCCCCCCGAGTTCGACTATTATCGGCCGGGCGACGTCAGCGAGGCGATCGACCTGCTCTCGGGAGGTGGCCGCGTCCTCTCGGGCGGCCAGAGCCTGCTCACCGAGTTGAAGGCCCGCCAAACCGATCCGGGACGGCTGATCGACGTCGGCCGGCTCGAGTCGCTCTCGGGGATCGACGCGGGGAGTGAAGGGGTTCGGATCGGCGCGACGACGACCTACGCCGAGTGCGTGGATTCGGCGGGGGTCCGCGAGGCGATCCCCGTGTTCGCGGCGGCCGCCGAGCACGTCGGCGATCCGCAGGTCCGAAATCGGGGCACTGTCGGGGGAAACCTCGCACAGGCCGACCCGGAAGGCGACCTCCCGCCCGCCGCACTCGCGGCCGACGCGACGGTCCACGTGGCGGGACCCGACGGCGAGCGGACGATTCCCGCTGACGATCTCTTCGAGGGAGAAAACCGGACCGCCCTCGAGAGCGAGGAACTCGTCACCGAACTCGTCCTCCCGGCCCACGACGCGGGGGGTTACGCCCGGCGGACCCACCCAGCCTCGGGGTACGCGATGGTCTCGGCGGCGGTCGTTTTCGACGTCGAGTCGGAAGCGGTGGCGGGCGCGCGGGTGGCGGCCGGCGGCGCCGTCGAGCGCGCGATCCGGCTCGCGGGCGTCGAGAAAACGATAGAGGGAACTCCGGTGGCGGACCTCGCCGGGAACGGGTTCCCGACCGAAATCGGTAACGCTCTCGATCGAGCGGGCGACGAAGTGGACGACGAACTCCCGTACGGCGACCGCCACGCCTCAGCCTCTCACAGACGGGAGTTGCTCCCGGCGTACGTCGAGCGAGCCATCGAGAACGCGATCGACGGCACCGGCAGCGCCGAGGGAGGTGAGTCCCGATGAGCGAGGAGAGCGACGACCTGACCGGGAGTCCGGTCCCCCGCCGGGAGGACGAGGCACTTCTGACGGGGCGCGCGACGTACACCGACGACCTCGTTCCTCCCGATGCGGCCCACCTCACCTTCGTCCGGAGCGAGCGGGCCCACGCTGACATCGAGTCGATCGATACCCGGGCGGCGGAGAAACTCGAGGGCGTCGAGGCCGTCTACACCTGGCCGGATCTCGCCGACTCCCCCTCGCCCTGCGTCCTCCCGATCTCGACCGGATCGCTCGACTGCGAGCCGCCGGGCCACCCGGTGCTCGCTCGCGACCGGGTGCGCTACCACGGCCAGCCGGTCGCCGCCGTCGTCGCCGAGGACGGCTACCGCGCTCGGGACGGCGTCGAAGCCGTCTCCGTGAACTACGACTCCCGCGAGGTCGTCACCGACCCGGAGGCCGCACGCGAGGAGGGGGCGCCGACGCTGTTCGAGAGCGCTCCCGATAACGTCGCCGCGACGACCGAGCAGGGCGATCTCTCGAAGGCGGAGGCCGCGATCGAGGACGCAGATCGAGTCGTCTCCATCGATCTCGAGAACAACCGGCTGATCTCCTCGGCGATCGAGCCCCGGGCGGCCGTCGCGGAGTACGACGCCGCCGACGACCGGCTGACGGTGACGATGACGAGTCAGTCCCCCCACGGCCACCGCGGAAAGCTCGCTTCGACCCTGGGGCTTCCCGAGAGCGCGATCCGGGTGATCGCCCCCCGCGTCGGCGGCGGCTTCGGCCACAAGGGCCACCACCATCCCGGCGAGGCGATGGCCGCCTGGGCGGCCCGCAACATAGAGCGGTCGGTCCGGTGGACGGCGACCCGGTCGGCGAACTACCTCGAGGGCGCCCACGCCCGCGACCACCGGACGACGGCGCACCTGGGAGTAGACGCCGACGGCACCTTTCGAGGACTCGCTGTCGAGACGACCGCCAACGTCGGCGGCTACGGCCTCGGCGGCGGCGCCTCGATGCCCGGCTGGTACGGGGGCTTGCTCTCGAGCCAGTACGCGATCCCCGCGATCGGCTGTCGGACCCGCGCGGTCTTTACGAACACCGCGCCGCTTCACTCCTATCGGGGCGCCGGGCGGCCGGAGGCCATCTACGTGACCGAGCGGATCGTCGACGTCGCCGCCCGCGAACTCGGGATCGACCGTGCTGAACTCCGCCGGAGAAACCAGATTTCACCCGACGAGTTCCCCTACGAGACGGCGGTCGGCGCGAGCTACGACAGCGGCGACTACGAGCCCGCACTCGAGAAGGCCCTCGAGGCGATCGGGTACGACGAGCGGACGGAAGACGGAACGGCGGAGTCCGTCGAGAGCGACGACCCCGACGACGGCCGGCTCCGTGGGGTCGGGATCGCCTGCTTCACCGAATCGACCGGCGGCGGCTTCGAGAGCGGCGTCGTCCGGGTCCACCCCGACGGCGGGGTGACGGTCGCGGCAGGCACCCACTCCCACGGCCAGGGCCACGAGACGACGTACGCCCAACTGGTCGCCGACGAACTCGGCGTTCCCATGGAGGCGATCGACGTCCGGGAGGGCGACAGCGACGCGATCCCGAAGGGCACCGGCACCTTCGGCTCCCGAAGCACGATCACTGGCGGGAGCGCGGTCGTCGAGAGCGCCCGCGAGGTCCGCGAGAAGGCCCGCGAGATCGCGGCCCATCGGTTGGAAGCCGCCGTCGAGGACGTCGCTCTCGAGGAGGGGGAGTTCCGGGTCGCGGGCGCACCCGATCGTGCGATCTCCTTCGAGGAGGTCGCCGGCGCCGCCTACGGCCGCGGGCTGTCCGAGGATTTGGAGCCGGGACTCGAGGCGACCACCTTCTACGAGCCCGACGGGACGGCCTACGCCTTCGGCACCCACGCGGCGCTCGTCGCGGTCGATCCCGCCACGGGCGACGTCGAGATCGAGCGCTACGTCGCGGTGGACGACTGCGGCGAGCAAGTGAATCCCACGATCGTCGAGGGGCAGGTTCACGGCGGGGTTGCCCAGGGGATCGGCCAGGCGATGTACGAGGAGGCCGTCTACGACGACGAGGGACGGCTCCTCTCGGACTCGATGGCGGAGTACCCGGTTCCCCGAGCGGAACAGCTCCCCGACATCGAGACCGAGACGACGGTGACGCCCAGCCCGCGCAACCCCCTCGGCGTGAAGGGGATCGGCGAGGCGGGAACGATCGCCGCGCCGCCGACGGTCGTCGGCGCGGTCGCCGACGCGCTGGGTGTGGCACACGTTGATATGTCCCTTACAGCAGAGCGGGTTCGGGAGGTACTCGAGGAGTAGCGAAGACGAAGAAGTCGGGATATATGTGACCCCGCGAGCAACGGGAGAACAATGCGTCAGTACCTGGATCTCGTCGAGACGGTGCTCTCGGAGGGGGTTTACAAACCGAATCGAACGGGGGTCGATACGGTCTCGGCGTTCAGCGCCCACTACGAGGTGGATCTCGCCGAGGGGTATCCGTTGCTTACGACCAAGCGGATGGACGACTACCGCTGGAACTCGATGCTCCACGAACTCTGCTGGTATCTCTCCGGCGAGGAACACATCCGGGAGCTCCGCGAGGAGACGGGAATCTGGGACGCCTGGGCCGACGACGAGGGGCGAGTAGACACCGCCTACGGCCGCTTCTGGCGGCGGTTTCCCGTGCCCGAAGCGGAGGGGCAGCTCCCGGGGGAGGCTTGGGCCGAGGCCGACCACCGGTGGGTAACCGAGGAGGCGGACGGACGGAAGACGTTCGACCAGCTCCAGTACGTAATCGACACGATCGAGGAGTCTCCCAACTCCCGCCGGCTCGTCGTCAACGCCTGGCATCCCGCGAACGCGGCGGTCTCGACGCTGCCGCCCTGTCACTACACCTTCGTCTTCAACGTCGCCGGCGGCCGGCTCAACTGCCAGCTCACCCAGCGATCGGGCGACGTTGCACTGGGAATCCCCTTCAACGTCGCTGCCTACGCCCTCCTAGCTCGGCTGATCGCCGAACGGACCGGCTACGAGCCCGGCACCTTCGCGCACACCGTCGTCGACGCCCACGCCTACTGTGGCCGCGGCGACCGGGGCGAGTGGTACGCCGAACACCTCCCGGAGCTTCGCGCCCGCGTCGGGGACGTCACGGAGCCGGCGGACTACCTCGCGATCCGCGAGTGGCTCGAGTCCGAAGCCCCCGTGGAACCTCCCGAGGACGAGGGGTCGGACCACGTTCCCAATCTCCTCACCCAGCTCTCCCGGGAGCCGAAGGAACGCCCGACCCTGGAGCTCGCGACGACCTCGCTCGAGGAGCTCTCTCCCGAGGACGTCACCCTCTCGGGGTACGAGTCCCACGGCCCGCTCTCGTTTTCGGTGGCGGAGTGATGGGCAGCGAGACCGACCTCGAGCTGGTCGCGATCGCGGCGGTCGCGGACAACGGCGTCATCGGCCGCGAGGGAGCGATTCCCTGGGATCTCCCCGAGGACATGGCCCATTTCGAACGCGAGACGACGGGCCATCCGGTCATCATGGGCCGGCGGACCTACGAGGGGATCCTCGAAGGGCTCGGCGAGCCCCTGCCCGATCGCACCTCGATCGTGCTCACGACGGGCGCCCTCGAGACCCTCGAGGGCGTCGAGCGGGCGCGGGATGTAGCGGAGGCACTCTCCATCGCCGAACGGGACGCTCGCGAGCGCGGGGTCGAGCGGGCGTACGTCGCCGGCGGCGCGTCGGTCTACGGGGCCCTCCTTCCGGCGACGGACCGGCTGGTCCTGACGGAGGTCGACGGCGAGGTCGAAGGCGATACCTACTTCCCCGAGATCGACCCCGACGCCTGGCGGGAGATAGCCCGTGAGGAGCACGACGGGTTCGCGTTCGTCGAGTCGGTGCGCCGCGAGGGCGGGTAGTCCCGGTCGTTCTCGGGCCGGCCGACGAAAGGGCGGGACTACCCCAGGAAACCCGACCGGACGGGCGAAAACGGAACGGTTTACAATGGGGGTTTCCGTCGTCGGGCGGGGTATGTCGCTTTTCACCCTCACGGGGTTCCAGCGCGACCTGCTCGTCGTCATCTCGGGACTCGATCAGCCCTCGGGCCAGACGATCAAAGAACACATCGAGGCCGACGCTGACCTCGAGGTGAATCACGGCCGGCTCTACCCGAACCTCGACACGCTGGTCGATCGGGGGCTCGTCGAGAAAGGGACCCTCGACCGCCGGACGAACTACTACGCGATCAGCGAGGAGGGCGAGGCGGCCCTGGAAGAGCGCCTGGCCTGGGAACGCGAGTACGTCGGCGAGCGGATCCTGCCCGACCAGTGACCGGTTGCGAGGGGCCGGCCGGTAGTTCCCGGAAGCGGGCGGAAACCCCAAACCCCATAGCGATCCCGCCCCTCCCCTCCGACAATGGCCACGTGCGACGTGTGCGGGACGGAGATCAACATGCCGTACAACTGCCGGCACTGTGGCGGCACCTATTGCGGGGACCACCGGCTCCCCGAGAACCACGACTGCTCGGGCCTGGAGAACTGGAACGACCCGGGCGGCGTCTTCGATAGCGGCTTCGACGACGGCGTCGCCGGCGGCGAAAGCGGTTCCGACGGCTCGCTGGCCGCGAAGCTCCCCTTCGATACGGGTCCCGGCGGACCCCTGGGGTACTTCCGGGGGAACGCGACCTACACCTTCCTCGCGCTGATGTGGATCACGTTCGGGCTCCAGTTGGTCGTCCTCTTCGCTGCCGGCTCGGGGACACATCAGGCGATTTTTGCTCTCTCTACAGACAACGTTGGCTACGTCTGGACCTGGGTGACAAGCGTCTTCGCCCATAGCCCGATCAACTTCTTTCACATCGTCTTCAACAGCATCGTGATCTTCTTCTTTGGACCCCTCGTCGAGCGCTACGTCGGGTCGCGGAACTTCGCGATCCTGTTCGTCGTCAGCGGCGTCCTCGCCGGCCTCGGGCAGGTCGGCATCTCGCTCGCCCAGGGCGAGCCCGCGAGCGTCCTGGGTGCAAGCGGCGCCGCGCTCGCGATCATGGGCGTGGTCACGGTCCTGAACCCCAATCTCAAGGTCTACCTCTACTTCATCCTCCCCGTCCCCCTCTGGTTGCTCACCATCGGGACCGCGGTGCTCTCGGTCTTCTTCATCGGAACCGGCGGGGGCGGCAACATCGCCCACGCCGCCCACCTCGTCGGCCTGCTGGTGGGGCTGGCCTACGGCGAGTACGTCAAGCGCACGCGGACGATCCGGACGCCCGACCAGTTCCAGCTCGGCGGCGGTGGACCAGGAGGTCCCGGTGGCCCTGGAGGGCCGGGCGGCCCTGGCGGTCCCGGCCGCGGACGGTTCTGATGGTGCCCCGTCCCGACCTCGCGCCCGATCCCTCGCTCTCGCAGGCCGAAATGGAGGCCCTCCAGGAGGAGATCGCCGACGTCGCCGTCTTCGCCGATCGCGACCTCGCGTTCGATCCCGCCGAGCCGGCGGCGCTCTCGAACCCGCTCGCCGCGACCGCGGGCGGCGGGGACCCCCCGACGGTCGTCGGCGTCGATCAGTCCTTTCTGCTCACCGACGACGACCGCGAGGACCGCGCGATAAGCGCCGTCGTCGCCACCCGCGCGGGCGAGGTCGTCGAGCGAGTGTCGGCGGTGACGCCCCTCGAGATCCCCTACATCCCCGGACTCCTCTCCTTTCGAGAAGGTGGGCCGATCCTCGCGGCGCTCTCGGAACTCTCGGTCGAACCGGACCTCGCGCTGTTCGACGGCAGCGGCCGGATCCACTTCCGGCAGGCCGGGATCGCGACCCACATGGGCGTCGTCGCCGACTTCCCGAGCGTCGGGGTTGCCAAGAGCCTCCTCTGTGGCACCCCCCGCGGGGAAACCGAGGGATTGGCGGAGGGCGACCGGGTCGCCATCGAGGCCGACGGCGACGTCGACGCGCCCAAGGGAACCCTCCTGGGCTACGCCGTCCAGAGCCGCCAGTACGACTCGCCCGGCCGCCACATCAACCCGCTGTACGTGAGTTCCGGTCACCGGGTCGGCTCGGAGACGGCCGCTGGGGCGGTCCTCGAACTCTGTTCGGGCTACAAGCTCCCCGAACCCGTCCGGCTGGCCGACGCCTACGCCGAGGACGTCAAAGGGGAGTACGTGGAGTAGCCGCCGGCCCTCACTGGTCGGCAGCCAAACCGTCGGTACTTTAGGTCCCCTCGCCCGAACGACTCGCCCATGGCCATCGCCGAGGACACCGAGGAGACCGGCGCCGACGGGGCCGGGGCCGAGAGTACGGACGGCGAGCGGACCGGGGAGGGGTACACCCGCAAGGACTGCGTCCTTATCACCGGCTGCTCGTCGGGGATCGGCCGGGCGACCGCGCTGGCCTTCCTCCAGGCCGACTGGCAGGTCGTCGCGACCGCCCGCGAGGAGGCCGACGTCGCCGACCTCGCGGAGGCCGGCTGTCACGTCCACGAACTCGACGTCACCGACCCCGACCAGGTGGCCCGCGCGGTCGAGTACACGGTCGAGGTCGGCGGCGCCATCGACTGTCTGGTCAACAACGCCGGCTACGCGCAGATGGGGCCGATCGAGGACGTCTCGATGGGCGACCTCCACCGCCAGTTCGACGTCAACGTCTACGGCCCCCACCGCCTGACCCGCGCCGCCCTCCCCCACATGCGCGCCCAGGGCTCGGGCCGGATCATCACCCTCTCGAGCGTGCTCGGCCGGATCGCGCTCCCGGGAACCGGCGCCTACTCGGGGACGAAGTTCGCCGTCGAGGCGATGAGCGACTCCCTGCGCGCGGAAGTCGGGGAGTTCGGGATCGACGTCGTCGTCGTCCAGCCGGGCCCCGTCGATACGAGCTTCACCGATCGGGCTCGCGAGGAGTTGCCCGGCGCCGACGGAACGCCGGCGTACGAGGACCTCTACGGGGCGATCCGGGAGCTCTACCAGGACGCGACGCTGGTCGGCGGCGACGGTCCCCTCGCGGTCGATCCCGGCGAGGTCGCCCGCGCGGTCGTCACCGCGGCGACGGTCCCCGAGCCGCCCGCTCGCTATCCGGTGGGCCCGGTCGCCCAGTACGGCATCTATGCCCGATACCTCCCCGACCGCCTCCGGGACGCCGCCTACGGCTTCATCCAGCGGCTCGTCTGACCGTCGGTCCCGACCGCCGATCCTGACAACCGACCGATTTATTTTTCCGGGTCGAGGAGCTCCGGAGGATGAGCGGAGAGCGAAGCGACGCCGTCGGGGTCGCCGACACTGTCTCGGAGGTCCTCTATTCGATCGCCGGCGTACTGCTGATCGGCTCCGGGCTGTGTGTCTGGGCGCCGCCGTCGCCCAGCTCGTCACCGCTGGTTCGATCGGATTCTCGGCGTTCGTCCTCATGTTCGGCGCGTTCTTCCTCTCGTTCGGGGCCGCCGTCACGCCGGCCATCCGCCGCCGGCTCGGTCGACGCCACTCGGTGACCGAATTCGGCCACGTCCGGACGGTCGATCGCCGGGTCGTCCGCGAGGAGGAAGACGAGGTATTCCGGTGTACGGCCTGTGACTTGCCGGCCAGGGAGGGACTGGTGCGGCGCTACCGGGAGGAGTACGCCGTCGCCGGCGTCCCGCTTTACACCGAATCGGAGGGACACAACCACTACTGTCTGGAGTGTGCCAGCGAGGAACTGCTCGGCCCTCGAGAACCGACCGAGCAGCCGGATCCGGAGGTCGAGCGCGAGACCGATCTCCACTAGACGCAGTCGCTACCAGGCGACGTGGTCGACGTCCTCTCCGTCGCCCGAACCGGATCGGTTCTCGAGGTAGATGCGGGCGTAGGCGAACTGCACGATCGGTGTGACGACCGCGGTCAGGACCGCCGAGACGACGAGGAACGCTAGGTAGAACCCCTCGCCGAATCCGGTAACCAATAGCGTGGCGATCGCCGTCCCGACGACGATGAGAAACGAGACGAGGAAAATGCCGAACAGCTTGAGGAGGTTCCCCTTGGCGACCGACCAGCTCGTCTCGAGGCTCTCGGTGACGCCCTTCTCGTCGATGACGCACGCCGGGAGGGCAAGCGAGAGCCGGACGCCGAGGTAGAGTCCCGGGATGATCAGGAGGACGAATCCGATGCCGACCGCCAGTACGTACACGATGAAGATCCCGATCAGCGAGACGAACTGTCCGAGGACGGCGCTCGAGGCACGCCCGAGATCGACGGGATCGCCCATCGCTTCGTCGCGTCCGACCACGTGGACGAGCCCGTTGATGTAGAGGTACACGAGATAGCCGAGCAGGGTGACAAGGCCACCGAGAAAACCCAGAAACTCCCCGACGAGCTCGAGGAGCCCGTAGCCGAAAAAGAGGACGATCAACACCGGGTTCCGTCGGAGCCACTCGATCCCGTCACCGATCGTGCCGGCCACACCCTTTCGCCGGAGGGTTCCGTCCATACATCAATCCGTCAGACCATATGTATAAAAATGTACCCCACGCTACAGTAGCGGTCCGGGCGAACGGCTATCGGAGACAGGCCGCGACGACCGAAAGCATCGTCTCGCCCCGGACGTCCTCCGCAAAGAGGGGTACCCGACGAACGTCGGTGCCGTAGAACAGTTCCTGGGCTTCCTCCAGGGCACCCTGCTGGACCTCCCACCGGCGCTTGCAGAACTCGCAGTCCTCCAGGTCGGGGCTCAGGAACTCTCCCGAGACGTCGTCGGTAACCTCCGCTAAGGGCTCCATCACCCGGTTGACGACGACGGTGCCGACGGCGATCTCGAAGCGGTCGAGCTGTTCGCGAAGCCGTTTGGACTCGACGACGCTCATCTCCTCGGGGATCATCACGATCCGGAAGTCCGTCAGCTCGGGGTCCTGGAGCACCGCCCGCAGGCGCTCGATGCGCTCGCGGACCTCGCGCATCTCGGCCATGTCGGCGCCCTCGCCCTCGGCGGCCTCCCCGCCGAACATCCCCTTGACGCCGTCGATCATCCCGCCAAGGCGCTCCCTGAACGTGATCATCCGGCCCATCATCGTGTCCATGATCTCGGGGAGCTCGAGCAGGCGGAGGGTGTGGCCCGTCGGCGCCGTATCGACGACGACGCGATCGAACCGAGGGTCGTCCATGTACTCGAGCAGGAGCTGCATCGCGGCGGCCTCGTCGGCGCCGGGCATCGCCCCCCCGAAGAGGGCGTCCATCGGCCCCTCCTCGCCCAGCAGGTCGCCCAGTCCGCCCAGGCCGCCCTCCGCGGCGAAGGCCGCCTGGCTCTCCTCCAAGGCGGCGTCGGGGTCGATCTCGGCGGCCCACAGCGGGATCTCCTCGCGAATCCGCTCGGGGCTCGAGGGAACCTCCGTCTCGAACGTGTCCGAAAGCGAGTGGGCGGGGTCGGTCGAGACGACGAGCGTCGCGGTTCCCTCGCGGGCGCTGTCCAGAGCCGTCGCGGCCGCCATCGTCGTCTTCCCGACGCCGCCTTTTCCGCCGTAGAGGACGTAGCTCGGGCCCTCGACGGGCTCTCCCGCGGGCTCGACGTCGATCGTCTCCCGGTCGATTGAGTCCGTCGGCGTCACCTCGATCGTGTTGTCTCCGTCCTCCGGCTCCGCCGACTCCCGCTCGTCGGTCGGCTCGACGTCGAGTCCACTCATGGGGAGTGGTTCCCGGTCGGGACACGAGTATTCGTCGGTCCCGCTCTGAGGGATTACTCCCGGGCGGCGGCCGCAAAGACGAACTCCCGCAGAAGTTTTCCCGCGAGGGCACCGGCTTGCCCGTCGTCGCGGTCGTTTACCTCGACGACGTCGAAGCCCACCGCCCGTGGAGCGACCGCCCGAACGGCGTCCCGCATCGCCGTCGGCTCGAGGCCGAACGGCTCCATCGTCCCCGTTCCGGGGGCGAAAGCGGGGTCGGCCGCGTCGATATCGACGCTCAGGTAGACGCTCCCCTCGACGTCGGGCTCCCAGTCGGCCACCTCGCCGGGGGTGACGACGGTCACGTCTCCCTCCTCGGCGCGTTCCCACTCGGCCTCGCTCCCCGTCCGGGCGCCCACGATGACCGCTTCGTCGGCGACCTCCTCTATCACCCGCCGGGTGACACAGGCGTGCGAGAGGGGGTTGCCGTCGTACGCCTCGCGGAGGTCGAGATGGGCATCGAGGGCGACGAAGACGTCGGGGTCGGTCGCACGGGCGCCGGCGAGCGAGACGGTGTGTTCGCCGCCGATCAGAAGCGGGAGTCCGCCACTCCGGACGACGTCTGTGAGTTCGCCCTCGAGCCACTCGAGGGATTCCGCGGCGTCGTCCCACGCGCGGACGTCGCCCCGGTCGGTGACAGAGAGTTCGGAGAAGCGCCGGCCGGTCCGGCGGTCGTAGTCGTCGAACGTCTCGGAAAACTGCCGGACGCGGCGGGGGCCAAAGCGTGCCCCCGGCTGGAAGGTCGTCGACGTCTCCAGGGGCGCGCCGACGACCGAAAAGGCGGCGTCGGACTCGCCGGTGCGGTCGGGTCGGGCCCCCGGAAACGGCTGCATTCCTATACGATCTTTCGCTGGTTGTCGAGCTCGAGGTACTCGATGTTCTCGTCGGGGGTCGGATCCTCGCCGTCGGGGATCCGCATCGTGATCGTCTCGTACGTTTCGAGGTCCATCAGCTGCATGTCGCTTCCGTCGACGGAGACGACCTGGCCCTGTTTGCGCTCGATGATCGGGACCCAGATCTTCGCGTCGACGGGCTGGGAGAGCGACCGCTTCTTGCCGTCGAAGACGCCTTTGGCCTCGACTCGGGCCTTCGCGCTGCCGTGTTTGCCCGGTTTGGCGGTGGAGTAGGAGTTGATCACACAGGGCGTGTCGTCGATCATGACATACGCGCCCTCCTGGAGATCGCGGACTTCCTTTTGCTGTCTGGCCATACCCGCGTTACTCAATCGAGCGGTATAAACGGTTTGGAACGGATCCCGGCTCTCCGGCCCCTCCCGCGGTTCTGCGGGGGGTTCGCCGGTTCAGGCCGTCGACGCCGCTCGATCGGAGAGGAACCGCTCGAGTCGCTCCAACCCTTCGGTCAGCGCGGCGGGCTCGAGCCCGAACCCGATCCGGAACCGGTCGGGGTAGCCAAAGCACTCGCCCGGCGCGAGCACGACGCTCTCCGATTCGACCACCTGCCGACAGAACTCCCGGGCGTCCGCGAACCCCTCCGGAACGCTGACGAAGCCGTTGACGCCGACGGGGTCGTACCACTCGAGGCCGTGCTCGTCGAGGAACGCGCGGACCCGATCGCGGTTCTCGCCCGCGAGCCGGCGGTTCTCGGCTATGATCTCAGCCTCGCGGTCGGGATCCGTCAGGACCTGCCGGGCGACGTGCTGGCCGACCAGCGGCGGCGAGATGGTGGTGTAGTCCTTCCAGCGTCTGGCGAGGTCGATCAGCTCCCGGTCGCCGACCAGCCAGCCGAATCGGAGGCCGGCGAGCCCGTGGGCCTTGGTGAGACTCGCCGTCGAGAGCCCGTGGGGGCCGAGGCCGGCGACCGGGTCGAACGGGTCCTCCGCGAGCAGCCGGTAGACCTCGTCACAGAACAGGTAGGCGTCGTTGTCGGCCGCGAGATCGTACAGTGCCCGCACCCGCTCCTCGGGGTGATATCTCCCGGTGGGGTTGTTCGGGTTCGCGAGCACGATGGCGCGGGTTTCGGGGCGAACGGCGTCGGCGACCGCCTCGACCGGGAGGCTCCAGTCGGGCTCCTCGAGTGGAACTTCAGTCACCGATCCGAAGGCGTCCGGAACCGCCGACAGCGCCTGGTAGGTCGGCACCACGACCACCGCGTGGGGCTCTCGCCCGTGTCGCCGGCCGGAAACCGTGTTTCCCCCGTTGGAATCGCCCGCCCGGAACGCCGAGGGATCCGCTTCAGCGTCGGGTTCCGAGCAGAGCGCGAGGAACGCGAGGAAGTTCGCCTCCTGGGTGCCACAGGTACAGAGCACCTCCTCCTCGCTCCGACCGTACCGTTCCCCGATCGCCGCCCGGAGTTCGGGGTCGCCGTCGGTCGGGATCACGTACCCCAGTTCTCCGGGGTCGGTGTCGAACCGGCTCGCGTCCAGGCTCCTGATCCCGCTCTCGGCGAGCATGATCTCGGCGTCGTGTTCGTGCTCCCCGAACCACCGCTCCAGGGCGAAGGGTTCGATCCGCATACGTCCGCGAGGGCGGCCGGGGTCGAATACTCACCGGATCGGTGCGGGCCTCGAGACGCCGACCGTCGATGGGCGACCACGTCCGTCGGTCGCGTCCGCCGTCGACCGCGGCTCGGCCCTCGGTCACTCCGTCAGCGGGAGGAAGACCCCGAAGACGAACGGGGAGACAAAGCCGACGAGAAGGCCGATCACCGCAAGGAGGTACAATAGCGTCTCCTCCCACCCCGGGAGGCCGCCGAAGTAGGCGTATCCGACGTACTCCCCGCCGACCCCGACGAGGAACATGGCGAGGCCGAGCAGGAAGCCGGCTTTCGTCAGGGAGGGATAATCGAGGTTCCCGTAGCGTCCGCGGGCTACCATGGCTGGGATTTCGCGTGCGCCGAAGTAACGATTGCGGTCGCCGTCACCTCTGGCGGCGCCGACACCTCCCCCCTCGTGATGGGCCGGCCCACACAAGCAGCGACCACCTCTGTATCTTCGATCTAAAAAGGATGCGATGGCACGAGACTTCACGGACGACGATCGGAACAAGGACGTCGTCACCGCCGAGGGCGACCGCATCGGCACCGTCAGCGACGTAAACGACGGCCGCGCGACCGTCGATCGCGACCAGGACGCGGACCTCACGGACAAGATCAAGGACCTGGTCGGCTGGGGCGACGACGATGACTCGAACGAACTCCACGGCGATCACGTGGACTCCTACGAGGACGACCGCGTCCGGCTCCGACGATAAGCGGCCCTCGAATCCGACTTTTTCGCGTGCTCCTCCCCGGCGAGCGTCGCGACCGGCGCTCTCGGGGGGCTCAATCAGGGAGGTCGGCGGGCCGATCGACGTCCCGGATCACCCCGGGGTCGCCGGTCTCGACGAGAACGCCCTCCTCCCGGAGGACCCCGCGGCCGCCGACGTCGCCCTCGAGACCCACGAGCGCGTCGAAGTGTTGCCGGTCGAAGAGGACGGGGTTTCCCCGCCTCCCGTCGGCCGCGGCCGCAAGCGCCGTCCCGCCTCCGGCTCGATAGGCACGACGGAGGGCCGAAACGGTTCCCGGATCGACGAACGGCATGTCGCCGAGCGCGATCAGGACCGCCGGCGCGTCCTCGGGAAGGGCGCCGATCCCGACCTCGACGGAGGTCGCCTGTCCCTCCCGATAACGGGGGTTCTCGACCGTTCGAACCGGGAGGTCGGACAGCGCCTCTCGCACCCGGTCGGCCTCGTGGCCGACGACGACCGTGACGGGCCGGATACGGGAGTCGAGGACTGTCCGGACCGCGCGGACGACGACCGGCTTGCGACCGACGGGGGCGAGGAGCTTGTTTTCCTGCCCGAAACGGGTCCCCTCGCCCGCCGCGAGGACGAGGCCGGGGATCGGCCCGTCGTCGTCCTCGGGAGGGTCGTCCTCCGCAGGCGGGGAGACGACCGGGAGGCTCATCGATATGGGTGGACGGCGACGCGGTCGCCGGCCTCGGCGTCACTCCCCAAAACGGCCGCGCCGTCGGCCCGCGCGGCGCGCGTGCTCGAGGCGACCCGTCCCGCCGGAAACCGATCGGAAGCGAGCGCGAGCGGCGAGTCGGCGTGGCCATAGGGCATCGCCTCCGGGAGCCCCTCGCCCGCCGAGAGCGAGACCGGAACCCAGTACTCGAGGTCGCCGCCGAGCGCGAGGTCCCGCGCCAGGGTGGCTTCGAGGGTCGGCTCCCTGCGCTGACCCGTGAAGAACGGTTCCAGAACCGCCCGCGCGGCGGTGAGGGCCGCGATCGGCTTTCCCGGGACCGCGAGGGCGACGGCGCCGTCGAGGTCGGCGACCGCGACCGGCTTGCCCGGTCTGATCCCGACACCGTGGAAGACGACCTCTCCCAACTCCCGGAGGGCGGCAACGGCGTGGTCCTTCCGGCCGAGGCTCGTCCCGCCGGAGGTGAGCACGACGTCGTGGACCGCCGCGAGGTCGGCGATCCGCTCGCGGACGCGGCCGAGTTCGTCGGGGACGCTGCCCTCGAGGGTCGCCTCGTGGCTCCATTCACGGACGAGGGCCGCGAGGGTCGGCGAGTCGCGGTCGGGCGAGCGCCCCTCGTGGATCTCCGTGCCGGTCGCGAGCACGCCCACCGAGAGCGGCTCGTGGACGGGAACGGGTTCGATCCCGAGGTCCCGCAGGAGGATCGCGTCGGGGGCCGCGAGGCGTTCACCCTTCTCGAAAATCCGCTCGCCCCCGGCGACGTTCGAGCCGTGCTCGTAGACGTTCGTCCCCGGCTCTATGGAGGGACCGGTCAGCCGGCCGTCCTCGACGGCCGCCCGCTCCCGGCGCAGGACGGCGTCCGTTCCCTCGGGCAGGGGCGCGCCGGTCGCGATCCGGACGGCCTCGCCCTTCTCGATCCCTCCCGAATCGCTCTCGGGGAAGCGTTCGCCGACGACGGTAAGGGGGTAGTCGGCGGCCGTGTCGAGAGCGTAGCCGTCCATCGTCGCCTGCGAACGGGCGGGCAGGTCCCGGGACGCGTCGATCGACTCGGCGACCGTCCGGCCGGCGATCCGGTCTATGGGGGCCGTCGTCGCCGGCCGCTCGGTGAGGCACTCCGCGCGGAGGGCGAGGAGCCGATCGACCGCTTCCGTCCGCGAGAGGAGATCGAACCCGGAGGGATCCGTGCTATCGACCATGGCTCCGCTTGGCACGGGGCGGTAATGGGTTCGGGGGGTTCCGGAAGGAATGCGTTAATGTGGCTCCGTGTGAATCCCACACGAACGATGACACGGGTACTCACGACCCCGGGGAGGTGGCGATGCCGGTAGAGACCGTCGAGGCCGAGGACGTCCGCGCGGGCGAGTTCGCCGGCAGCGCCGTCAAGCGCCGCGAGGACCCCCACCTGCTGACGGGCGAGGCCCGTTACACCGACGACGTCCAGTACCCCCGGATGGCCCACCTGGCGCTTCTCGGCAGCCAGTACGGCCACGCCGAGATCGGCGCGATCGACACGAGCGCCGCCGAGGACGCCGACGGCGTCCTCGCGGTCTACACCCACGACGACCTCCTCGAGTCGGGGATCGAGGGCACGATGCCCGCCGCAGATCCCGAAAACGGCGTCGCCGTCGAGCGCCCCCTGCTCGCCCGGGAACGGGTCCGCTACCAGGGCCAGCCGGTCGCCGCGGTCGTCGCCGAGGGCCGCTACGACGCCTTCCGGGCGCTGGACCTGATCGAGGTCGAGTACGACCGCCTTGAGGCGGCCCCCGAACTCGAGGACGCGCTCGCGGAGGGCGCCCCGAGGCTCCACGACGCCGCCGAGGGCAACGTCTGCTTCGAGTCCGCAACGGGCGACGAGGCAGCGACCGAAGAGGCCTTTTCGGACGCCGACCATACCGTGGCGCTCACCGTCGCGAACAACCGCGTGATCCCGACGGCGATGGAACCCCGGGCCGCAGTCGCCCAGTACCGAAAGTCCGAGGACGCCCTGATCGTCGAGCTCTCGAGCCAGAATCCCCACTCGGTCCAGGACCGCCTCTCTTCGGTTCTCGACGTTCCCGAACACCGCGTGACGGTCCGGGTGCCCGACGTCGGCGGCGGCTTCGGCGCGAAGCTCCAGCCCTACTCGGGCCACCTGCTCTCTGCGTGGTGTGCGATGGCCCTGGAACGCCCCGTAAAGTGGCAGGCCAGACGGACCGACGACTTCCAGTCGATGGTCCACGCCCGCCACCAGGAGACCGAGATCGAGGCCGCGCTCTCGGCCGAGGGCGATATCCTGGGCCTCCGGGGCCACATCGACGCCGACCTCGGGGGGTACGCCACCGGCGGCGGCGTCGGCATCCCACGGGGCACCGCCGCGATGCTCTGTGGCCAGTACGACGTCCCCGCGGGCCACGTCTCCGTCAGAGGGGTGTTCACCAACACGGCACCGATCTCGGCCTACCGGGGCGCGGGCCGGCCGGAAGCGGCCTACGTAATCGAACGACTCGCGAGCGCCTGTGCGCGGGAGTTGGAGATCGACCCCGCCGAGTTCCGCCGACGGAACTTCATCCCCTCCGAGGAGTTCCCGGTCGAGACCGCCCTCGGCCGGAGCTACGACAGCGGTGACTACGAGAAGACGCTCGATCGAGCCCTCGAGATCGTGGGTTACGACGGGTTTCGGCAGCGCCAGGAGGCGGCCCGCGAGGAAGGGAAGTACCTCGGAATCGGCTTCTCGTCGTACGTCGAGGTCTGTGGCGGAAGCTCGGGCGACATGGAAGGCGGGCTCGTCCGGATGAACCCCGAAGGTGGGGTCGTCGTCGGGACTGGTACCCAGGACACGGGCCAGGGCCACGCGACCAGCTTCGCCCAGGTCGTCGCCGACGAACTCGGCGTGGACTACGACGCGGTCGAAGTGATCGAGGGCGACACCGACCGCGTCCCCGAAGGTGGCGGCACCGCCGGCAGTCGGAGCCTCCCGATGGGCGGAGGCGCCCTGCGCGAGGCCGCCGGACGGCTCGTCGAGAAGGGGCGGACGATCGCGGCCCACCAGTTGGAGGCCAGTGAAGCGGACATTGAGTTCGACGACGGCGAGTTCCGGGTTCGCGGAGTGCCCGACCGGACGGTGACGATCGAGGCGGTCGCCGAGGCCGCCTACAGCCCCGGCGACCTCCCCGAGGGCGTCGATGCGGGGATGGAGGAGACGGCCTTCTTCACGCCCGAGGGGTCGACGGCACCGTTCGGCACCCACGTCGCGATCGTCGAGGTCGATCCCGACACGGGCGAGCTCGGCTTCGAGCGCTACGTGGCGGTCGACGACGTCGGCACGCAGATCAACCCGAAGCTGGTCGAGGGCCAGATCAAAGGCGGCGTCGCCCAGGGGATCGGCCAGGCCGTCTACGAGGAGGGCCGCTACGACGAGAACGCGAACCTCGCCACCGGCTCGCTCCAGGACTACGCGATGCCCAAATCCTGGCAGCTTCCCGAGGTCGAGTGGGAGAGCACGGAGACGCCCTCGCCGAACAACCCGCTCGGCGCGAAAGGCGTCGGCGAGGCCGGAACGATCGCGGCGATGCCGGCCGTCGTCAACGCGGCGATCGACGCCCTCTCCCCGTTCGGGGTGGACGACCTCGACGCGCCGCTGTCCGAGGAGACCCTGTGGCGGGCAGCCCGGGGGTGAGACGCGATGAAGGCTGCGGAATCGGGACGGAACGGACGGCAGACGACTGCGACCGACGGAGGACTACCAATGGAATTCAGTGATACGTTCGAGATCGAGGGCGTAACGACCGAGGAGGCATGGCTCGCGCTGTCCGACCCCGTGTTAATCGAGGAGTGTCTGCCGGGCTGTCAGTTCCTCGTCAGAGTCGAGGACGTCGGGGAGGACCCCGACGAGGTCGACTTCGACGCGCTGGCCGAGGAGGCCGACGGCGAGGAAAAGCCCCCTACGCTTCCGGAGGCCGACCCCGACGACGTCGCCGCCCGAGCGTTCGAGGAGGGCGGGCGGTACGCGACGCTCGTCGGGATTCAGGTCGGCAGCGTCAACCCGAGTTTCGAGACCATCGTGACGATCACGAAACGGGAGTTCCCCGAGATGCACGCGAGCGCGGAGGGGGGCTCCTCGAGCAGTTCGTTCGAACTCGATTCGGGGATGATCCTGAGCGAGACCGACGACGGCGTCGAAGTCGACTGGTGGGCCGAAACCGACGTCTTCGGGAAGGTCGCCCGGATGGGCCAGCGGGTGATGAACCCGGTCGCGAACCAGGTCGTCAACCGCTTCTTCAGCGACGTCGAGGACCGGATCTCGGAGGTCGACGACGAGTCCTCGAGCTTCCGCGAGCGCGTGAGAGACGTTGTCTCGAGGGGTTGAGATGGCTACCCACGAGATCAGCCTGACGGTCAACGGCGAGGACCGGGAGTTCGACGTCGAGTCGGGGACGCTGCTCGTCCACGCCCTGCGCGATCAGCTGGGGTATACGGGTCCGAACGTCGGCTGCGAGTCGACGGTCTGTGGGGCCTGCACCGTCCGGCTGGACGGCGACAGCGTCAAGTCCTGTACCGTGCTCGCCGTTCAGGCCGACGGCAGCGAGGTGACGACGGTGTCGGGACTCGCCGACGGCGACGACCTCCACCCCCTCCAGGAGAGCTTTCGGGACGAACACGCCCTCCAGTGTGGCTACTGCACGCCGGGAATGCTGATGAGTTCGCTCTCGCTGCTCGAACGGGAACCCGATCCCGACCGCGAGGAGATCAGGGAGGGAATCGAGGGCAACCTCTGTCGGTGTACGGGCTACGAGCCGATCGTCGACGCCGTCGAGGCGGCCGCGGGCGAGATGCGCGGCGGGACCGACGCCGCGAGCGAGGAGGGCGAGTAGATGTACCCGCCAGCCTTCGACTACCTCCGCGCCGAAAGCGTCGAGGAGGCTCTCGACTTGCTTTCCGACACCGAGGACGCCGAACTCCTCGCGGGCGGCCACAGCCTGCTGCCGACGATCAAGTCCGGCCTCGCCGATCCCGGCACCCTGATCGACGTGGGCGGGATCGACGACCTTTCGGGCGTCGAGACCACCGAGGAGGGGATGTGGATCGGCGCGACGACGACGTACGCCGACGCCTTGGAGAACGATGCCCTCCACGAGCGCGCGCCGGCGGTCGCCGACGCCATCGGCGAGATCGGCGACGTCCAGGTCCGCAATCGGGGAACCGTCGGCGGTAACGTCGCCCACGCCGACCCCGCCTCGGACCTTCCTGGACCCTTGCTCGCGGCCGACGCGACGGTCCACGTCCGGGGCGCCGACGGCGAGCGGTCGATCCCGATCGACGACTACTTCCTCGCGATGTACGCGACGGCCATAGAGGAGGGCGAGATCGTCACCGGGATCGAGATCCCTGCCTGCGAGGGAAGCGGTGCGTACGTCAAGAAGACCAGCCCCTCCTCGGGGTACGCCGTCGTCGGCGTCGGGGTCCGCCTCCGGATCGACGGGAACGAGATCGAGTCGACACGGGTCGGAGCCAACGGCGCCTTCGGCTACGGCCGTCGGCTCGAGGCGGTCGAGGAATTCCTCGCGGGCGCGTCGCTCGGCGACGACCTCGCGGGCGAGGCGGGCGAGCGTGCGACCGAGGACGTCGAGGAGTGGGTGCTGATCGAGGACATCGACACCTCGAGCGAGTTTCGGGGGCGGCTACTCGAAGCGTACACCGAACGGGCCGTCGATCGAGCGCTCGATCGGGCGGGCTGACCGACGCGTGGCCGCCGCGCGTTTTTAGGCGACGGGTCCCTAGTCGCGGGCAATGGGAACAGACGACGATGGCGGGGACGATCCCGGATCGGCGGCCGCCGCGGCGGCCCCGTTCGCGGACGTAGACGAGGAGCGGCTTCGAGAGGTATTCGAGGCGGAGTCCTACGTGGCCGACGACGAGATCGTAACGACGGTCCTGCTCGCGCTTCGGCTCGGCAAGCCGCTGTTGATCGAGGGCGAGCCGGGAAGCGGGAAGACCGAGCTCGGGAAAGTCCTCGCCGGCGGCTTCTCGACCGACCTCGTCCGGCTCCAGTGTTACGAGGGTCTGGCCGCCGAGAACACCCTCTACGAGTGGAACTACACGAAACAGCTCCTGGCCGTCCAGGCCGGCGAGGGCGGGGTCGAGGACGGTGGCGGTTCCGGGGAAGCCGGCGCGGACGGCGACGGCGACGAACGATCGGTCTTCGACCGCGACTACCTCCTCGAGCGCCCCCTCCTCGAGGCGCTTTCCGGAGACGGCGACCGGCCGCCGATACTTCTCATCGACGAGGTCGATCGCGCCGACGAGGAGTTCGAAGCCCTTCTTCTGGAGGTGCTCTCTGACTTCCAGGTATCGATTCCCGAACTCGGCACCGTCAGTGCCGACCGGCCGCCGGTCGTGATCGTCACCTCGAACCGGACCAGGGGATTGAGCGACGCTCTCAAACGGCGGTGTCTCTACCTCCACATCGACCCGCCGTCCTTCGAGAAGGAGCGGGCGATCGTCGAGCGGAAGGTGCCCGAACTCGACGCCGCGGTCGCCGCCGAACTCTGCGGGGTCGTCGCCCGATTGCGCGAGGAGCCACTGCTCAAGCAGCCGGGGGTCGCGGAGACCCTGGACTGGGCGCGGGCCGTTCGGGAACTGGACGGCGAGGGGGAAGGCCTCGAGCCGGCGACGGTCCGGAACACTTTGGGCTGTCTCCTGAAGGAGGCCGAGGACGTCGAGCGGGTGGACGACGACCTGATAGAGCGGGTCGTCGCCGACGCGACGGCGGAGTAACCGTGTTCGAGAACGAGGAGGGCACCGACATTGAGGCGGCCCGCGAGCGGACGCTCGGCGCTCTCGTCTCGTTCTCGCGGGCGCTCCGCCGGGAAGGGGTCTCGGTGCCCGCCGACGGCTCCCTGGTCGCGGCCCGCGCCCTCGCGACGGTCGGGCTCTCCGATCGCGAACGGGTCCGGGCGGCTCTGAAGGCCGCGCTCGTCGCCGGTCCCGACGACGAGGACGCCTTCGGGCGGCTGTTTCCCTCCTTCTGGCGCCAGTTCGCCGGCGAGGGCGAGGCCTGGACGCCGCCCGAGCAGGACGGGCCGGACGCCGGAGAGCCCGCGCCCGTCGAGGCGGCTCCCGAGGGCGGAGGCGACGGATCGGGTTCACAGGGGGGCGAGAGCCGAACGGTCGCCCGCCGTGCCGGACCGACCGGCGGGACCGAGAGCGTCGACCCCGCTTCCGACGGGACGAGTGCCTCGGTCTACAGCCCCGTCGGGAGCCCCGAGCGGATCGACGCCGTCGGCCGCGAGGACGCTACCCTCGAGCGGTCGATCGATCGGCTGGGGCGGGCGCTCGCGGGCCTCCGGGGGCGGCGGGTCACCCAGTCGGGCGACGAGCGCCCGGACGTCAGGCGCGCGCTGCGGCGTGCGGGCGGGGGCGCCCCGCTCCCGCTGCCGACGGCGGGCCGCGAGGAGCGGGCGGTCCGGGCGCTCGTCCTCGCGGACGTGAGCCGGTCGGTGCTCGACACGGTGGACCGCCCGTTCCTGCTCGCGGCACTGGGCCACATGACCCGCGAGTGGCGCGAGGTCCGCACCTTCCTCTTCGATACCGACGTCCGGGAGGTCACGCGGGCGATCGGGTCGAGAGACGCGGAGACCGCCCTCGAGCGTGCCGAAGCCGAGTGGGGCGGGGGGACCCGGATCGGGGAGGCAATCGCGGCGATCCGTCGGGCGCATCCCGGCGCGGTCGACCGGGACACCGTCGTCCTCGTCGCGAGCGACGGGCTCGAGGTCGGTGACGTCGGAGAGCTAGAGGAAGGGATGGCGTGGCTGTCGGGGGCGAGTGCGGGCGTGCTCTGGCTGAACCCGCTCGCGGGCTCGCCGGAGTACGAGCCGACCTGCCGGGGGATGGCCGCCGCGTTGCCCTACGTGGACGGCCTGTTCGCGTTCGCCGGGCCCGGGGACGTCCGGGAGGTCGCCCGTCAGCTCGAGCGCCAGGGGTTGTCGGGGTCGATCGGCTACGAATACGACCCGCGGCCGTGACCCCGATGCGGGCGCAAACGATAGGCGTCCGCAACCCGAAGGGGGCGTATGACCGATCGGGAGGGCGACTGGAGCGCCCCGAGCGCCGACGTGTTGGCACGGATCCGCGAGGTCCGGCGAGCGGGTCGGGAGGCGGTGGTCGCCACCGTCGTCGCCGTCGAGGGAAGCGCCTACCGACGGCCGGGTGCGAAGATGGTCGTCGACCGCGAGGGCGGCGGCTTCGGGCACATCACGGCGGGCTGTCTCGAGAGCGAGGTCGCCGGACTCGCGAGCGACGTGCTCGCGGCGGGCGAGCCCCGGATCGAGCGCTACAACCTGATGGACGACGAGGGCGACGTCTGGGGGCTCGGCGTCGGCTGCAACGGGATCATCGACGTCCTCGTCGAGCCCGTAGACGAGCGTTACGACCCGCTGGTTTCCGCAGTCGAAGCCGACGAGCCGATCGCGTCGCTCACCGTCCTCGACGGCGACCTCCCGCTCGGGACGCGGGCGTACTACCGCGACGAGGAGGTCGAGGGGTCCGTCCCCGGCTGGTTCGCCGACGGGATCGAGAGGCTCGCGGTGCGCGTGCTCGAGGATGGCGGCAGCGAGAGCGTCGAGGTCGCCGGCGAGGCGGGCGAGGCGACGGTCTTCGCCGACGGAATCCGGCCCGACCCGCGGCTCCTCGTGATCGGATCGGGCCACGACGTCGGTCCCGTCGTCGATCTCGCCGAGCGAAACGGGTTTCACACCATCGTCGTCGGCTTCCGGGGCGGGGTCGATCTCGAATCGCGGTTCCCCGAAGCCAGCGAGCACGTCTCGACCTCGCCCGCCCGGATCGGCGACGACGTCGACCTGGCGGGGTACGCGGTCGTGATGACTCACAACTTCGTCGACGACCGGCTCGCGGTCGGCGAACTGCTCGGCCAACTCCCCTACGTCGGGTTGATGGGACCTCCCGAGCGGTTCGAGGAGATGCGAGATGCCTTCGAGGAGGAGGGTCGCCAGCTCAACGAGGGGGAACTCGAGAGTCTCTACACTCCGGTCGGGCTCGATCTGGGTGCCGGCTCACCCTACGGCATCGCGACGAGCATCGTGAGCGAGATCCTGGCGGTTCACAACGGCCGGGAGCCGGCCCACCTCGCCGAGCGCGAGGGCCCGATCCACGACCGGCGCGAGGCGGAGCTTCCGGGGGAGTAGTCCGTCGGTAGCGTGTCGTCGAACTCGTCACGACGCGTTGTTCTCTGCTTAGGCCGGATTATCTGCTCCCTTCAGATGCGTATTTGCCGTCACCTCTCCGTCGATTCGGAGGTGGGCGTGTTCGGAACGACCAGTTGAAGGTCGTGTTTGCTTGTTGGATAGTGGGTCGAGTCAGCGACTACGATACCGCTTCATAGCTGACGCGCCACCGACGAGAACAAAGAATAAGCCGATGGCGACGACGATGAGCGGCGCGTTCGATGTGTCCTGTTTTAGAAACGCGGCTCCGGGATTTGCCGGATCAAGGTAGGCAGTAGCGGACTCGTTGACTGAATATCCATCGATGACAGAACGAGCCTCCGATTCGGTGTCGTAATTCGGGGAAATAGTTGAAGGGAACACATTCGTGCTTGTGTAGCTTGTTTCTTCGTACTCGTATGTGAAGCGGACTGTTGGGCGGTAGTCCACACCAGTACTACTCCCGGCTGAAGTCGATTCGACATCGAGTTCGGCGATTTCAGCGTTGACTTCAACAGCATCTGCGACGGCATCGGATTGCTGGGTATAGTCATATACTCCGTAGCCGGTCGCTACGAGGCCAATCACCAGCATGATAGCCGCGCCACGAAGTGTACTTGGGCCGTTAATTGAGAGGCCATCGTTACCCATTCTACTTCATCACCGTGTGGTGGGATTTGGCAAAGTGAAAGAGTCCGTTTTGAAACGGCTGACGGACTTCGCAGGGCACGTACACATATGCCGTTCTTTCGTCGCAACTCATATACATTTCCCTCCAGTCGTAGGCAACCAGACCACTCTACCGCGACGCTGAAACTGCGCGCGATTCTGCCGTCGCTCTGTACTCTACTAAGGTCACACCTACCTGCTCTACCGAGCGATGTCGAGTACTGACGAACGACGTCCGGAATCCAGTACCGGGTTCTCTATCGGCCGAACCCCACGGACTCCGCGGGCGGTTCGAGGGGACTCGCCGGCAGTTCGTCGGCGACCGCGGGATCGTTGTAGCGCCGGGGCGCGACGTCGTTGGGCGTCTCGGGGTAGTAGATCGCCGCCAGCGTCTGGATCTGGCCGCGGCCGACGCCGAGTTCGAACTGGCCGCCGCCGTACATCGAGATCCCGCGCTCCTCGCAGTGGTCGATCGTTTCGAGGAGCGATTCGATCGAGCCGAACCGGGAGGGCTTGATGTTGAGCCAGTCGGGTTCCCAGGGGAGAGCGCGGACGTCCTCGATCCCGTGGATCGGGGCGTCCCAGGAGGTTCGCGAGCGGACCTCGTTCTCCTCGAACAGCTCGCGGGTCTCGTCGGTGAGCGCGGGGTCCTCGACGATCGCATCCGGAAAGCCCTCGATGACGAGTTCGTAGAGGTCGGGGTCGGCGGGGTTGTCGACCTCGGTTCCCTCGTAGGCCCCCTTCAGGTCCGCGATCCGGACGGCGCCGGTCTCGGCGAGCTCGGCGACCAGGTCTCGGTCCCAGTCGGCGGTGGGATCGAGTTTGAACTCGAGGCCGGGAACCCGCTCGCGCAGTTCCTCGACCCGGTCGATCCGCGGGGGCTCGCCCAGGCGCGTGCTCGCGACGAACCGGACCGGGTCGGCGCTCCGGCCGACCGCCGAGGCGAGGTCGGTATCGGCCTGACGGAGCGCGAGGTCGAGCGCCGCGCTCTCTACGCCCCACCGCCGGTAGTTCCGGAACTCCTCGCGGTCGGGTGGCTCGGGAAACAGATCGAGGTCGACGAGGCGGGCCGAAAAGGAGTCGACGGTGAACTCGCCGGTGAGGTCGGGCAGCCCGGCATCCGCGAGGGCGTCGTGGTCGTCGGCATCGTAGGTAACGTCCTCTCCCCGGCCGGTGTGGGCCTCCTCGCCGTCGCTTCCGGTCAGCGCGAACTCGGTGGTCGCCCGGGCGAAGCCACTCGAGGTCTCGCGTTCGCGTCGCTGGGTCGAGACCGCGTCGATCCGGAGGGGGAGATCCGCAAGGTCGCCGTAGTCGGATGCCATACCCCTTTCTCGACAGCGGGAGGAAAACGGTTTTCGGCTTCCGTCGGCCCTCTCCTCGGGTCGGAGACGAGTCGGTGCACCGTCGATCGCATCGATCGACCGGTACATCGCCGTCTCTGGGCCTCTCAGTCGTCCTCGCGGCGCTGGCGGAGGTTCTGGCGGGTGAACTGGGGCGCCGACCCGAGCGACCGGCGGGGCTGGCGGAACGATCGGTAGAGCTGGATCCCGATGGCCGCGGTAAACACCGCCGCGACGATCGCCGCCAGGGGGGCCTCCAGCGCGTAGAGGACGCCGATCGAGAACAGCCCCATCGTCAGCAACATGCCGTAGACGAGCCGCTTGGCCAGTTTCTCGAAGGCCCGGTCGGCGTCCTCGACGCCGACCCGGACGAAGAGGTCGTCCCGGTCGAGGCGATCCAGGGCCCGCTCGCTCTTGGGGAGGATCCGGGTCGCCGACTCCGCCGACTCCCGAACCCGTTCGCCACCCTCCTCGAGATACCGGCGGACCGACTCCTCGCGATAGCCCTGCTCGGTGAGGTAGTCGGTCGCGGTGTCGATGAAGTCGAAGTCGGGATCCAGCGTGACACAGACTCCTTCGACGACGGTCGCGACCCGCAGTACCAGAGCGAGGTTCGCCGGAAGCCGGAACGGGAACTCGTAGATCGAGTCCTCGATCCGGCCGATGATCTGCTGGACGCGGTACTGCTCGACGTGCTCGCCGCGGGCGTCCTCGATGGCGAGTTCCATCACCTCCGCCATCACCTGGCGGTCGGCTTCCGGCGAGAGCGTGCCGATGTCGATGAGGACGTCGAGGATGGCGTCGGTGTCGCGGTTGGCGACGGCGACGTAGAACTCGACGATCTTCCCCTGGACGAACTCGTCGACCCGGCCGGACATCCCGAAATCGTAGAAGACGATCCGGCCCTCGTCGTCGACCGCGAGGTTCCCGGGGTGGGGATCGGCGTGGAAGACGCCGTCGTCGATGATCATCCGGAGATACGCCCGCTCCAAGTTCTCGGCGATGCGGCTCCGGTCGATCCCGCGTCGCTTGAGCTCATCGACGTCGTTGATCTTCGTTCCCCCGACGTACTCCATCGTCAGCACGCGGGGGCCCGAGTGGCTCTCGATTACGGCCGGAACGGCAAAGCGGTCGTCGCCCGCGAAGTTCGACCGGATCTCGGCGAGCATCGTCGCCTCGCGCTCGTAGTCCATCTCCTCGCGGATCGTCCGGGCGAACTCGTCGGCCAGGTTCTCCAGGGAGAACGCCCGGGAGTCGTCCACGAAGTACATCAGGATCGGAAGCGACCACCGGATCACCCGGAGGTCGGCCTCGACTAACTCCTCGACCTCGGGCCGGCGGACCTTCACCGCGACCTCCCGCCCGTCGACCGCCGCGCGGTAGACCTGGCCCAGGCTCGCCCCGCTGATCGGGTCGGTGTCGAAGGTCTCGAAGCGTTCCTCGACGGGCCCGAGTTCGGCCTCGACGACGGGCTTCGCGTCGGCCCAGTCGGCGGGGGGAACCTCGTCCTGGAGCGCCGAGAGCACCTCGATGTACTGGGGCGGGAGGACGTCGGGGCGGGTCGAGAGCAACTGGCCGAGTTTGATGAACGTCGGCCCGAGGGTCAGCAGCGAGTCGAGCAGGCGGGTCGCGCGCTCGCGGCGGACCTCGCCCCCGACCCGGCGCGGCCGGCCGAACAACAGGAAGCGCCGGCGGTCGCGGGCGTAGGCGAGCAGGAGGGGAAGGAATCGTCCGGCGACGAGGACGAACCGTCGGTACGCGCGGAGGGTGCCCAGGCGTTTCCACCCCGATTACGCCCGGTCGCCGTCGGTTCCGTCCTCGCCGTCGGCCGTCGTCGAGGACTCGAGGGAGCCGGCGTCCGTGTTGGAGGCCGCCGCCTCCGTGGAGCCGTCGGCACCGTCGGCGTCACCGGCGCTCCGCCGACCCCGGTCTTTGGGTAGGCGGATCTCCAGGACGCCATCGGTGACCGTCGCCTCGGGGTCGCCGGCAGCGTCCCGGGGGAGTGGGAGGGAGGCGTCGAAAAAGAGCGACCGGTTCTCCTCGACGTAGCGGTACTCCTCGGGAAGGTCCTTCTCGCGTCTGGCCTCGACCCGGACCGTGCCGTCCTCGACGGCGACGTCCACCGTCTCCGCGGAGACGCCGGGAACGTCGAGGACGACCAGGTACGCCGCCTCGCTCTCGAGGAGGTCGAAGAACACTCCGTCGGGGAGGTCCCGCAACGCGTCGCGGAGCGGTGACATGGCTACGGGTTCGAACGCCGCTACGAAAAAGGCCGCGGTCCCCGGCGGGCCGGCTACAACCGGAGGAAAACGAGGACGGCGGCGACGACGCCGACCCCGGCGAGGACCGACGCAGTGCCGACGAGCGCCGCCTTGAGCCCCAGCCGGCGCTCGCTTCGATCCGAGATCAGGAAGGGGTAGCCGACGAAGCGGTGGCGCAGCCGGACCCAGCGGTTCGGATCGAGGATGGCCTCTCCCACACCGACGGCGGCGTTGACCTGGCCCGACCGGGTCGCGACCGTCGTGTCGTGGCGGGCGATACCGAGCACGTGGACCTCGCTGCCGGGGTCGAGCCGGTACTCGGCGAAGCGCCGGTCGTTGCCCGTCTTGAGCTCGAACACCCGGAGATCGATCGACGTGTCCTGGGAGTCGATGTCGTCGTCGCTGTCGATGTAGCGGGCGATCCGTTCGGGCGGGCGGGTTCCGCCCTCGACTTCGACTCTGCCGTCCCGGGAGAGCCGGAAGTCCGCGCCCGGCGGCTCGACCAGGACGCTCGCCGAGCCGTCGTCCACGAGGAAGGGGACGTACTCCTCGCCGGAATCGATGGTTTGCCAACTGCTCGACTTGCCCGAACTCCGGTACTCCTCGACCTCGTAGACGCAGGCCAGGCAGTCGGCTCCCGAAAACGGTGCCTCCACCGTTCCGCGGACCGGCCGCGCCTCGCCCCGGAGTTCGACGGGGCCGCCCTCGGTCGTCTCGAGGACGGAGTCGGGTCGCGACCGGAGGAGGTGGGAAGCGAGGCGGAGCTCGCTCGCGCCGTAGGCGACGACGAACGCGGCGGGGACGGCCACGACCAGGACGACGGCCACGGGGACCGGATCCGTCAGGACCATACGGAACGTGTGAGAGAACGGAAGGATAACTGTCCCGGTCGCCTCCCGGCACGTTTTTGACTCTTACCCGCCCCTGTCGGGACATGGACGGGCTCGACGACGATCGCTCCGAATCGGGGTTCAGGTCGCGGACGCCCCTTTCAGAGGCCCGCGAGCGGTTCCGGGCGGCCGTACCCGACCCCGACTTCGACCCCGTTCGCCTCGAACTCGCAGCGGCCGACGGTCGGGTGCTCGCTGCGGCCCGGTCGGCCGCCCGGAACGTTCCCGACTACGAGCGGGTCGCGATGGACGGCTACGCCGTCAGAGCCGAAGACACCTTCGACGCGGGCGCGCGCTCGCCGGCCGTCCTCCGCGAGGTGGAGGGGACCGTCGAGCCCGGGACCGCACGGCGGGTCGACACCGGAACCGAACTCCCCGAGGGCGCCGACGCCGTCGTCCGGATCGAGTACGCAGAGCCTTTCGGGGGCGACGTCGAGATCACCGATCGGGTGACCGTCGGCGAGAACGTCGCACCGGTCGGTGAGGACGTCGCCCGCGGCGACCCTCTCTTCGAGGCGGGCCGTCGCCTCGGCCCCTCCGCGCTCGGACTGCTGCGGTCGGTGGGCGTCGAACGGGTTCCCGTGGCCCCCCGACCGACCGTCGGCGTCGTCCCCACCGGAGAGGAACTCGTCCGGGCCGACGCCGCGCCCGGCGAGATCATCGAGACCAACGGGCTGACCGTCTCCCGGTTCGTCGAGCGCTGGGGCGGGCGGGCAACACATCGGAACGTCGTCGACGACGACCCCGAGGCGCTGCGGGTCGCGATCCAGCGCGACCTCACGAAGGACGTCGTCGTCACCACCGGGGGGTCCTCCGTTGGTGAACGGGACCTCCTCCCCGAGACCATCGAGGGGTTGGGCGAGGTGGTCGTCCACGGCGTCGGGATCAAACCCGGCTACCCGGTCGCTCTCGGAGTCGTCGAGGGAACGCCCGTGATCGCGCTTCCTGGCTACCCGGTCGCCGCCATCGTCGCCGCAAACGCCGTTCTCCGGCCCCTGCTCGCGTGGCTCCAGGGAACCACAGTCGAGACCCATCCCGCGAGGACGGCCAGGCTCGAGCGCAAGATCCCGAGCGAGCCGGGGATCAGGACGTACGCGCGAGTGGAACTCGCCGGGAGCGAGGACGAAGACGGCGGGAGCAACGAGCGGGTCGCGACCCCGATCCGGGCCGGCGGCGCGGGCGTGCTCTCGAGCGCGGCGCTGGCCGACGGCTGGGTGGTCGTGAGCGAGGCGAGCGAGGGGATCCCGGCGGGCGAGACCGTCGAGGTCGAGGACTGGGAGCCGTAAGGACGTTTTTGTCGATCGGCCGCCAACGGCCGCCATGGACAGAACGGAGTTTCGCGACCTCGCCTCCCCGGCGGAGGTCCGGGAGACGATCGATTCCCTCGCGCTGGAGGGAGGGGTCGACCGGGTCTCCATAGAGGAGGCACAGGGACGCGTGCTGGTCTCGCGGATCGAGTCGGACCTCGACGTCCCCGGGTTCGACCGGGCGAGCCTCGACGGCTACGCGCTGCGAGCGCGGGACACGTTCGGGGCCGACGAAGCGGATCCCGCCGATCTCGCGGTCGTCGGCGAGGTCCACGCAGGGGAGGAACCCGACGTCGAGGTCGGCGAAGGGGAAGCGATCGAAATCTCGACGGGCGCGGTGATGCCCTCCGGCGCGGACGCGATGGTACCAGTCGAGCGCACCGATCCCGGCCAGGGGCGGGTGTTGGTCCGGACCGCAGTCGCGCCCGGGGACAACGTGATGGTCGCGGGCGCGGACGTCGCCGCGGGTGACCGGGCGCTCGGCCCCGGCACCCGCCTTTCGGCCCGCGAGGTCGGCCTGCTGTCGGCGATCGGGGAGAGCGAGGTCCCCGTTCGGGCGCGTCCTCGGGTGGGCATCGTCTCGACGGGCGAGGAACTCGTCCGGCCCGGCGGGGAGGTGGACAGTTCCCGGGGCGAGATCTACGACGTCAACAGCTACACGATCGCCGCGGGCGTCTCCGAGGCCGGCGGCGACCCGGTCCTCTATCGCCACGCCGGCGACGACCGCGAGGAACTCGAGGGCGTCCTCCGGGAGGCGGCCGGGGAGTGTGACCTCGTGCTTTCGTCGGGGTCGACCAGCGCGAGCGCGGTCGACGTCGTCTACCGCGTGATCGAGGAGCGGGGAGAGCTCCTGCTCCACGGCGCGGCGATCAAACCCGGCAAGCCGATGCTGGTCGGCGAACTCGGCGGCGCGGCCTACGTCGGCCTCCCCGGCTACCCGGTGTCGGCGATGACGATCTTTCGCGTGTTCGTCGCCCCGAAACTCCGCGAGGCCGCCGGTCTCCCCGAACCCGCGACGGCGACCGTTGAGGGACGGATGGCCGTCGAGGAGCGCTCCGAGGAGGGCCGGCTCCGGCTCGTCTCCGTGGGACTCGTCGAGGGCGGCGATGGCGATCGGCTGGTCTACCCCGTCGACAAGGGAAGCGGCGCGACGACGAGCCTCGCCGACGCCGACGGCGTCGTCCGCGTCCCCCCCGAGACGGCCTACCTGGGGGCGGGCGAGGACGTCTCCGTAGAGCTGTTCTCGCCCTCGACGCGTCCGCCCGCGCTCCTCGGCGTCGGCGAGGCCGACCCGACCTGGAACCGGCTGCTCGATCGCCTCGAGAACCCCCGATATCTCCCCGTCGGCTCCCGGCCCGCCCGCCGGCGCTTTCGCGAGGGAGTCCCCGACGTCGCCGTCCTGGGCGAGGCCGATGCCCGCGAGGCCGACGGCGACCGCCTGGCAAGTTGGGACCGCGAGTGGGGGCTGGTCGTCCCGCCCGGAAACCCCGCCGAGCTCGAGGGCCTCTCGGATCTCGTCGAGCGCGACCTCCGGCTCGCGACCCGATCGACCGACGCCTCGCTCCGGGCCGCCCTCGACGACCGTCTCGAGGCGGTCGCCGACGAGCGCGGGGCCGATCCACGGGAGCTCCGCGATTCGATCACGGGCTACGGGCTCGGCCTGGCCGGCGTCGAGAGCCCGGCTCGGCGGGTTCTCGCGGGCGAGGCCGACGCCGGGCTCGGGCTTTCCGACACCGCGGCCCGACTCGACTGCGGGTTCGTCTCGCTGGGCCACGAACGCCTCCGACTCGTCGCCGACCCCGACCGGCGGGCGAAGTCGGGAGTGGCGGAACTCGAGGCAACGATCCGGGAGAGCGACCTCCCGATCGAGCCCGCCTGACAGCCCCGCGGACAGTCTCCGGGAGCGGGGGCGCGCTATTTACCGGCGGACGGTATAGGTGGCGCGATGCCAGCGATCACGGAGTTCCGGCTGCCGGCGGCCGACGTCGCCCTCGAGACCACCCTCGACCGAGCGCCGGGAGCGACGATCCGCCTCGAGCGGTCGGTTTCGATCGGGTTCCCCGCGGTACTCGTCTCGGGGAGCGCCCTCGAGACGATCGACGCGGCGCTCGCGGCAGACGGCTCGGTCGACTCCTTCGAGCGCCGCTCCCGGAGCGACCGAACCCTCTACGACGTCGCCTTTGACCCGCCCGCCCGGGACCGCCTCGAGGCGGTGCTCGCGGGCGAGGGGACCGTCCTCGAGGCGACCGCCGCAGGAGGACGGTGGCACCTCGAGCTGCGATTCCCCGACCGCGAAACCCTCTCCCGGAGCCACGACCGCCTCGCCGAGCGCGGGATGGAGGCGACGATCGAGCGGATCGCGAACGTGACCGACGGCTCGGGGGCCGGCCGGGCCGGCACGGAGAGCCGGCTGACGCCCGAACAGGAGGAGGCGCTGTCGGCGGCGTTCGAACACGGCTACTTCGAGATCCCGCGGGCGATCTCGATGGAGGACCTCGCCGCCCGCCTGGGGATCTCCCACCAGGCGCTCTCCGAGCGGCTCCGGCGGGCCTACGGCACGCTCGTCGAGGCCGAGTTCCGGACCGCCGCCGGGGAGAGACCGAGCCTGGGAGCGCCCGGCTGAGACGCTCGGAGACGTCGTCCCGAAATCGCCCTACGGCGGCCCCATTAGTCCGCGGCCAGCTCGTCGAAGCTCTCGACGCGGTAGTCCCCGAGCACGCACCGCCCGCGCCGGTCGTGGCCGACCCGCTCGACGTGGATCGCATCGAGGCCGGCGTTCCAGGCGGCGCCGACGTCGTTCGAGCCGTCGCCCGCGAGCACGCCCCGGCTCCCGTCGGCGACCCCGAGGTCGGCCATCGCGCTCTCGACGGGTGCCGGATCGGGCTTCCAGCCGGTCTCCTCGGTACAGCAGACGACCGTGTCGAACCAGTCGCCGATGTCGAGACCGTCGATGACCGGCTCCGCGAGAAAGCGCTGACAGTGGGTTACCAGGCCCACCGGCCCGTCGAGATCGGCGACGAAGGCGGCGTCGGGATGGAGGTAGGTCTGTTCGGCCCGGACGAGGGGGTCCTCCTCGGCGTGAAACGCCTTCCAGAACGCGGTCGGCTCGATCCCCCAGGCCTCGAGCTGGCGGTCCCGCGAGCCGCTCAGGCCGTGCCAGAGCACCTCGGCCTCCCGATCCGAGAAGGGCCGGCCCAGCCGGTCGCCGACCGCGTCGAACACCTCGCGGGTGTAGGCCCACTCGACGTCGATCAGCGTGCCGTCCAGGTCGAGCAGCCAGAAGTCGTAGGCGGGGACCATGCTGTATGCAGGACACGGGAATTGGGTGCCCGAACGTAAGAAATTGTCGCCGGGAACGGACCGTCCGCCCGACTACTTTCCGGATACCGACGGGTGTGTCGGGCGGCTACTCGGCGAGTGTCAGCGTTCCGCTCTCGGCGCAGTCGCCGGCGGTCACGGTCCACTCGTTGTCGCCGACCGAGAGCTCGCCACACGGGACGGCGTGGAAGCTCGCATAGCAGTCGCCGGGCACGACCTACACGGTCACCGACTCGGAGACGTCGCCGGCCTCGAGGGTGATCGTGACGTCGGCGGCGTCCTCGCCGTGGTTCCAGACCCTGATATCGACGCTCGCGGACTCGCCGCGAGCGATCGAGTCGGGAGCCGACACCGAGAGCTCGAGGGACGGGTCCTCGTCCTGGCCGTCCTCGGGCTCGTCGCCTCCTCCGTCTCCGTCCCCTTCGGGCTCGTCTCCCGCCGGCTCCTCGTTCCCCGAGTCTTCGTCGGCGGGGTCCTCGTCTTCGGGCTCCTCCCCGGGTTCGTCCTCCGAGTCCCCGGACTCGTCGTCTTCGGAGCCATCGCGGTCGTCGAGACCGGACCGAAGTGCGAGCAGTTCGTCATTGCGGCTGACGTAGACTGTGTCCTCGTCGGCAGCGACCCAAGTGAACCCGCCGTGGGACCATTCGGAGCCGTCGAACGCGTACTGCCACCGTTCCTCGCCGGTCGAGAGGTCGTAGGCCACGATCCGCTCATCCGTTCCTTCCCCTCCGACCTTCGGGGTAGCATGTGCCGTTACTACGGTGTCGCCGACGACCACCGGGACGCTGTACGGGAAGATGGCATCACCCTCGTACTGCCACGTTTGCTCGACGCCGTCGGAAAGATCGTACGCCGTGAACTCGTACGGTCCGTTGGTGAAGAAAATCCCATCCGTGATTAGTATGTCTTCTGCAAGGTCCGACACGACCCGTTCCTGGGCACCCATCGGATAGAGATACGCAATCTGGTCGCCGCCCGACCAGACGGCGACGTGACCCGACCCTGCAGTGAGCGTCTCTATGTCCATGAAATGGCTCAGCGACCATTCGGTCTCGCCCGTTTCCGGATCGAACGCTGCGATTCCCGAATTGCCGCTATCGGGAAGCGGTGAACTGGCGTAGACGCCCTCTTCATCTGCGTCCCCGAGCGTCACTTCCTCGCCGGTCTTCTCGAATTCGTCCTCACCGAGCTCCCAACTGACCTCGAAGCTGTCGCGTTCCCACCGGATCGAGCCGTCGTCGGCATCAAGGGCGTAGAGGGTTCCCTCGGCGGAGGTGTAGACCGTTCCGTGTGCGACCGCGATCCCGTTCCCGCCGACCTCGCTTTCCCATCGCTCTTCTCCCGTTTCGGCATCGAACGCCCGAATCGACTCCCCGGCAGTGTACACGGCGTCGCCCTCGACCACGGGTGCTCCGCTGGCCCCGATGTCGTCCGTCTCCCACTCGAGCGACCCGTCCTCGGCGTCGAGCGTCGAGATGCTCCCGTTCTCCTGAGTGTGGACCCGGCCACCGGTCGCGACGGTCGTATCGATCCGGTACGATCCGTCGTATCGCCAGGCGACCCCGTCCGGCCGCCCGAAGTCCCCATTGCCGGAACCGCCGCCTTCCGCTCCGCCCTCGCCGTCGTCGCCCTCCTGGGCGGTCGCCGTCGACCCGAGCAGTCCACCCGCCGCCAGTGTCGTCCCCGCCGCCATCAGTGTTCGCCGATCGAGTTTCCGCATACTCGATGATTTCAGACTACCTACTTATCGCCTGCGCTCACACTCCAGTGACACGAACGGCGACGTCGGTCGTCGCCCCCCACGACGGTCCACTACCGACCCAATCTATGGCTCCCGGATCTCGAGGCTCGAGCCGAAATACTTGGTCAGCACCTCCGAGACGTTCTCCGCGTTGAACGCTTCCAAGTCGTCGGCGACCGCTTCCTTGAACCGCTCGAAGGAGTCGGGGTCGGCCTCCAGGGCCCGGAAGTCGACGGACTCGACTTCGATTCCGATCTTTTCGGCCAGCAAGCGCCGGACGTGCTCCCGATCGGAAACCTCCCCGCGCCAGACGAGTTCTCGAAACTCGAGCCAGCCCTCGCTCCCAGGTTCCGGCGCCGAGAGCAGACACCGGCGTTCGATCGTCGGCGGCTCCAGCGAGATTTCCGGGGGAGTCTCGGGACGCAGTCGGACGCCGAAGGCGTACCGAATTCCCATCTCAGTCGCCGTCGTAGGCGCCGTCGACCAGTTCCGCCATCTCGACGTCGGCATCGGTGATCCCGCCCTCCTCGTGGCTCGTAAATCGGACCTCGACCTCCTCGTACTCGATCCGGATCTCGGGGTGGTGGAACTCCTCCTCGGCGATCTTGCCGACCTCGCTCGCGAAGTCGACGCCCGCGAGGTAGTCGTCGAACCCGTAGCTCCGGACGATCTCGTCGTCCTCGCGGTGCCACTCGTCGGGAGCCTGCTCCTCGATCTCGTCGTCGGAAAGGAGTTCTGCCATGTCCGATCGCTCGCCGGCCACGCGGATAACGGTTGTGCCGGCCGCGTCGGCCCGCCAGGGGCGACGACCGTCTCAGTCGTCGTCGACCGCCTCGAGGGGACGCTCGGAGCCGGAGTCCTCGAACGTGGAGGCCGGGGAGTCGGCCCCGAACTCGGGGTCGAACAGCTGGAGGGCCGTGCTGATCGTGGCCCAGTCGTCCTCGGCGGCGGCCTCCCGGAGGCTCTTCGTCGGTGCCGCGAGTAACTGGCCCACGAGCGAGTCGGCCATCGCCTCGAGGACCTCCCGGTGGGCGTCGGTCACCTCTCCGTTCTCCTCGAGCCGGGCGATCGCCGTCTCGACCTCCCGGCGCTTGGTCCGTTCGGCGCTCTCGTACATCGCGGCGATGACCTCGTCGGCCCGGGCGCGCTTGTACTGCTCGACGAGGCGGTCGAACTCCGCGTCGATCATCGCCTCGACCTCGCGGGCCGCCTCGACCCGCCGGCTGCGGGTGTTCTCCGTGACGGACTCGATGTCGTCCAGGTCGTAGACCGCGACGCCGGGCAGGTCGCCCGCGGCGGGCCGGACGTCCCTGGGCTGGCCGAGGTCGACGACGACCGCCTCTCCCCCCGACTTGAGGTCGTCGGGCTCGACGACCGGGTCGGGGCTTCCGGTGGCGGCGACGACGACGTCCGCGCGGGGCGCGACGCTCCCGACGGCGGGCAGGGCGACGGCCTCGCCGGGAACCTCGAGCTCGGAGACGACGTGTTCGGCGTGGGGCAGGGTCCGGTTGGCGACGATCAGCTCCCCGACCCCGGCCGCCGCGAGGCGTTCGGCCGCCAGGCGAGCCATCTCGCCGGCACCGACGACGAGGGCGGTCGCCCCCGCGAGGTCGCCGGCCTCCCGTCGGGCGAGCGAGACCGCCGCCGAGCCAAGCGAGACGACGCCCTCGTTGATCGCGGTCTCGGTGCGGGCGCGCTCGCCGACGTGGATCGCCTTCGTCACACTCGTCTCCAGCAGGTCGCCGATCCCGCCGACCCCGCGGGCGTCCTCGTAGGCGGTCCGGACCTGGCCGATGATCTGGTCCTCGCCGACGACGACCGACTCGAGGCCCGACGCAACGCGCAGCAGGTGGCGCAAGCTCGCGTCGTGGCCGGCGTAGACCGTCGCCGCCTCGGGAACGCCCGCGAAGAACTCCGCGAGCACCGCCCGGCCGACGCTCTCGTCTGCGGCGACGACGTAGGCCTCGATCCGGTTGCACGTCGAGAGGACGTAGGTCTCCTCGACGTCGGGGTGGGCGAGCAGGTCGGAGACGGCGGTCCGCTGGCTGTCGGGACTCGCCGCGGCGATGTCGTCGACGCTCGCGCCCTTGTGGGTCACCCGGGCGCTGGTCACGACGCCGGCGTCGATCACCCCGACTCACCCCCGCCCTCGAGCCGGTCGAGTACGTCCTCGATCACTTGCCGGTCGTTGGGGGCTCCGGTACGTAAACCTGTCCAAACGGCGGGCGAGGCGACGGCGTCGCCGACCAGTTCCCGGCGCCGGTCGGGAGCCACCCCTCGTGCCTTGAGCTCCGTCCGAAACTCCCCCAGGAACTCGGCCATCGCGCCCGCACCCTCGATCTCCTCTTCGAGTTCGCGCCGGAGGTCTTTGCTCAGTGCGGGGGCGGCACCGCCGGTCGCGATCGCGACGATGACGGGGTCCTCCCGGACGGTGGCGGGAACGACGACGCTCCCCTCGCCTCGATCCCTTCCCGCCCGATCCGCGCGGTTGACCAGGATCCCCCGGTCGCGGGCGGCATCGGCGACCGCTCCGTTCAGCTCCTCGTCGTCGGTCGCGGCGACGACCAGCGCCGGCTCGACGCGTTCGAGCCAGTCCTCGATCGCTTCCCGATCCGGTGCTGCCCGGACCAGTTCGGCGTCGCCGAACGACGCATCGGTGAACTCGGGGCTCACGACAACGGTCCGGGCCTCGCGGGCGAAGCGCCGGGCCTTCCGGGCGCCGACGCTCCCGCCGCCGACGACGAGCACCGTCGACTCGCTGAAGTCGTGAAAGAGCGGGATCATCGGTTCAGTTCCCGTCCGGAGCGCGCTCGGCGCCGGACCCGGCCCCTTCCGCCTCGCCCCCGCGATCGCCGTCGGTGTTGGCGCTCGCCCGTTCCTCGAGGCGAATCCCGGTCTTCTTCAGGATCTCCGTCGAAAAGAGGGTGTCCCAGTCGTCGTCAGCGACGTCCCAGAACCTCGCCATCCGCTCGCGGACCGCCTCGATGCGCTCCTCGCTCTCTCCCTCGCTCCGGCCGTGGGTCATCGCGAAGAAGTTGTACGGCCAGACGCCCTCGTGGCGCGGGCGCTCGTAGCAGTGGGTGACGAACGGAAGCGAGGCGATCGCGGGGCCGACTTCCTCCACCAGATCGTCGGGGACGTCCCAGACGGTCATCCCGTTTTCCGTGTAGCCGAGCGCGTAGTGGTTCGGGACGACGCCGACCCGCCGGATCTTTCCCTCCCGGTCGAAGCGTTTGATCGTCGCCCGGACCCACTCGGCGTCCCGCCCGATCGCCGCCGCGACGTCGGCGTACGGCGTCGGCGAGAGCGAAAGGCCCCCTTGAATCTCGACGACCAGATCGCGCTCGGCCGGCGAAAGCGTCGTCCGGTCCGTGGGTTCGACGTCGGGCCCCTCCTCCGAAAGGTCGATCCCGCCCTCAAGTGGCCCATCGACGTAGAACTTCGCCTCGACGCGGAACTCCCGTCGTTTGGGGAGGTTGTAGACCTTCTGGCCGGTCTCGGCTTCGATCTCTGCGAGAACCTCGCCGACGCGATCTTCGTCCGCGACGCTGACGACGAACCAGACGTTGAGATACGGGTGTTCGCGCTCGTAGTTGTGTGCGACCTCCCGGAAGTCGTTGATCGCCCCGACGACCTCGTCGAAGCGCTCCTCGGGCGCGTGGGTCGCCACCAGGGTCGCGGTTCCACCGATCTCGCTCGCGTCCACGAGCGCGCCGAACCGGGAGAGCACGCCCCGCTCGTCAAGGTTCCGGATCGTCTCGAGGAGTTCCTCGGAACCGATCTCGACCCCCTGCTCGTTCATCGCTCGGGCGGCGACCGCGAAGGGGTCGGAAGCGACCGGGAACCCGCCCTGGAAGGCATTGACGACGGCCCGTTCGCGCTCGGTGAGGTCGACGCTGTCCATGGTCGGGCTGGGGGGTGGCGAGCCTAACCGTTGTCGGTTCCCTAGATCGCGAGCAGGGGAACCATGACGAGGACTCCGAGGGCGAACCCGCCTGCGAGTTCTCGGAGCCCGCCGCCGGGAAGTCCCTCGCCGATCTCGCGGGCCTCGGGGACGAACTCGCTGGCCACGAGGTAGATCATCGCGCCCGCGGCAAAGCCGAAGCCGACCGCCAGGAGGTCCCGGGCGAGTCGGACGAAGGCGAACGCGAGGACCGCACCGACGGGTTGGGGGAGACTCGAGAAGATCGCCCACCAGACGAGCCGCCAGTCGGCGATCCCCATCGACCGCAGCGGAATCGCGATCGCCGTCCCCTCGGGGACGTTGTGGATCGAGATCGCGACGGTCATGAAGATCGCGAGCAACGGGACGGTGATCCCGAGAAGGGGGAGTCCGCCCTCGAGCCCGAGGTCGGCGAAGGAGACGCCGATCGCGACGCCCTCGGGGAAGCTGTGGACGGTCAGCACGCCCAGGATGAGCGCGAGCTTCCGGCGGTCGGCCTCCGCATAGGCCCGGGGACCGACGTCCGCCCCCGATAGGGCCCGGCGAGCGACGACGACGAGGACCACACCCGCTACGATCCCGGCCCCGAGCTCGAGGGGCGTTCCCGCGGCCAGCCCCTCGTCGAGCAGCCCGAAGGTAGAGGCCGCGACCATCACGCCCGAGGCGATCCCCCAGAGGACGACGTTGCGGCGGTCGCTGATCGTATCGAAGTAGAGAAAGGGGAGGGCGCCGATCCCGGCCGCCAGCGCGGTCACGAGGCCGGCGACGAAGACGATCGCGAGGTTCTCCGCGAGGCTCACGCCGGCTAGTCGGGAGAGGGGTACCTAAAGGCTCGTTCGCTCTCAGGCGGGCCGGAACGCCGATTCCTCGCAGCGGTCGCACTCGTCGCGGCCGTTCCGGATCGGGCCGCCGTCGGCCAGTACGCACATGACGAGTTCGGACGCGCAGTTCGTACACTCCCCGCGAACCTTCGTCACCCCGCCGTAGCGGTGCATATCTATAACGTTCGTTCTACTGGTATAAGCGTTACTCCTTCACACGCCCACTCATCTCACGGGTGGACCTGGTTCCGCAATCCCTCCGTCGAGCCGTTCTCGGCGATCCGTTCGGCGTTTCCCGCGACGATGTCGGCCAGGCGATCGTAGTAGGCGGGGGTGTGGCCGGCGTTGTGGGGCGTGATCCGGACGTTCTCGAACCCCCACAGCGGGTGCTCTTCGGGAAGGGGTTCGGGATCGGTGACGTCCACGGCAGCCCCTCGAATTCGGTTCGATCGCAACGCCGAGACCAGCGCGTCGGTCTCGACGACTGGCCCCCGGGCGACGTTTACGACCACCGCGTCGGGATCGATCGTGACGAGTTCCTCGCGGCCGATCAACCCCCGGGTCTCGTCGGTCAGCGGACAGGCGAGCACGAGGTAGTCCGTCCGCGCGAGCGCCTCGTGGATAGCGTCCTCGCCGAAACCGACGACCTCGTCGGCCGGCCCGCCCTTCTCGGCGGTGTAGCGAACCCCGATGGTCTCGACGCCGAAGGGCTCGAGCCGCTCCAACACTGCTTCCCCGATCGCGCCCATCCCGACGACGGTCACCGTCGAGCCCTGAAGCTCCGTGGCCTGATAGTGGCGCCACTCCCGGCGGCGCTGTCTGCGCTCGCCGACGTGGAACCGACGAGTGAAAGCGAGGATCGACCCGAGGACGTGTTCGCCGATGTTCGGTCCGTGTACGCCCGACGCGTTGGTGACGGTCACGCCCCGCTCGGCGAGGGCGTCCATCGGGAGGTGGCCGGTGCCCGCGTACGCACACGCGAAGACCGCCATTTTCTCGGCACGGGCGAGGAGGTCCTCGTCGATCGTCATCCCGGTGACGATCCCGGCATCGCGGATCTCCTCGCGTTCGGCCGCCGGGGTCCGGGCGAGCCGGACGTCGTAGTCGGGAAGCCGCTCGCGAAGCGCCTCGGCGTACGCCTCGACCGGCGTCCCGTGGGTTCCGGTCCTGAGGACGAGCAGGTCGCGTCGGGCCGTCATACCCCCTTCGATGGAGGGCGGGGCCAAAAAGGTCCCTTCGTTCGTCAGTACCGACCGAAAGAGGGGTCGTCACGACGGCCGGGGCGATCGACGACCGCGCAGGCGGCCGACCGACGGAAACTCGGTGGGGGTTGAATCCGTTTGAACGCCATCCATCGGTACCCACCGTTATGGCGAGGGCGTCCGAATCGGCGATATGGAGCGCTCCGTCCACCTTCCCGTCGCCGCCCAACCAGACGTCGAAACGGTCGTCGGTTTCGCCCGCTCGGCCGAGCGCGAGGGCTACGACCGGGTCTGGCTCCCCGAGACGTGGGGCCGGGACGCCGTCACCGTCCTGACGACGATCGCCCACTCCACCGAGGAGATCGGGATCGGCTCGAGCGTCCTCCCGATCTACTCGCGCTCGCCCGCGTTGCTCGGCCAGACCGCGGCGACCCTCCAGGAGGTTTCCGAGGGGCGATTCCGGCTGGGAATCGGCCCGAGCGGCCCCGCGGTCATCGAGGGCTGGCACGGCGCCGACTTCGACCGCCCGTTGCGCCGGACCCGCGAGACGATCGAGATCGTTCGGGGAGTTCTCTCGGGAGAGACAGTGAACTACGACGGCGACTCGTTCACCCTCGCGGGGCTCCGCTTGCGCTGTGCTCCACCCGACGAACCCGTCCCGATCGACGCCGCCGGGATGGGACCGAAGTCGGTCGAACTCGCCGGACGGTTCGCAGACGGCTGGCACGGGCTCGTCCTCACGCCGGAGGGCGTCGAGGAGCGGCTGGCGGACCTCGCTCGGGGGGCGGAACTGGGCGACCGGGACCCCGACGACGTCCGGGTCACGATCTCCGTGACCGCCTGTGCGCTCGCCGACGGCGACCGCGCCCGCGAGCTCGCACGCCGGCACATGGCCTTCTACCTCGGTGCGATGGGGACCTACTACCGCGACTCCCTCGCCCGCCAGGGCCACGGCGACGTCGCCGAGGCGGTCGCGGCCGCCTGGGCCAGCGGCGACCGGGAGGAGGCACTCTCGCTGATCTCCGAGGACCTCCTCGACGAACTGTGTGCGTCGGGCCGGCCGGAACGCGCCCGCGACCTGCTCGAGCGGTTCGCGGCGATCGACGGCGTCGACGACGTCGCCGTCGGCTTCCCGCGGGGCGCGACGGAAGCGGAGATCGAGGCGACGATCGAGGCGCTCGCTCCTTAGATCGGCGGCTCGTAGCGCTCGCGGCGGCCGTCGAGAACCGAAAACCGCTCCTCCCGACGGGTTTCGAGCCAGGCGAGCAGCCGCCCGGCCCACTCGAGTTTCTTCGCTTTCATCGGGTCCACCGAGGAGTCGTCGAGGTCCCAGCCGACAAACAGCAACCGAGACGCGCCGAAGTGATCCGCGAGGAAGGCGGCCCGATCGCCGTCGGTGAACCCGCCGAAGTTCTCGACGGGACCTCGGGGTTCGGCCTGGGTCGTCGCCAGGACGGAACCCGGAGAGCAGTCGGGGACGACCTCGCGAACCAGGTCGACGTTGTCGCCGTGGGCGTGGACCGCGACGGGCGTCCCTCGCCGGGTGAGCCGGCGGACGGTCTCGGGGTTCTTGTCGAGGTCCGTGACCATGCAATCGACCCCGACGCCGCCATCCTCGAGCCGATCGACTGCCGTCGAGGCCGCGACGACGAGGTCGGCCCCGCGGGCGCGCTCGAGGGCATCCGGGTCCGTCAGCGAGGGACCCGCACCCGCGATCGCGACGGTCGCCCCCGAAAACGCCGGCAGGTGCTCGCGATCGAAGGGGTCCGTGAGACCGACGAGGACGTCCCGGGCGCGCTCGTCGGCTCGCCGGTCGAAGCCGAAGTCGGCGAGGATCTTCCGGTAGACCGGCTCCCACGTCTCGAACTCCATGCGTCCGGCGGTTGACGCCGACGGCACAAAAAGGGGTCCGTGCCCCGCCGTCACTCGAGCACGTCCCGAAGCGCCTCCCCGACCCCGTCGAGACGGCTTCCGATCGAGCGCAGGTCCGAACGGCGTCCGGCGAGCGCAACCGTCTCCCCGAGGGAGACGGCGGTCGCTTCGGTCTCCCAGGCCGCCCGCTCGACGGCTCCCCGCTGGGCGGACTCCAGCCCGTCGATCCGGACCAACCGGGGGCTCGCGTCCGCAATCGCGCCGTTGGCGTGGTCGGCCACCAGGGCCTCGAACTCGCTGGGTTCCATGGAGGTCACGCTGACCCCCCCGTCCTCGCTCGAGCGCCGATCGGCGAACTCGCGACCGATCGCCGCCGCGTCCCGGGTTTCGGCGACGTCGTGGGTCCGGAGGACGTGGGCGCCTCGCTCGACGGCGAGCGCGGTCGCCGCGAGGCTGACCGGCAGCCGTTCGTCGGTCTCCCGGCCCGCGATCTCGCCCAGGAAGTTCTTCCGGTTGATCGAGACCAACAGCGGGCGGCCGAGCGCACGGAACTCCGCCAGCCGGCGGAAGGTTGCCCGGTCGTCCGCGAGGGTCTTCGCCTCGCTCCAGCCCCCGAAGGCGGGATCGACGATCGTCTTCTCGGTCAGTCCGTTTCGCTTCAACGCCTCGTATATCATGTCGGCGTAGTCGGCCGAGTCGGCCCACTCCGGGGACTTCCTGGCGGCCCAGTCGATCTCCTCGACGGCGCCCGGCCGCCGTAGATCGTCGGGGCTCGCCATCTTCACGACGGCGGCGTCGTGATCCCGGCAAACGTCTGGCATCTCCGGGTCCGTGAAGCCACAGACGTCGTTGACCATGTCGAACCCCCGCAAGAGGGCCTCGTCGGCGACCGCGCCGTACCGGGTCTCGATCGAGAAGACGGCCTCGCCCGAGACCGCCTCGACGGTCTCGCAGGCGACGTCGAGCCGATCGAGTTCCTCGTCCTCGGAGAGGACCTCGAATCGCTTGTTCGCCGACTCGAGCCCGACGTCGACGATGTCCGCCCCCTCCCCGATCAGTTCCTCGTCGACGTAGGCGGCGGCCTCGTCGGGGTCGTCGTGGACGCTGGGATCGTACGGCGACTCCTCGCTCACGTTCAACACGCCCATGATCCGCGGGGGGTGGTCGTCCCCGATTCCCACTCCTGCGGCCTCTACGCTCTCCATGTTGGTGCTCCGGGAGCGCAGACAAAAATGGATCGCGGTTCCGGCCGGTCGGGAGTCATAGGAGCGGAGACGACGATGTGCCGTTCGGTTGCGCTACCGATGTCGCGACCGACGGCGCACTGACTCGTCTCCGACCCGATCAGTGCTCGACGAACTCGAGGAGCACGCCCCCCGTCGAGGCGGGGTGACAAAAGGCGACCCGGTGGCCCCAGGCTCCCTCCCGGGGCTCCTCGTCGACGAGTTCGACGCCGCGCTCTCGGGCGCGCTCCATTGCGCCTTCGATCCCTCCGTCGCCGTCCTCGACGCGGACGGCGAGATGGTGGATCCCCGGGCCGCGCTCGGCTATGTAGTCGGCGACCGCTCCTCCGCCGTGGGGCTCGAGCAGTTCGAAATAACCGTTTCCGAGATCGAGAAAGACGACGTCCATCCCGTCGAAGCGTTCCTCGTGGACGACCGCACAGTCCAGCAGGTCGGCGTAGAGCCCGGCGAGGGAGGCGGCGTCGTCGGTCGCGATCCCGGCGTGGTCGAAGCGCATCGTCTCCCCTTTGTCCGACCGCGAGGTGAGCGTTACGCTCCCCGGTCGGCCGGTCTCGAGGGCGGGTCGGCCGAGGACACGAAACGGAGTTCGTACGGGTTGATGATGCGGTTTTCGGAGAGCCAGCGAGGGTTTCCGGCTGGCGGCTCCTTATCAGTAGCCGTCGTGAACGCCGAGTCCACCACCCGATGCCATCCGACCCACACGGCAGTTTCGAGGACATACGCGACGGAATAGACGGCGATCCGATACTGAAAGCGTTCGAGTACGCGATCCCCTACTGGTTCCCGCTGCTCGTCGGGTTCGTCTCGACGATGGTAAACCGCGCGGCGCGGCTGTTCCCGGCGCTGATGCTCGCCGCGGCGATCGACCTGGCGGTCCGACCCGGCGGCGGCGTCGACGAGTTGCTCGCGGCGACGGGACTGATCCCGACCGAACCGCTCGCCGAGGAGGCCGTCGGCGACCGCCTCTCCCTGCTTTACTACCTCGGCGGGCTGACGATCGCGGCCTACGTGATCCAGTCGGTGACCCACTTCACCTCCCGCTACTTCTTCCAGACGACCGCCCAGCGCCTCCAGCACGACCTCCGGATCGACACCTACGACCACATGCAACGGCTCTCGCTTTCGTTTTTCAACGACCACCAGACCGGTGGGATGATGGCGATTCTCAACAGCGACGTCAACCGGCTGGAGGACTTCTTCAACAACGAGCTCCGCCAGATCACCGAAGCCGTGATGATCTTCGGGCTGGTCGGTGCCTGGATGCTGTACACCGCGCCCGAGCTCGCCGTCTTCGTGCTCGCGCCGGTGCCGATCATCGCCGTCGTCACCGCGAAGTTCATCATCTGGATCGAACCCAAGTACAAGCGCATCCGCGAGCTCGTCGCCCGGCTGAACACCCGCCTCTCGAACAACCTCGGGGGTGCAGCGATCGTCAAGTCCTTCGACCGCTACGACGTCGAGAACCGCCGGGTCGGGAAACAAAGCGAGGGCTACCGCGACGAGAAGATCGGCGCGATCACGGTCAGGAAGGCCTTCTTCGCCTCGCTTCGCCTGATCGTCGGCGCGATGTTCGTGATCACCCTCGTCGTCGGCGGCCGGTCGGCGATCACCGCCGGCGGGCTCACCGCCGGCACGTTCGTCACCTTCTTCCTCTACCTCCGGGAACTCGACGGGCCGATGACCCGGATCGGGAAGACCGCGAACAACTACCAGAAGGCCAAATCCAGCGCCGAGCGCGTCTTCGGCGTCCTCGCCCACGACTCCGAGGTTCAGTCGCCCGACGACGGCACCGAGCCCGACGAGATCGACGGCGAGGTCGCCTTCGAGGACGTCCGTTTCAGCTACGCCGACGACGGCGAGGAGATCCTCCACGGGGTGGACCTCGAGATCGAGGCCGGCGAGACCGTCGGCTTCGCGGGCACGAGCGGCTCCGGGAAGTCCACCCTGCTGAAGCTCCCGCCCCGGTTCTACGACGTAGACGAGGGCTCGGTCAGCGTCGACGGCACCGACGTCCGGGAGTACGATCTCCAGGCGCTTCGCGACCGGATCGGGGTCGTCGAGCAGGACCCCTACATGTTCTCGGGGACGATCCGGGAGAACGTCGCCTACGGCGACCGGGAGGCCTTCGAGGCGCTCGTCGATGGCGAGGCGGTCCCCGACGAGGTCGAAGGCCGGATCCGCGACGCCGCGAAGGCCGCCGGCGCCCACCGGTTCATCGCCGACCTCCCCGAGGGGTACGACACGATGGTCGGCGAACGCGGCGTGAAGCTGTCAGGGGGTCAGCGCCAGCGGGTCTCGATCGCCCGGACGATCCTGAACGACCCCGACGCGATCGTTCTCGACGAGGCGACCAGCGACGTCGACACCGAGACCGAGACGCTCATCCAGGAGAACCTGGACGAACTCACCGCCGACCGGACCGCCTTCATCATCGCCCACCGGCTCTCGACGATCCAGGATGCCGACCGGATCGTCGTCATGGACGAGGGCGAGGTGATCGAGACCGGCACCCACCGCGAACTCGTCGCGGAGGGTGGCGCCTATGCCGACCTCTGGGCGTCCCAGACCGGCGACGGCGAGAGCGAGGGGGTCGGCGAGGACGACCGCGACCGTCAGCGCCCCGTCGAGGCCGACGACTGACCGGTCGGGGCGATCGGCCGTGGCGCCTACACGGCGTCGGGCTGGTACTCCCCGAACTCCCCGCGGAGAACGTCACAGATCTCCCCGACCGTCGCGTACGCCTTCACCGCGGCGACGATCGGGGGCATCAGGTTCGCCTCGCCCGCCGCCGCGTCGGCGAGGTCGGAGAGGCGGGCCTCGACGGCCTCCCCGTCGCGGTCCTCGCGGACGGACTCGAGGCGCTCTCGCTGGCGGCGCTGGTCCTCCGCGGTGACCTCCTCGACGTCCATCTCCGACTCCTCGTCGACCTCGAACTCGTTGACGCCGACGATGATCCGCTCGCCCTCGTCGATCTCGCGCTGGCGGTCGAAGGCGGTGTCCTGGATCCGCCGTTTGACCCAGCCGCTCTCGACGGCCGGGAGCATCCCGCCCCGGTCCTCGACGTTCTCTAAGATCCCGTAGGCCTCCGCCTCGAGTTCGTCGGTGAGGCTCTCGACGTAGTAGCTGCCGGCCAGCGGGTCGATCGTGTCCGCGGCGCCGGACTCGTGGGCGAGGATTTGCTGGGTCCGCAGCGCGGTTCGAACGGACTTCTCGGTCGGCAGCGAGAGGGCCTCGTCTTTCCCGTTCGTGTGGAGGCTCTGGGTTCCCCCCAGAACCGCGGCCAGCGCCTGGTAAGCCACTCGAACGACGTTGTTCTCGATCTGCTGGGCGGTGAGCATCGAGCCGGCGGTCTGGGTGTGGAACTTCAGTTGCGTGGATTTCGGATCCCGGGGGTCGAAGTGTTCCTCGACGATGTCGTGCCACATCCGGCGGGCGGCACGGAACTTCGCGACCTCCTCGAAGATGTCGTTGTGGGCGTTGAAGAAAAAGGAGAGCTGGGGTGCGAAGTCGTCGACGTCCAGTCCCGCCTCGACGGCCTGCTCGACGTACTCGATCCCGTTGCCCAGCGTGAAGGCGAGTTCCTGGGCCGCGGTCGAACCGGCCTCCCGGACGTGATAGCCCGAGATCGAGATGGTGTTGAAGTTCGGGACCTCGGCGGCACAGAACTCGAAGACGTCGGTGATGATCCGCATCGAGGGCCCCGGCGGGTAGATGTAGGTGTTCCGGGCGATGTACTCCTTCAGAATGTCGTTCTGGATCGTCCCCCGCAACTCCTCGCGGGGGACGCCCTGCTCGTCGCCGACGGCGACGTACATCGCCAGCAGGACCGAGGCGGGCGCGTTGATCGTCATGCTCGTCGAGACCGAGTCCAGCGGAATCTCCTCGAAGACGGTCTCCATGTCCGCCAGCGAGTCGATCGCGACGCCCGCCTTCCCGACCTCGCCCTCGGCCAACCCGGCGTCGGAGTCGTACCCCATCTGGGTCGGGAGGTCGAACGCCATCGAGAGCCCGGTCTGGCCCTCGTCGAGCAGGTAGTGAAACCGCTCGTTGGTGTCTTCCGGCGTCGAGAACCCGGCGTACTGGCGCATCGTCCACAGCCGCCCCCGGTAGCCGGTGGCGTACACGCCGCGGGTGTACGGCTCCTCGCCGGGAAACCCCAGATCCTCGCCGTAGTCGAGGTCTGCGACGTCCTCGGGGGTGTAGAGCCGGTCGACCTCCTGGCCGCCAGTATCCGTCCGGAAGCTGTCCCGGCGCTCGCCGAAGCGCTCGAGGAGGGGCTCGACCGTCTCGGCCTCCCACTCCTCGCGGCCCTCGCGGATCTCCGCCAGGTCGTCGGCGTCGAACATACCGATCGTGTTCGCCGGTGCGGGGCTTCAAGGTTGAGAAACGGACCCGGAAGCCCGGGAGCCGGCCGCCGACCGGGAGGAACTGCCTCGCGAGAGTTTCACCGACCGGTGTCGTACTTGTAGGTCGCCGTGTCGGGATCGATCCCGAAGTCCTCGGGGGTCTCCTCGCTTCCCTCCTCTTCTCTGTCCTGCTCGCTCGCGTCCTTGAACGCCTCACGGAGCCGCTCGGGCATCCGGAACGTGGCGGGGTCGATCCGCAGCGGCACCGCTTCGGGATCCGAGCGGTCGCGTTTCTCGTCGAGGCGCTCGTCTACGGCCGCCGGTAGCTCCGACCGATCGATCCGTCGGAAGCCCAGCCGTTCGAGATAGTCGGCCTCGCCGGTCAGCGCGTACACCGCGTCGAACCCGTCGTCGGCTGCGTACTCGAGCAGGCGTTCGACGACGTGGGCGCCGACGCCCTGGCCGCGCCAACTCGAGAGGACGCCGATGCTCGTCAGCTCGCAGGCGTCGTCGCCGTCATCGGTCGCCTCCGTGTGGACGCGGATCCGGCCGAACCCGGCCTTCTCGCCGGACTCCTCGTCGATGGCGACGACGTAGTCCCTGGAGCGAAAGGCGGTGTCGTCGAGGCCCATTCCCTCGATGTGGTCCAGAAGCCAGACCTCCTCCCGGTTTTTCGCGTCCCGTACGTACATGGTCGGCGGTAGAACCTCGCCGCCAAAAGCGTTTGTGGGCCGGCGCGAGGCGTGGAATTTATCGGGGCAAGCTACTTCCCCCGAGGTGAGAATTCGTGATATACGGATGCCAGACGACACCGCCGACATCGTCCACCGGCCCTCCCGGGAGTTCGCCGAGTCGACGAACGTCGCCGCGTTCATGGAGACCTACGGGATCGACGACTACGACGACCTGATCGAGCGGACCTGCGCGGTCGATGCGGAGGGCGAGGCCGGAATCGACTGGTTCTGGGACGAACTCGTCGAGTATCTGGGCATCGAGTTCTACGAGGAGTACGACGCCGTCCGGGACGACAGCGGGGCGCGACGCGCCCCGGAGGACGCGAACGGCGACGCCGTGAGCCGCGGGGGCCCACAGTTCACCGACTGGTACCCCGGCGGAAAGCTCAACGTCGCCCACAACACCGTCGATCGCTACGCCGAGGTCGGAAACCCGGCGAGAAACCGGGTCGCGACGATCTGGGAGGGTGAGGACGGCGCGGTCCGGGAAACGACCTACCACGAACTCCACCGCGAGGCGAACCGGGTGGCGAACGCCTTAGAGGAACGCGGGATCGAGACGGGCGACACCGTCGGACTCTACATGCCGATGGTGCCGGAGGTCGTCTCGATCCTCTATGGCTGTCTGAAGGTCGGTGCGATCGCGGTACCGATCTTCTCGGGCTTCGGCGTCGATGCCACGGCGACCCGGATCGCCGACGCGGAGTGCTCGGTCCTTTTTACGGGCGACGGCTTCTACCGCCGGGGCGATCCGGTCTATCTGAAGGGCGCGGCCGACGGCGCGATCAAGCAGGCGGGCCACGTCGAGCACACGATCGTCTTCGACAGGCTCGGATCCAAAGACGACGATCGAGACCAGATCCCCTGGACCGACGAACGCGACGAGTGGTGGGCGGAGGCCGTCGGCGCCGCCGCCGACGCTTACGACACCAAATCGCTCCCCTCCGACCAGGAGTCGATGTTGCTCTACTCCTCGGGGACGACGGGTACACCGAAGGGAATCGTTCACACCCACGCCGGGGTCGGGACCCAGTGTCCCAAGGAACTCCACTTCGGCTTCGATCTCAAGCCCGCCGATCGCTTCTTCTGGGTCTCGGATATCGGCTGGATGATGGGGCCCTGGACACTGATCGGGGTCCACAGCTTCGGCGGGACGGTGTTCATGTACGAGGGCGCGCCCGACCACCCCGGGCCCGACCGGTTCTGGGAGATGATCGACCGCCACGGGATCACCCAGTTCGGGATCTCGCCGACGGCGGTCCGCGCGCTCCGCAAACACGGCACCGAACCCCTGGAGGGCCACGATCTCTCCTCGCTGCGGATCCTGGGTTCGACGGGCGAACCCTGGGACGCAGAAAGCTGGCAGTGGTTCTACGAACACGTCGGGGGAAGCGAGGCGCCGATCATCAACATCTCCGGGGGGACCGAGATCTGTGGCTGTTTCCTGATGCCGATGCCGAACCAGCCGCTGAAGCCCTGCACGCTCGGCGGGCCCGGGCTGGGGATGGCGACCGACGTCGTCGACTCCGCAGGCGAGAGCGTGGCCGACGAGGGCGAGCGGGGCTTTCTCGTCGCTCGGGACTCCTGTCCCTCGATGACCAAATCCCTGTGGTCGGGCGACGAGCGCTATATAGAGGAGTACTGGTCTACGTTCGAGGACCCGCCGCTGTGGGACCACGGCGACTGGGCCCAGGTCGATTCGGACGGGTTCTGGTTCCTCCACGGTCGGGCCGACGACGCGCTCAACGTCGCCGGCCGCAAGGTCGGTCCCGCCGAAGTCGAGGGCGCACTGATCGACCACCCCGCGGTGAATCAGGCCGCCGCCGTCGGCGTCCCCGACGAGACGACGGGGACCGCCGTCGTCGCCTACGTCATCACCGAGGCGGGAGTCGAAGAAAGCGACGACCTCCGGGAGGAACTACGCGCACAGGTCGCCGGTGCGCTCGGCAAACCGTTCCGGCCCCGCGAGGTCCTGTTCGTCACGGAGTTCCCCAAGACCCAGAGCGGCAAGATCGTCCGCCGGGCGATCGGGGCGACCTACACCGGCTCCGACCCCGGCGACATGAGCAGCATCGAGAACCCCGAGTCCCTGGACGACCTCCGGGAGGCACGCTGACCGGGCGGTCGGTGCCGGAACCGAAACCCCTACCCGCGAACTCGTCGTCCGGACGACAATGGTCCAGACGCTCCGAGAGGACCGCCGCGAGCGGACGACGACGCCGGCAGTCGCTCGCGGTCGCCAGGCCGCCCCCTGGGGTGCGACCGGACCGGAGGGACGTTCGTGAGCCGTCCCGGGAGCGACCGGTCGGTAAACGTCATCGACGGCGGTCTCGTTCGGCCGCTGGTCGTCCTCTCGGTTCCGATCGTGCTGACGAACCTGCTCCACGTCGGCTACAACCTCGCGGACACGTTCTGGGTCGGCCGGCTCGGCCAGGAAGGGGTCTCGGCGCTCTCCTACGCCTGGGCGATCGTCTTCCTGATCATCAGCTTCGCGATCGGCTTTACCGTCGCGGGCACCGTCCTCGTCGCCCAGAACAAGGGTGCCGGCAACGTCGATCGCGTCGCCGGCGTTGCGGGGCAGACGGTCACCTTCACCCTGCTCGCCGCCGGAGTCGTCGGCGGCGTCGGCTACCTGTTCGCGCCCCAACTGCTCCAGCTGATCGGCGCCGATCCGGGTTCTCTGGAATACCGCTACGCCCTCGAGTACGTCCGGATGGAGTTCCTGGGGATGCCCTTCGTCTTCGCGTTCTTCATTTTCCAGTCGCTGCTCCAGGGCTGGGGCGACACCCGCACGCCGCTCTATCTGATGGCCGCGAGCGTCGGGATCAACGTCGTCATCGACCCCTTCTTCATCCTCGGCTTCGAGAACAACCCGGTCTTCGCTTGGGTCGGCGCGGAGAGCCTCGAAGCCGCCCTCTTCGCGACGACCGGCTTCGACGGCCTCGACGTGATGGGTGCGGCGATCGCGACCATCATCTCGCGGGCGCTGATCGCCGCGGTCGGCCTCTGGCTTCTGCTCTCCGGGCGCGTCGGGATCGAGCTTCGACCCTCCGACTTCCTGCTCGAGCGCGAGACGGTGAAAAAGATCGTTTCGATCGGTGCGCCCGCGAGCGTCGAGGTCAGCACGAAGGCCGCGAGCGTCACCGTCCTGACGGCGCTCGTCGCCCTCGTCGGCGCGGAGGCCGTCGCGGCCTACGGGATCGGGACCCGAGTGACCTCGATGGTCGTCCTTCCTGCCCTGGGACTGGCCCGTGGCGTCGAGACCGTCGTCGGTCAGAACCTCGGGGCCGGTCAGGTCGAGCGGGCCAAACGCGGCGTCTACACCGGGGTCGCGATCATCGCGGGCTCGCTCGCGCTCTTCTCGGCGTTCGTCTACACCTTCTCGACGCCGATCATCGCGGTCTTCGTCACCGGCAGCGGCGCCGACGTCGTGACCGCGATCGGCGCCGACTACCTCCGGATCGTCAGCCTCTCCTATGTCTTTTTGGGGGTCTTCTACATCGTCCAGGGAGGGTTCCGGGGCAGCGGAAGCACCCGCGTCGCGATGGCGTTCGCGATCGTCGGCTTCATCGTCTTCCGGGCGACGTTCGCCTACGCGCTCGCCGAACCCTTGGAATTGGGCGCCACCGGCATCTGGTACGGCGAGGCGATCTCCAACGTCTGCATGGTCGTCCTCGCCGGCGCCTACTTCCTCCGGGGGACCTGGACCGAGGGCGTCGTCGATGCCGACCGCGGGCCCGGCGGTCCCGACGCGGGTTCCGACCTCGAACCCGCAAGCGGTGCGGGCGGCGCCGGACCTACCGACAGTACGGATTCCCTCGAGAACCGCTGAGCCACGAGTCGAGTTCGATTCTCGAGAGCGAAACCCGATCCGGCCCATCCTCGTCGTCTCCACCACCGATCGCGACGTCGGCCTCGCCGTCGAGGACGACCGTTCCCCCCGCCACGAGCGGCGCGAGAACGCCTGCCGCGAACGCGCGGGGATCGGTGAACCCGCCGGCCGGGCGGACCCGCGTCCCCTCTCCGAACTCGTGTTCGGCGGCGACCGCGTGGGCCGTCTCGAACAGGTCGCGGTGGCTGTAGGTCGCCCCGCCGTCGGCCACCATGGGGGTGTCGGGGTCGAGATCGACGGGGGGAAACGAGGGGTTCTCGCTCCAGAGGCCGGCCTCGAGGTCGTGGACCGCGGGGTCGTCGGCCTCGCCGCCGTAACCGACCCGCTGGGCGCCCCGTGGAAGGTCGTACTCCTCGAGAGTGGCGACGGGCGCGACCAGGGCCCGGACCTCCTCGCCGAGTTTTTCCGGAGGGGCGAACCGCACGGTGCTCGAGAGCAGCGCGGTCCCGAACCCCGCGAGCAGGGCGATGGGGCCGTCGCCGACGACGCCGACGCTCACTCCCTCGCGGACGCCGGAGTGCCGGAGGAAGTTCCCCGCCTTCCACGTCGAGGTGAACAGCCAGTCGTAGTCGTAGGTCCGGCCCTCGCGATCGACGAGCGCGGGCGCCTCGCTCCGGCGCTCGCGGACGAACAGCTCTCCGGCCGTCTCGGTCATGGAGGGAGCTTCCGACGCGGCGAGCAAAAGGCCGCCGGTCGAACGGGAGGTCAGTCGGCCGCGACCGGCGCCTCGGATTCGAGGTCGGTTCCGAGCACCTCGAGGAACGAGGCGAGCCAGGCGGGGTGGTCGGGCCAGGCCTGGCCGGTCACCAGGTTACCGTCGCGGGTGACCTCGTCGCGCCACTCGCCGCCGGCGCCGACGACGTCGGCCTCGAGAGCGGGGTAGGCCGTACACGCCCGGCCGTCGATGACGTCCGCGGCCGCGAGGATCTGGGCGCCGTGACAGAGCGCCGCGACCGGCTTGTCCGCCTCGAAGAAGTGCCGGACGATCTCGAGTACCTCGTCGTAGGTCCGCAGGTACTCGGGCGCCCGTCCGCCGGGGACCACGAGCGCGTCGTAGTCGGCGGGGTCGACCGCCTCGAAGTCGTGGTTCAACTCGAAGTTATGGCCGGGCTTTTCGGTGTAGGTCTGGTCGCCCTCGAAGTCGTGTATCGCCGTCGGGCAGACGTCGCCCGCGGCCTTCTCGGGACAGACCGCGTGGACCTCGTGGCCAACCATCTGGAGGGCCTGGAACGGCACCATGATCTCGTAGTCCTCGACGAAGTCACCCGCGAGCAGCAGGATACGCTTGGCAGTCATGAGTTTGTAAACACCCACCACGGAAGACGGGGCGAGCGATAATAAAGGGGACGGGGGTCAGAAGGACCGCTTGATCTTCTCGAAGAAGCCCTCGTTGACGTCGATCTCCTCGCCGCCGGCCTCGGCGAAGTTCTCGAGAGCCTCGCGCTGTTCGGCGTTCATCGAGTCGGGGGTGACGATCTGGACCTGGACGTAGAGGTCGCCCTCGCCCCGGCGCTGGAGGCGGGGCATCCCCTTGCCCTGTAACCGGAAGGTCTCGCCGCTCTGGGTCGCCTCGGGGATCTCGAACTCGACGTCGCCCTCGAGGGTGGGGACCTGGACCGTGTCGCCGAAGGTCGCCTGCGGGAAGGAGACGGGCATCCGGTAGCGTAGGTCGTCGCCCTCGCGCTCGAACTCGTCGTGTTCGCGGACCGAGACGTCGATCAGGAGATCCCCACGAGGACCGCCCTCGGGGCTCGGCGCGCCCTCGCGGTCCATCCTGAGAGTCTGGCCGTCGCGGATCCCCTCGGGGACCTCGACCGAAAGGGTCGCCTCGCCCTGGACGTAGCCCTCGCCGCGACACTCCCCGCAGGTCTCGCTGTAGAGGCTTCCCTCGCCGTCACACCGGGGACAGGCCGTCGTCTGCTGGACCCGACCCAGGGGCGTCTGCTGGACCTGCGTGACTTGGCCCTGGCCCTGACACTCCGGGCAGGTCTGGACGTCGGCACTGGGGGGGTGGCCGCTCCCGCCACAGTCGGGACACTCCTCGGGCCGAGCGATGGAGAACTCCTTTTCGGCCCCCGCGTACGCCTCCTCGAGGTCGATCTCGAGGCCGGTCCGGAGGTCCTGGCCCTTCTGGGGGCGGCTTCGCCCCCGTCCGCGCCCGCCACCGCCGCCGAAGACCTGCTCGAAGATGTCCCCGAGGCCGCCGCCCATCCCGCCGGCGCCACCGCCCATCCCGCCGAAGGGGTCCCCGCCCATCCCGCCACCGCCGGCGCCGCCGGCGTCGTAGCCGTGTTTCTCGGCCTGCTGGTAGCGGTCGTGGCCCATCCGGTCGTAGGCCTCCCGCTTCTCGTCGTCGGTCAGGACCTGTTTGGCCTTCTGGATCTTCTTGAACTTCTCCTCTGCGTCGGGGTCGTCGCTGACGTCGGGATGGTACTCCGTGGCCTTCTCCCGGTAGGCCTGCTTGATCTCGTCGGCGGAGGCGTTCGACCCCACGCCGAGCACATCGTAGAAGTCCTCGCTCATTAGTTGTCCACCGATAATCCGTTGAGCCACTTGAAACGCCCGCTCGACGCCCGGCGGCCCGTTATCCGACCGCAACCGCGACGGACGGCGCGGCCGCGGCACGCGCGAGCGCGGCGTATCCCGGCCGGAAGGCGAGCGTATCGCCGACCTCGACCGATCCCGCGTCGGCGACGTCCACCACCGTGTGATCGCTGCTCGCCCCGATCACCTCGACGCCCTCCCGGAGCGGGGTAAGCTCTCCGATCGCACAGTCCAGGCGCCCAAGCGCGAGGATCGCCCGCCGTCGAACCCCGCGGTCCGCGAACGCGGGCTCCTGACCGAACGCGTCACGGCTCCGCTCTCCCTCCGGGAGGGAGGGCTTTCGCTTGCACTCGATGACCTCCGCGACCAGTTCGATCGCATCGGTCTCGAGCCCCGGAATCGCCTCGCCGGTGACCGGATCGGTCCCGAGCAGGATCCCCTCGCCGACTCGAAGCTGTGTCACCTGCCCGGGCAGGTCGCCCTCGAAAGCAAGCCCGAGCGCGTTCGTGCTCCCGCCAGAGACGACCGCCAGGCGCCGGCCGAGGCGCTCCTCCGCTCGCTCGACGAGTTCGACCAGTCGCCCGACGTTCTCCCGCGTCGGGACGACGCCACCGAACGAGCCGACGTGGGTCGCCAGCCCCGAGACCTCGACCCCCGGGAGGTCGATTGCGGCCTCGAGAAGTTCGTCGAACTCCTCGGGCAGAACGCCCTCCCGGCGGTCGCCGACGTCGATCGCCACCAGTACCCGGTGGACGACCTCCCTGTCGGTCGAAATCGCCGAGACCGCTCTCAGGGTCGCGGCCTCGGACTCCATCGACCACGTCGCGTTCTCGACGACCGCCGAGCACTCGGTGCCCATCGGCGCCCGGAGCAAGAGGAGGTCACACTGGAGGGCCTCGCGGAGCCCCACGACATTCGCTACCCGGGAGTCGGCGATCCCGGCGGCGCCGCCGGCCAGCATCGCACGCGCGACCCGGGGATCGCCACAGACCCCCTTCGTCACGCCGACGACGTCGGGATCGACCCGATCGACGATCCGTGCGGCGTTTCGCTCGATGGCTCCCGAATCGATTCCCAGGACTGGGAACTCCGCCTCTCCGCTTCCCTCGAGGGCCACGGGAGCCACGGCCTCACCCCAGGTACGACCGCGCGGCTTCGACGATGATCTCGGCGACCTCGATCACGTCGTCGGTGTAGACGAACTCGCCGGTGCCGTGGATGTTCTCGCCGTCGGGGCCGAGGATCACGGTCGGAAGCTCCGCGCGGTGGCCGAAGTAGTTGAAGTCGCCGACGCTCGAGAAGTAGCCGATCGCCGGCTCGACACCCGCGACGGATTCGGTCGCCGAGGCGAGCGACGCCACGAGGGGATGGTCCTCGTCGGTGACGTACGGTCCGTAGCGCATGTCCTCTTCGGGGGCCTCCCGGAAGCCGACATCGACCTCGCAGTCGAGTTCGAGACCCTCGACGACTCGCTCTGCGTCGGCCAGCACGCTCTCCGCGTCCTCGCCGACGACGACGTGGCGATCGACCATCAGCCGACACCGATCGGGGACCGAGAGCGTCTGGCTTCCGCCCTCGATCGAGAGCGGGCAAACCGAGCCGTCGCCGAGTTGCGGATGGGTTCCGACGTCCATTCCCGCGAGCGCCTCGGCCAGCCGGCCGGCGTCCACGACGGCGTTCTTCCCCTTCTCGGGCTGGGAGCCGTGGGCCGCGTGGCCCCGAACGACCAGATCGTAGAGGAATCGCCCGCGGGCGCCGAGGATCAGCGCGGGGTTCTCGATCTCGGACTGGGCGAGGATCGGTCCCGGCTCGGTAACGATCGCCGCGTCGTAGGCGTCGGTGAGCCCCTCCCGGATCATCCGGTCGGCGCCCAGTCCGTAGGGACCTTCCTCGTCGACGACCGCCGAGAGGACGACGTCGCCCCGGAGGTCGGCATCCGCGAGTTCCCGGACGGCGACCATGATCGCCGCGAGCCCGCCTTTCATGTCGCAGGCGCCCTGGCCGTACAGCTTTCCGTCCTCGACCCGGCCCGAGAGCGGGTCCTCCTCCCAGCCCTCGACCAGTTGCACGGTGTCGACGTGGGCGTTCAACAGGAGCGTCGGCGCCTCGGGGTCGCTCCCCTCGAGTCTCGCCAGGACGTTTCGCCCCTCGAAGCCGGTGATCTCGGGCTCGCTCACCTCCTGATACTCGGGTTCGAGCCCCGCCTCCTCGAGCCAGTCGTGGACGAACTCGACGATCTCCTCCTCCTCGAAGTAGGGGCTTCGAATCCGGACGAGTTCTTGGAGTAGCTCGATCGTCTCGTCGTGGTCGATCGCCGTCGTCGGGGAATGTGATGGGTCGGACATGGCTCTCAGTCGTCTGCGACGTCGTCGGCGATCGGGTCGTCGGCGATCCGCGGGCTGTACTCGTCGGTCGGAACTCCCGGAAGGGTGTCGAGGATGGCGTCGACGTCGGTCTCGGCACGCTGGCCCAGATACCAGTAGATCCCGAAGACGACGAGCCCGATCGCGAGCCAGGGGACGTAGATCGTCATCGACCCCTGGTAGGCCTGCGAGAGCAAGAGAAGACAGCCCCCGAGGCCGAGCACGCCGGGGACGAAGATCCACGCGCCGGGGTCGAACGCGGCCTTCTCGCGCAGGGTCGGCCGGTTGAGATAGAGGTAGATCGCAGTAAAGGAGGTCCCGGCGTAGGCGATCAGGTAGCTGAACGTCGCGATGGCGATCACCTGATCGAGCCCGCCGGTCCAGAAGGTGAGTCCCGAGGAGACCGCAAACAGGGTGAACAGCGACCAGTGGGGCGTCCGCCAGCGCTCGTTGACCTCCGAGAAGCGCGTCGAGAACACCTCGTCCCACGCCCAGCAGTACGGAAGCTTGATCCCCGCGGCCATTACGGCGTGGACGCTCGAGGCGGTCGCGAGCAACCCGCCGAAGCCGACGACGGCGGTCGCGTTCAGCGGGAGGAACGTCTCGGCGGCCGTCGACAGCGGCCGGTCGGAGTTCGCGAGGACGGTGTAGTCGCCGACGACGCCGTAGATGACCGCCGCGGTCCACATGTAGAGGACGATGAGGATCAGCGTCCCGCCGGCCATCGCCAAGGGCAGGTTCCGCGAGGGGTTCTTGACCTCCGCGCCGATCTCGCCCGCGACGGCGATCCCGATGTAGGCGTAGAAAAGCGGGACGGCGGCCGCGAGCGCGCCGTCGAACCCGCCCGTAAAGAAGGGAGTGTAGTTGCCGGCCTCGACGGTAAAGGTTCCGGGGACCACGAGCACGAGGATCGAGACCATCAGGAGGATGAAGATGGCGTTCTGTGAGATGCTGTACCGGCGGGCGCCGAGCATGTTGACGACGAAGAGGACGGTGATCAGCGCGACCCCCGCAAAGCGGGCGTCGACGGCCGGATAGAACACCTGGAGGTAGCTGCCGAAGCCGAGTGCGAGCACGGAGACCGCCGCCATGTATCCCAGCCATAGCGACCAGGTCGCGACGAACCCCGCCAGCCGGTTGCGAAACACCCGGGTGATGTAGGAGTACGTCGAGCCCGCGGCCGGAAAGATCGTCGCGAGCCAGCTGTAGTTGATCGCGACCGCCATCGCGATGATCCCCGACAGCGCGATGATCAGGATCACGCTCGGGCCGGTCGTCGAACTCGCCGTCCCGAGCGTGACGAACAGGCCGGCGCCGAGCGTGCCGGCGACGACCGTCGCGATCGCCCCGAACGGCCCGATGTCCCGTGCGAGACTCCGGTCGGACTTCGTATCCGTTCCAGACATGGGTGGAGGTAACATAACGCATGGGAATGATTAACTCCCCACCCTAGGTACACAGGGGGTCAGCGATCGTGCTCGGGGGAGTCGGGATCGAGAAGCTTGGATTCGGCCTTCCGGAGGTGCTCGAGCAGGGTCGCCTCGGCGATTCCCAGTTCGTCGGCGAGGTCGGCGGCGGCCACCGCCCGGGGCCACCGGTAGTAGTGGCGCCGTCGGGCGAGTTCGAACACCTCCCGCTGACGCTCGGAAAGCCGGTCGGTCCGGAACATTCCAGCCGTGACGCCACCGTGAAGGGTGGTCATCGACTCGACTCCGATCTCGGCGTCCTTCTCCGTGCGGACCTCCTCGAGACGCGCCTCGATCGTCGCGCGGTCCTCGTGGATGACGACGGTCCAGTGTTCGCGCCCGCCGGTGATCCGGACCGGCTCGTCGGGGATGAACCCCCGGGAAACGAGCGCGTCGTTGATGCTGTCGGCGAGGGCGTACTGGACGACCAGCCCCGTGGTGACGGTCTCGGTGCCGGGCGTCTCGACGCCGGTGGCGTACTGGTGGTCGACCTCCCGGACCGAGTCGGTCCGGGAGGAGGCCCGGATGGCCTCGACCAGCGTCTCCAACTCCGCGACCGACCGCCCGTAGGCCGTAAACCGGCAGGTCGCCTTCCCGTCGATCGCATGGACGCCGTGGCCGAGCAATCCGCCGGGCAGCCGTTCGGTGATTTCGAGGGTAAAGCAGTCGGGATGCCAGAGGTCGAGCTGGAGCCGCGATCCCTCGATCCGGTCGCCGGTTCGACCCTCGCGTGCCACGATACCGTATCACGTACGGGGGCGACCGTCAAAAGCGTCCCGCACGGCCCCGGCAGCCACTGCTCGGTGGGGGCAGAGAACTTCACGGGAGGCCTGCGTCCTCCGAGGACGTCGAAGAGCTACTCGTCTTCGTCCTCGCTCTCGTCGTCCTCGACGTCCTCGAAGTCGGCATCGACGTACTCCTCGCCCTCGGCGCTTGCGCCCGCTCCGGCAGCGCCGCCCGGACCGGCCGCACCGCCGGGGCCGCCAGCACCGCCCGGACCCGCGCCCGCCGCGCCGCCGGCGGCACCCGCGCCAGCCCCACCGGCGCCGGCCGCACCTTCGGCGCCCGCGGCGTCCTGGTACATCTGCTTGCCGATCTCCTGGAGCTCCGTCGAGAGCTCCTCGGTCGCCTCCTCGATCTCCTCCGTCGAGGCGTCCTCGTCCTCGACGACCTCCTCCAGGTCCTCGATACCCGCTTCGATCTCCTCGCGGAGCTCGTCGTCTACCTCCTCGTTTTCCTCGAGGAGGGTGCGGGCGCGCTGGGCCGTCGCCTCCGCGGAGTTTCGCGCCTCGATGCGTTCGCGGCGCTTCTCGTCTTCCTCTGCGTGTTCCTCGGCTTCCTCCTGGAGCCGGTCGATCTCGTCGTCGGAAAGGCCGGCGCCGCCCTCGATCGTGATCTCCTCGCTCTCGCCGGTGCCCTGGTCTTCGGCGGAGACGTTGACGATCCCGTTCTCGTCGATGTTAAAGGAGACCTCGATCTGGGGCGTGCCCGCCGGCGCGGGGGGGATCCCCGAGAGCATGAATTCGCCGAGCAGTTCGTTCTCCTCGGCGATCTCGCGTTCGCCCTGGAACACCCGGACCTGCACCGACGTCTGGTTGTCCGCCGCGGTGGTGAACACCTTCGACTCTTCGGTCGGAATCGTCGTGTTCTTCTCGATCAGGCGCTCGAAGAGGCCGCCCTTGACCTCGATACCGAGCGAGAGGGGCGTGACGTCGAGCAGGACGATGTCGTCGACGTCGCCGCCGAGGACGCCGCCCTGGATCGCCGCGCCCAGCGCGACGGCCTCGTCGGGGTTGACGTTCTTCTGGGGCTCCTCGCCGACGATCTCCTCGACTTTCTCCTCGACCTGGGGCATCCGGGTCGAGCCGCCGACGAGGAGGACCTCGTCGATGTCGTCGGCGTCGTAGCCCGCGTCCTCGAGGGCCTGCTCGGTCGGGCCGACGGTGCGCTCGATCAGGTCGGCGGTCAGCGACTCGAACTTCGCGCGGGTCAGCGACTTCTCCAAGTGGACCGGGCCCTGGTCGGTCGCGGTGATGAACGGGAGGTTGATCTCCGTCTCCTTTCGGCTCGAGAGTTCGATCTTGGCCTCCTCGGCGGCGTCCTTGAGCCGCTGGAGGGCCTGGCGGTCCTCCCGGAGGTCGAAGCCGTGATCGGACTCGAACTCGTCGGCGAGCCAGTCGATGATCGCGCGGTCCCAGTCGTCGCCGCCGAGGTCGTTGTCCCCGTTCGTCGCGACGACCTCGTAGACGCCGCCACCCAGATCGAGCACCGAGACGTCGAACGTCCCGCCACCGAGGTCGTAGACGAGGACGGTCTGGTCGGAGTCGTCGTCGAGACCGTAGGCCATCGACGCTGCGGTCGGCTCGTTGATGATCCGCTCGACCTCGAAGCCGGCGATCTCGCCGGCGTCCTTCGTCGCCTGGCGCTGGCGGTCTGAGAAGTAGGCGGGGACGGTGATGACGGCCTTCTCGACGTCGTCGCCGAGGTACTCCTCTGCGTCGCGCTTGACCTTCCCGAGGATCATCGCCGAGACCTCCTCGGGGGTGTACTCCTCGCCGTCTACCTCGACCGTGTAGTCGTCCTCGCCCATGTGGCGCTTGATCGAGGCCACGGTCCGCTCGGGGTTCTGGATCGCCTGGTTCTTCGCCGGCTTCCCGACGAGGCGCTCGTCGTCGGTGAAGCCGACGACGGACGGCGTCGTTCGGTCGCCCTCGGAGTTGACGATGATCTCCGGGTCGGCTCCCTCCATCACCGCAAAGGCGCTGTTGGTCGTCCCCAGGTCGATACCGAGGATCTTGGAACTCGTCATTGGGGACGCCTAGTGGGCTCGATCCTTTAAAGGCTACTACACGCGCCGAAGCGACGAGTTCAACTGGCTCGAGTCGGCCGATCCGCGACCGGAACCGATCCCAGAGGCTCAGTCGCCGCCGTCGCCGCTCCCGTCGCTGACGGTCACTTGGGCCTCTCGGATCACCTTCTCGCCCATCTCGTAGCCGGCGGCGAACACCTCGTCGACCGTCCCCTCGGGGCGGTCGCTCTCGACCCGGACCATCACCTGGTGGCGCTGTGGATCGACGTCGCTTCCGGGGTCGGGGTCGATCTCCGCTACGCCCTCGTCCTCCAGCAACCGGTCGAACTCCCTGACGGTCATCTCGACGCCCTCGCGGAGGGCCTCGACGTCGCCGCTTTCCTCCTCCAGGGCCCGCTTTAGGTCGTCTCGCACCCCGACGAGCCGCCCCACGAGGTCCTCGGTCGCGCGCTCCTCGACCTGCTCGCGGCGCTTCTCGGCGCGTTTCTTGTAGTTCTGGAAGTCCGCCTGCTTGCGCTTGAGCTTGCTTTCCAGCTCCTCGATCTCGGCCTCGCGCTCCTCTAGGCGTTCCTGGAGGGAGTCGAGTTCCTCGTCGCGCCGATCGACTCCGATGACCGCCTCGACGTCGGCCGCGAGTTCCTCGTCGTAGTCGGCGGCCCGCTCGACGAGCTCTTCGGGATCCGACTCCCGGTCGGTCCCCATGCCGGGGTCCCCGCTGGCGCCGGCGGCGTCGCGGGTCTCGTCGGACGGGGCGTCCTCGACGGCGTTCGTCCCCTCGTCGTCGCTCATATCGCCTTCAAGGCCGAGCGGCGACAAAAGGGTTGAGATACGGAGCCGTCGGCCGGAAGCCGTACCGCGAACGGGGTCGTACCACCTATATGCCAGCGCCGCCCACCTCCCGGGGTGGCGACGATCGAACTCCGGTACGACGAGGGGACGATCCGGGCAGACGGCCCCCTCGAGGACCCTCCCGACGCCCTCGAAGCCGACCCCCGCTCCGGAACCCTCCGTGCGCCCGCGTTCCGGTACGCGGAGCTCCGGGCGACCCTCGAGGAGCGGTACACAGTCGAGGACCGCGTCCTCGCGCTCGACTCCCTCCCCGAACTCGCCTCGGCCTACGAGCTCCGGGCCTACCAGCGGGAGGCCATAGAGGACTGGCTCGCGACCGATCGGTGGGCCGAAGTCGAGGAGCCACCGGTCCCCGCCGCACCCGCGGGCGTCCTCGAACTCCCCACCGGAAGCGGGAAGACCGTGATCGGGTTGAAGGCGATCGAGTCCCTCGGGACGCCCACGCTGGTGGTCGCGCCGACGATCGACCTGCTCAACCAGTGGGTCCGGGAGCTCGAACGCGAGTTCGACTGCCCGATCGGGCGCTTCGGCGGCGGCGTCCAGCGCCGCGAGCCGATCACCGTCTCGACGTACGACTCGGCCTACCTCAAGGCGGATGCGGTCGGCGACCGGTTCGGCCTCGCCGTCTTCGACGAGGTCCACCACCTCGGGGGGGAGGGATATCGAGAGATCGCCCGCCTGCTCGCGGCGCCCGCCCGACTGGGGCTGACGGCGACGTTCGAGCGTCCCGACGGCGCCCACGAGGTCGTTTCGGAGGTTCTCGGCCCGCTGGTCCACCGTATCGCGCCGGACGAACTCGCGGGCACCCACCTCGCGGCCTACGACCTGAAACGCCTCGAGGTCTCGCTTTCCCCCGAAGAACGCGAGGAATACGAACGCCACCGCGAGACCTACACCGGCTACCTCGCCCGCTCGAACATCGAGTTCCGGCAGGGCTCGGACTACCAGGAACTCGTCAAGCGCTCCGGGAACGACCCCGAAGCGCGGGAGGCCTTGCTCGCCCATCGCCGTGCCCGCGAGATCATGCTCGGGAGCGACGCCAAGATCGAGGCTCTCGAGGGAATCTTGGAAGAGCACCCCGACGAGCGCACCATCGTCTTCACCGCCCACAACGATCTCGCGTACGACGCGAGCGAGCGCTTTCTGCTCCCGGCGATCACCCACCAGACCGGAACCGAGGAACGCCGGGAGATACTCGAGCGGTTTCGGGAGGGGACGTACGACCGGGTCGTGACCTCGAACGTGCTGGACGAGGGGGTGGACGTCCCCGACGCGTCGGTCGCGGTCGTCCTCTCGGGGTCGGCGAGCGAACGCGAGTTCACCCAGCGTCTGGGACGGATCCTCCGGCCGACCGGCGACGGCTCGCGGGCGACCCTCTACGAGGTCGTGAGCGAGGACACGGACGAGGCGCGGATCGCCGACCAGCGGCAGTGAATCGCCGGCAGGCGACCCCTGGATCTGGCCCCGAGTCCGCCGCCTGCAACTCCACCCCTTTTGGGGCTCCGGGCGCTCCGTCCGGACGACAACCGCGGCGACTCCGCCGCCGACCCCACACCCGATGACCACCGAACTACCGACCGACCCCGACGGTTTCGGCGCCTTCTTCCGGCAGTACACCAGAAGCTGGATCCACGCCGTCGCGACCGCCGGGCTCACCGCGTTCGGGACGCTCACCTTCATCAACCGCTGGTTCGCGCTGGCGGCCATCTCGTCGTATCTCCTCCCGCCGGTCGTCCTCTACGCCCGCAGTCGGCGGACGGAGGGAAGCGAGAGGCCCGACGCCGAGCGGACGGACACGGACGGCGATCGATCCGGACGGGAGACGGCGAAGACGGAGCGTCCCGATCCCGACCTCGAAGCGAGCTCGACCGACGAGATGGCATCGGCTTCCTCCGGCGACGCCGCCGACGAACCCGCATCGCCGTCCGCCGCCGGCACCGACGAGCCCGAGCTGGGTTCCGCGGCTGATTCCGGCGACGGACCCGACATCGACGAGGACGAGTCCGGATCCGCAGGCGATTCGCCGGAGAAGGGGACGGAGCCCGAGCCACAGCCCGAACCGGCGGGCTGGGAGCTCACGGAGGCACCGACGGAGGCGACGCTCCGGGATGCCGCCGTCGCCGGGAGGAAGGCGTACGCAACGGGTGAGGGTGGCGTCGTCCTCGCGAGCGACGACGAGTGGTCGGCGGTTCTCGAGGACGGTCCGGGCGCGGACGGAAACGACCTCCACGGGATCGACGCGACCGACGACGGCGAGGCGGTGTGGGTCGCCGGGGAGAGCGGTGCGATCGGCCGGATCGACGCCGAAACCGGGCGTCACACCGACCACACCGCGCCGGGCGGCCGGACGGACAACCTGGCTGGGATCGCCGTCGCCGGCCCTGCGGGCGAGGAGACGATTCTGGCGATCGACGGCTCCGGGGGGGTCCTCCGGGGGCGCTACGACGGCACGGATGCGCGCTGGGAGGGTCCCGCCACGCCGGGAAGCGGCTCGAGCCTGAGCGGCATCGTACTCGAGGGCGAAACGGGCTACTGCTGTGATACGAACGACGCGATCTTCGAGACTGAGGACGGGGGCGGGAGCTTCGAGGTGATCGGGCCGGTCGGTGCCTCCGGGACGCTCGTCGCCGTCGCCATCGGGGCGGAAGGCCCGTTCGTCGGCAGCGACGACGGCGCCCTCCACCGCCGGGAGGGGAAAAACTGGACGCCCGAGCGCGTCGCCGACTCGCTCGCGGGACTGGCGTGCGACGGCGAGCGCACCGTCGTCTGTACGGGAAGCGAGGTCCTCGAGCGCGCCGATCCGGGCACTGACTGGGAGGGGGCTGACCCGATCGGGGCCGAAGGGCTCCGGGCCGTCGCGGTCGGCACTGACCGCGCGCTCGCGGTCGGCGAGAACGGGACGGTCGTCGAGCGGCTCGCGCCCTCGGAGTGAGCTCGCGAAAAACGGGCTCTACGCGTCGGAGTCGGCGTCCGTGTCGCCGGAGCTACTGGAGCTCTCGCCGCTCTCGAGACGGGGCGTGTCGCCCTCGATGGCCGACTGGGTCAGACGCTTGAAGCCCTTCTTCGCGACGACGAGGCCCGCGACGCCGCCGGCGCCAGCGAGGATCGCGCCGGGGACGCCGTACTTCTTGTAGCCGAACTTTGCCGCTTTCTTGCCGACGGTGAGTACACCGATCATACCCGGACCCAGACACCGAGGGGCGAAAGCATCGGGGCCTACCCACAAAAGCCCCTTTTCACTGCCCGGCCCGGACCGCTTTTGGCGGTGGAGTGCCGAGACCAGCCAGTGCTACGCAAGGAGCACCTCCGGGTCTCGCGCGCCGGTGGCGGCTACCACCCCCAGTTCGCCGGCCGCGAGCACCGGCCGCTGGCCGCACGGGTCATCGGCACCTACCAGGGCCACGTCGGCGAGCCCCGCGAGCGCCTGGACGAGGCCCTGGCGGACCTCGAGACCGACGCTTCGGACTTCAAGCTCGTCCGAGGGTTCTCGGCGCTGCTCGACCGCGAGGTCGTCCTCGAGACGCGAGCGCCCGTAGAGCCCCGCTCGGCCCGGACGGCCGCGTTCGAGGCCGCGGCGGACGTGGGGGTCGTGACGGGCGACGACCGGACGGAGGCCCTCACTAGGGCGGGCGAGTCGCTCGGGGCCGCCCCCGACGAGGTCGCGGAGTCGCTGTACGCCGATCTGGACGAACGGCAGACCCTCGCCTCGGTCGAGGTTCCGTGGGGTCCAGACGAGTTGATCGACCGCTACAACCTCTCGCTGGCCCAGACCGCGCTGTTCGACGCGACCGAGATGCGGGTGCGCTCGGCGGAGCCGGCGACGCTCGTCTCGGCGGTCAAACGCCTCCGACTGATGTACGAGGTCCACAAAACGGACGAGGGCCGAGAACTCGTGGTGACGGGTCCAACGCGGCTGTTCCGGGCGACGCGGCGCTACGGCACCCGCTTTGCGCGCCTGCTTCGAACCGTCGCGAAGAGCGCGGAGTGGCGCGTCGAGGCGACGATCGACGACCGCGGGACCGAACGCACGCTTTCGCTCTCCCACGAGGACCCCGTTCGGGTACCGGGGGACGAGCCGATCGCCGAGGTGAGCTTCGACAGCGGCGTCGAGGCCGACTTTGCCGCCCGCTTCTCGAACCTAGATCTCGACTGGGAACTCCTGCGGGAGCCCGAACCGCTGGCGACGGGTACTCGGGTGATGATCCCCGACTTCGCGTTCGACTATCGCCACGCCGACTTCCGGATCTACTTCGAGATCATGGGGTTCTGGACCCCCGAGTACATCGCAAAGAAGCTCTCCCAACTCGAGAGCGTCGAGGACGTCGATCTGCTCGTCGCCGTGGACGAATCCCTGGGCGTCGGCGAGGAGATCGCCGCCCGCGACCACCGCGCGATTCCCTACACCGGCGGCGTTCGACTCAAGGACGTCACGGGCGTCCTCCGGGAGTACGAGACCGATCTGGTCGCAGAGAGCGCCGCCGCGCTTCCCGACGAACTCGTCCCGGAGGAGGACGCGATTCCCCTCTCGTCGGTCGCCGACCGCCACGGGGTGGGCGAAGACGCCCTCGAGGCCGTCGAGTTCCCCGAGCACGAACGGGTCGGGCGAACGCTGGTCCGGCCGGCCGTCCTCGCGGATCTGGAGGGCGAGATCGAGGCAGGGATGGCGCTCTCGGCGGTCGAGGCGGCGCTGGCGGATCGCGGCCTCTCGGACGCGAGCGCCGTCCTCGCCGAGTTGGGCTACCGGGTCGAGTGGGAAGGGCTGGACGGTGGGACTGTCAGGGAGAAATGAGAATCGGTGCGTCGAGACTGTCTGCTCACGCGTGGCTCACGCTTTTGACCGCGAGCGTCCTCGGATAGGGGGAATGCTCGCTTCGCCCGCGGTGGAATCCGGATCGTTCGGCGAGAACCCGTATCTCCGGGTCGGCGACGGGCCGGGGACGCTCCTGGTCGTTCCCGGGCTCGACGACGCGCTGTTCGATGGAAGCTACGGTCGGGTCAAGAGGCGGGCGACCGCGTGGGCCCTCCGGCGCTTCGCCGAGGAGTACACGGTCTACGTCGTCAGCCGCCCGCGCGGGCTCGATCCCGACGCCTCGATCGAGGGGATGGCCCGAGAGTACGTCCGGGTGCTCGAGGAACGGCTCGGTCCCGCGCCCGTCATGGGCATCTCGATGGGCGGACTGATCGCCCAGGAGATCGCCCGCGAGCGGCCCGACCTCGTCGACCGGCTCGTGCTCGGGGTCTCGGGCTGTCGGCTCGCTCCCGGGAGCCGGGAGATCGGCCGGCGGCTCCGGTGGTATGCGCTGGAGGAGGACTGGATCGAGCTCCGGGCGACCCTGTTCGAGGAGATGTATACGGGTCGGCGTCGGCGGCTCTACCCCGCGCTCGCCCGGAGCGTCGGGAAGCTTCGACCGCCCGAGCCCGCCGATCCGGGCGACGTCGTCGCCTCGATCGACGCCACCCTCGCCTACGACGGCTGCGATCGTCTGGGGGAGATCGAGCCCCGGACGCTCGTCATCGGCGGCGACGAGGACCCTTTCTTCCCCGAGTCGATCCTCAGAGAGACCCACGAGGACCTTCCCGACGCCCAGCTCGCGCTCTTTCGGGGCGGGCGCCACGGCGCCCTCCTCGAGCGAAGCGAGGGGTTCGACGGCTGGACGCTCGACTTCCTGGCCGGCGAGACGGCGCGGATCGATCAGGTCTAAAGGTCGCGCTGGCGGCCCTTGGGCACCATCGACCGCAGCTCGCCGTGGACGTAGAGACCGACGCCGATCGGCTCGCGACGCCCGACGAGATCGTGGGCCGCGATCAGGTATCCCCAGTCGCCGTCCCACGCGATCTCCCCGTCCTCGCCGGCGACGAACCGTCGGGCGGCGTCGGGCTCCAGGTCGATCACACAGCGGGTTGCCTCGCTTCCGAATCGCTGGGCGAAGTCCGTCGTCGGCTTCCAGTGTTCCTGGCGCGTCCGGAGACAGGTCATCCCGATCGCCTCGACCTCGATGGGGGAGGGGGCCTCCCCTCGGTAGAGCCAGATCTTTCCGGCACCCTTCTCCCAGAACGTGTAGTCCTCGAACGTCTCCGGGGGGATTCCGAACCGGTCCTCGAAGTATTCGACGACCCCCTCGCGGCTGACGCGACCCTCGACCTCGCGGTCGGCATCGGTCTCCGGCAGTCGGTCGAAGCGATCCCCGATGTTCTCGCTCACGCGCCCACCTCCAACTTCGCGACGAAGAACCCGCCAGTATTGTTGTGGTGGGGGTAGATCCGGGCCGCGCGCTCGAGACTCGGGTCGTACTCGTCGCCCTCCCACTCCGTGACTCCGGGGGCGTACTCGAGTTCGATATCGACCTCCCGGAGCCGGCAGTCCTCCGCGGCGAGAGCCTCGTTGACGACCGCCTCGTTCTCCTCGGGCGCGAACGTACACGTCGAGTAGACGACCGTTCCGCCCTCTCTCGTTGCCTGGACCGCCCGCCGGAGGACGTCGCGCTGGATCCCCGACACCGAGTGGACGTGGTCCATCGACCATCCCTCGAGGGTGTCGGGATTCTTCCGGATCGTCCCCTCGCAGGAACAGGGGACGTCCACGAGCGCGCGGTCGAACTCGTCGAATCCGAAGGGGTTGAGCGAGTAGTTTCTGGCGTCCTGGTTGGTGACCGCGAGCGCGGTCGCCCCGAGGCGCTCGGCGTTGAATCGCAGTGCCGAGAGCCGGCCGAGGTTGTCGTCGTTGGCGATAATTGTGCCGGAGTCGTCCATCAGGGCCGCGAGCTGGGTCGCCTTTCCCCCGGGAGCCGCACAGGCGTCCCAGACCCGCTCGCCGGGTTCGGGGTCGAGAACGAGCGGCGGCACCGTCGAGACCTCCTCCTGGCCGTACGTGAGGCCGTGAAACGAGGCCAACGTCGAGCCCGGACCAGGGCCCTCCTCGGCGAGCGTGAACAGCTGTGGGTTCCACCCGCGGCGCTCGAACTCGACCCCCTCTCTCTCGAGGACCGCGGCCGCGCGCTCGACGGTGGCCTTGATCGTGTTCACGCGGACGGCACGGGGAAGCGGCCGTCGACACGCCGCGAGGAAGGCCTCGAAGTCGTCGACGATCGGCCGGTAGCGCTCGAGCGGGTCCAGTGGGGGCTCCATCGGGCGGAGTTCGGCGGGCGGGCGTTTGGGGGTTTCGAAGCGACCGGACCGCCGCCGATCTGCCCTCTCTGATGGATATATTTATACATCAGTGTACTATTCAGTTCGTTATGGACGGCCCCGACGCTTTCGAGGTGCGCGACGTCGCCGTCATCGGACGGACCTTCGAGGAGTATCTGGCGATGTTCGACCTCGAGGCGCGTGACCTCGAGGGCGAGCGGGTGCTGGACTGTCCCTCGGGGGCGGGCTCGTTCGCCGCGGGGGTGGCCGACCGAGGGGTGTCGGCCGTCGGCGCCGATAGGGCCTACCGCCGCCCCCCGGCGGAGCTCGCCCGCCGGTGTCGGTCGGACACTGCCGCGGTCGCCGACCAGCTTCCCGAGAAGCGCGAGCTCTTCGACTGGGAGTACTACGGGAGCGTCGAGGGACGGATCGAACTGCTCAAGCGCGCCTGCGAGACGTTCCTGGGGGATTACCGGGCGGCGTCGGGCGGCCGGTACGTCGCCGGGGCGCTCCCCGACCTCCCCTTCGCCGACGACGCGTTCTCGCTCGCGCTCTCTGCACACCTGCTCTTTCTGTACGACGACCGGTTCGACCGGGCGTTTCACGCCGCGAGCCTCCGGGAACTCGCCCGGGTCGCCCGCGAGGTCAGGGTCTACCCCCTCCAGGGGCTCGACGCCGAACCCTCGGGGCTTCTCGACGGCCTCATAGAGGAGCTCAGGGCGGAGGGCTACGACGCCGAGATCAGGCCCACTCCCTTCGAGTTCCAGCGGGGCTCGACCGACCAGCTCGTGATATCGGGGTGACGCGCCTGCCGCCCTCGATTTTAAGAGCCAGCCCGCGAACCACTCGCGTATGGCAGAGATTCGCGTCCACGGCGAGGAAGCCGACCTCGAGGAATCGACGCTGGTCGAGGGGTTTCCGGGCATCGGGCTCGTCGGAAAGATCGCGACCGACCACCTGATCGAGGCGTTCGAGATGGACCACTACGCGAGCGTCCACTGTGACGGACTCCCCCGGATCGGCGTCTACCGCGAGGGCGATCCGACCGTCCGGCCGCCGGTCAGACTCTATCGCGACGCCGAGCGGGATCTGTTAGCCCTCCAGAGCGACGCCCCGATCGCCTCGCAGGCGGTGGGCAGCGTCGCCGACTGCCTCTCGGGGTGGCTCGACGAGGCGGGCGTGACGCCGATCTACCTCAGCGGCTTTCCCGCCGAGAAAGACGGCGTCCCGGCACTGTACGGCATCGCGACCGGCGACGGCCGGGATGTCCTCGACTCCGCCGGAATCGACACCCCCCGCGAGGACGGTGCCGTCAGCGGCCCCACGGGTGCGCTGCTCAATCTGGCCGCCCAGCACGACCGAACGAGCGTCGGCCTCGTCGTCGAGACCAACCCGCAGTTCCCCGACCCCGAGGCCGCCCGGGTGCTGATCGAGAGCGGAATCGGCCCGATCGCCGACATCGACGTCGATGTGAACACGCTCGTCGAGCGCGCCGAGGAGATCCGCAACCAGCGTGAACGGCTCGCCCAGCGGATGCAGGAGGCCGGCGACGAGGAGAGTTCCCAGGCGCGGCCGCTGCGGATGTATCAGTAGCGGTTCGAGCCAGGAGATCGGGACGGCGATGACTTCAGAGCAGGTACACGGTTGCCCCGTAGGGCTGCAGCGTCGCCCCGCTCGGGTCGGCCGGCGCGTCCGCCGCGTTCGCGAACAGCAGGTCGGCGTCGTCGGTCGCGACATCGAGATCGGGCACGTGGGCGGGACTGGCCGACCAGTTGAGCACGACCAGTACCGTTTCCGCGTTACCGGTTCGGACGTACGCGTACACCTGCTCGTGGTCGGGCGCGAGCAGCTCGTAGTCGCCGTAGACGAGCACATCGAACCGTTGCCGGAGGTCGATCAGCCGCCGGTAGCCCGCCAGGACGGACTCCTCGCCGGACCGCTGGACGCCGACGTTGACCGCGGGATAGTTCTCGTTGGCGGGGAGCCAGGGCTCGCCGCCGGTGAAGCCCGCATGGGGGTCGTCGGACCACTGCATGGGGGTCCTGGCGTGGTCGCGGCTCCGGGCGTTGACGACGCCGGCGACCTCCTCGAAGGAGTCGACGACGCCGTCCTCGAGGAGCGCCTCGACCCGTCCGACCGTCTTCGGGTCGTCCAGCGCGTCCAGGCTCTCGAACTCCGTGTTGGTCATCCCGATCTCCTCGCCCTGGTAAATGTACGGCGTTCCCCGCATCGTCAGCAGGAAGGTTCCGAGCAGCGTCGCCGATCGCTCGCGGTAGGAGTTGGTGCCGAACTGCGAGACGATCCGGGGCACGTCGTGGTTCCCGAGGAAGATCGCGTCCCAGTCGAGTTCGCGCTGTTTCTCGGTGACGACCCGTTTGAACTCCGGGAGGTCGATTCCGCCCGCGTCGCTGCCGGCGTCGTCCCCGTCGGATCCGTCGGTCCCGTCGTCGAACTCCCAGTCCTCCGTGTGGCCGCCGACGTCAAGGTGGTCGAACTGGAACACCATGTGGATCCCGTTGTCGGCCGCGTTGACGTAGTCGGCGGCCTGGTCGACGGTCGTCATTCCCATCTCGGCGACGGTCATCGCGTCGTACGCCGAGAGCACGTCCGCGTTCAGTTCCGCGAGGTACGACTCCAGGCGCGGGCCGTGGCTGTAATGTTCGGCGCCGACGGGCGAGTTCGACGGATCGCCGTCGGGAAGCCCGTCGGTTTTGGACATGTGGCTCACGGCGTCCATGCGGAACCCGTCGATACCCCGTTCCAGCCACCACTCGACGACCGCCTTCATCTCCTCTCGCACGGCGGGAGTTCGCCAGTTGAGGTCGGGCTGTTTCTCGTCGAAGAGGTGGAGGTACCACTCGCCGCGGGCCTCGTCGTACGACCAGGCCGGACCGCCAAAGATCGACTCCCAGTTGTTCGGCGGCTCGTCTGGCTCTCCCTCCCGCCAGTGGTAGTAGTCCGCGTAGCCGTCCTCTTCGCGCCGCGAACGCCGGAACCACTCGTGCTCGTCGGAGGTGTGGTTGAGGACGAGATCCATGACCAGCCGGATGCCCCGCTCGTGGAGCACGTCGCGCAGGCGCTCCCAGTCGTCGACGCTGCCGTAGGTGTCGGCGATCGACCGGAAGTCCCGGATGTCGTAGCCGTTGTCCGCCATCGGGGAGTCGTAGACGGGACACAGCCAGACGACGTCGACGCCCAGGTCGTCGAGATAGTCGACCTTCTCGACGATCCCCCGGAGGTCACCGATCCCGTCGCCGTCGCTGTCGTTGAAGCTCCGCGGATAGATCTGATAGACGATCGCTTCCTTCCACCACTGGCGGTCGAACGCGGCGTCGGCGGTTCGGGGGGTCATTGGCCCACACCACCCTCCTGCGAGGGCGTCAGATACACCCGTGCCTCGTAGGGATCCAGGTCGAGGGTCGCTGGGACCGTCGCCGGCGCGTCGTCAGCGTTGGCGATCACTAGCTCGAGGCCGTCGCGGTCGACCTCGGCGGGTACGTCGAAGCTCGTGGCGTCGGCCGCGACGTTGAGAACGATCAGGCCGCGCTCGCCGTCGAGGCGCCGCGAGTAGGCGAAGACGTCGGGGTCGTCGGGAGCGAGCAGTTCGAACTCCCCGTAGACGAGCAGGTCCCGCTCGTGGCGGAGCGCGATCAGCTCCCGGTAGTAGTTCAAGACCGAATCCGGGTCCGAGCGCGCGCGCTCGACGTTGACCTCCGCGTAGTTCGGATTGCACTCGATCCACGGCTCGCCGTCGGTAAAGCCCGCGTGGGTATCGTCCGACCACTGCATCGGCGTCCGGGCGTTGTCCCGGGCCGTTGCCTCGACGGTTTCCCGGATGTCCTCGTAGCAGTCGGCCTCGCCGTGTTCTACGGCCCGTTCGACGTAGTTTTTCGCCTCGACGTCCCGCAGCTCATCGGGCGACTCGAAGGGGGCGTTCGTCATCCCGATCTCCTCGCCCTGATAGACGAACGGGGTTCCCTGGAGCGTGTGCGTGAGCGTTCCGAGCAACTTCGCGGACTTGCGCCGATACTCGCCGTCGTCGCCGAACCGGGAGACCATCCGGGGCTGGTCGTGATTGCTGAGGTAGACGCTGTTCCACCCCTCGTCGGCGAGCCCGGCCTGCCATTTCGCGATGATCTCCTTGAACTCGGCCAGGGGCACGTCCGCCGTCGTCCACTTGTCGTCGCCGTGGTCGACGGTCACGTGCTCGAACTGGAACACCATCGAGAGGCCGTCGCCGTTCGGCCCGACGTACTCGCGGGCGTCGGCGACGGAGGCGCCGGGAGTCTCGCCGACGACGAGGAGGTCCCGGTCGTCGAGCACCCGGTCGTGCATCTCCCGGAGACGGTCGTGGACGCGCGGCCCGTTCATGAAGTGCTCGGCCCCGGTCAGTCCCGCGTCCGGGTCTCCGTCCGGGAGCCCCTCGGTCTTCGAGATGAGGTTGATCACGTCCATCCGGAAGCCGTCGACTCCCTCGTCGAGCCACCACTGCATCATCCCGTGGACGTCCTCTCGTACCGCGGAATTTCGCCAGTTGAGGTCGGGCTGTTTCTCGTCGAAGAGGTGGAGGTACCACTCGCCGCGGGCCTCGTCGTACGACCAGGCCGGTCCGCCGAAGATCGACTCCCAGTTGTTCGGCGGCTCGTCTGGCTCTCCCTCCCGCCAGTGGTAATAGTCCGCGTAACCGTCCTCTTCGCGCCGCGAACGCCGGAACCACTCGTGCTCGTCGGAGGTGTGATTGACGACGAGGTCCATCACCAGCCGGATGTCCCGCTCGTGGAGCACGTCGCGGACTTGCCGCCAGTCATCCATGTCGCCGTAGGCAGGATGGATCGACCGGTAGTCGCTGATGTCGTAGCCGTTGTCCGCCATCGGCGACCCGTAGACGGGACACAGCCAGACGGCGTCGACCCCCAGGTCGTCGAGGTAGTCGGCGCGCCGCGCCAGTCCCGCGAGATCGCCGATCCCGTCCCCGTCGCTGTCGTTGAAACTCTTCGGGTACACCTGGTAGACGACGGCTTCCTTCCACCAGGGGTGGTCGTCGTCCCCGCCTGCGTTTCGTCGGCTCACTGGCCCCCACGGGCGAGACGCCCATCGACCTCGCCGGTCGGCCAGTCACGGCCGCCACTCGGAGCGAACGGTCCGGCTTCGGACGGCGGTGACGAACTCGTTCGACTCCCGGCTCGTACGCCAGCAGTACGGGCAGACGATTGGGGTGCCGTACGTGCCGGCCCATCGGAGCTACGCCGGCTCACGTCGAGGTTCTCCGACCGTTCGAGACGGTCCCGGTGACGAGCCGATCCGGTGAGGTTCTCGGTCGATGAGTCCTTCATTCGAGTCGTGTCCACTCGGATCGAGGACTTAACGCTGGCTAAAATCTTGAAGAACGGATTCTACCAGAAGTTTTAATACACCGGTCTATAATGACAGTGGACGATGCCAGAGAACGCTGACCAGCCGAACGCGCCGGCGCTATCGCGCCGCCACATGCTGATAGTCGGCACGACGGGGCTTGCGACCGGCCTTGCCGGCTGTGGGGGCCAGGAGGCGACGGACGATTCGGGCTCGACCGGGGACGGCAACGGCGGTGGCAACGGCAACGGTAACGGAAACGGCAACGACACCGAGGCCGGAAACGACACCGCTGGAAACGACAGCGACGGCGGGAACGAGAGCGGCAACGAGACGAACCCGGATCAGTTCGAGAGCACGTCGCTGGCGATGACCCAAGAGCTGGCGTACGTGACGAACCAGACGTTGCCGGTGTTGCCGGTGATGGAGAAGCTCGCCCAGTCGTTCCAGGCCACCGACGACTGGAACGTGCCGCCGGCCGACGACGAGCGGATGCAGGTCTACTGGCCGACGAGTTGGCTCCCGCGGACGGGCGACTGGACGCTGAAGGAGGACGCCGAGGACGACCGGCTGACCCTCTCGCAGTGGGCGGTCCCCGCCGACTCCCAGTACAACCCCTGGAACGGGACGAACGACGGCGAGGCACGCCGGACCCTCTTCGACCGGTTCATGCGGTACAACGTCTCCACCAGGGAGTACCATCCCTACCTCATCAGCGACTGGACGATGGACGGGACGACCGTGACCCTGCAGGTCCGGGAGGGACAGACCTGGCACAACGGCGATCCCGTAACGGGGACCGACGTCGCGAACCAGCTCAAACTCGACCTCTACAACAGCGGTGGCGCGGGCGGGATCGGCCCGTACGTCCTGCCCGACGGCGACCTCAATGCCGTCCCCGACCGGGTCCAGGGGGCCGACGAGACGACCGCCGAGATAACCCTCGATCGGGAGATAAACGAGGACATCCTCCTCTCGCTGCTCGCACCCACGCAGTTGCGTGCCTACGACGGTACGTACGGCGAGTTCGTGCAAGCGCTCGACGACGCCGAGAGCGAGGACGAGCGCTCGACGGCTCTGGGCGAACTCACCGACTTCACCGATCCCGAACCGGTCGGAAACGGCCCCTTCCAGTGGGAGGACGCAGACAGCCAGCGGACGCTCGTCACGAAGTACGAGGACCACCCGGACGCGGGAAACATCAACTTTCCCGAGGTCGAATACCTCTACAAGCCGGAGAACTCCGGACGGTGGAACTCGCTCAAAAACGGCGAGACCGACGGCTCGGCGACGCTGTTCATGCCCCAGAACCAGACGAGTCAGCTTCCCGATCACATGCAGACCGCGCTGGTCTCCCGTCACTGGGGGATGGGGATCGTGTTCAACCACGACCAGGAGCCGGTCGACGACGTGCGGGTCAGGAAGGCGATCGCACACGTCATCAACCGGGACGACGCCGCGAAGAACTCCGGCGCGGGCACCGGGTCGAAGGTTGCGGTCACGTACCCGAGCGGCCTGACCGGCGAGTTCGACGACCAGATCGAGGGCCACTGGCTCGAGGGCGTCGTCGACCAGTTCGAGACCTACGGTCGTGCCGAACAACAGACCGATCGAGCCGCCGAACTGCTCCAGGAGGCGGGTTACGAGCGCCAGGACGGCACCTGGCAGATGGACGGCGAGCCACTCGAACTCCCGATCAAGGGGCCCGCGGGCTTTTCCGACTGGGTCTCGGGCGTCGAGACGATCGTCTCCCAGCTCCAGGAGTTCGGCATCGAGTCCGAGCCGGTCATGCAGGACTCGGCGACCTACTGGGGCGGCGACTACAGCGAGGGCAACTTCAAGCTCGCGCTCCAGGGGTGGGCCTCCTACGATCACACACATCCGTACTTCCACTTCGACTGGATCTTCCAAAGCGGGGACGCCACCGACTCCTGGAACGTTCCCTCGGAGTTCGAGGCGCCCGTACTGCACGACGATCTGCGCGACTCCGAAACGATCGCCCCCGGCGACTACATCTCCGAGCTGGCAACGCCCGAGGAGTAGGGTCCCGATGATGGCCACCGCCCTCCAGTCGTCGACGCTCCACCACCGAACCCGCTCATGAAATACATCGTCAAACGACTCGCACAATCCGTCCTCACCGTCTTCGCGGTGGTGTCGTTTAGCTTCGCGCTCATCAGGCTCCTCCCGGGGGGGCCGATGGACTACCTGCGCGCCCAGATCATCCAGCAGGGAGGGAGCGACCTCTCGCCCGAGGCGATCAACATGCGCATCGAGGCCCAGTCGGGGATCGACCCGGACCGGCCGGTGTACGTCCAGTACGTCGACTACATGATCGGGCTCGCTCAGGGCGATCTGGGACGGTCGGTCTGGTACGGCGAACCCGTGGCGGATATCGTCGGCCCGGCCATCCCGTGGACGGTCTTCCTGACGGGGTCGTCGCTGTTTCTCGCCTTCGTCATCGGCGTGAGCCTCGGCGCGCTCATGGCGTATCGCGAAGGGTCGACGTTCGACGTGGGATCGACCGGCATCGGACTGGTCCTGAACTCGACGCCCAGCTACGTCGTCGGACTGCTGGGGTTGACGTTTCTCGGATATCAGCAGGGTCTGTTCCCGACCGGCGGCCGGTACGCCTCCGAGGTCACCGTCGGGTTCAACCTCCCCTTTCTGGCGAGCGTGCTCCACCACGGCGCGTTACCCATCCTCTCGATGACGGTCGTCGCGTTCGGCGGGTGGGCGCTGAACATGCGGGGCAACGCCATCCGCATCCTCGGGGAGGACTACCTCCGGGCGGCCCGCCTGCGCGGACTGCCGACGCGTCGCATCGCGATCCGGTACGTCGCACGAAACGCGATACTGCCGATGTACACGGGGCTGATGATCGCCATCGGCACCGTCTTCGGCGGGGCGGTCATCATCGAGAACATCTTCGCGTACCCCGGGATCGGGTTCTACCTGATCCGGGCCATCGACGCCCGCGATTACCCGCTGATGATGGGCGGGTTCATCCTCATCACCGTCGCGATGGTCATCGGAATCACCGTCGCCGATCTGACCTACGGGCGACTCGACCCCCGGGCGAAAGGAGGTGAATCACGTGAGTCCTACTGAGGGCGACGACGGGAACGACCCTCTCGTCGACGCACTCGGCGACGACGGGGACCACGAGGACGCGCCGGAACGGGCGGCGATCACCGGCCACGGGCGCCGTGGCCGAGTCGCGGCCGACGGCGGCTCTACGGTCTCGGAGTTCGAGCAGACCGCGGAGATCACGATGACCGAGTCGGAGCGACGCCGCCAGTGGCTTGAGGAGCGCGTCCTCGCGCCCGCCCGGATCATCTGGGACGACTGGCGTGCCCGGACGGGCGCGCTCATCGTCGCGTTCTACCTGTTCATGGGCATCGTCGGCCCGCGGCTCGTCGACGCTCCGAGCACGAACCAGGGGCCACGGCTCCGTGGGGCGTTCCGAACGCTCGAACACCCGCTCGGAACGACCGCGTCGGGCGTCGACATCCTCTCGCAGACGGTCCACGCGACGCCGGCGATGTTGATCATGCTCTCGAGCGGCGCCGTGTTCACGGTCGTCCTCGGAACCGCCGTCGGCACCGTAAGCGGGTACAAGGGCGGACGGTTCGACAGCGTCGCGATGACGATAAACGACATGGTGATGACGGTCCCGGGACTGCCGCTGACGATCGTCCTCGCCGCCGTCCTCCAGATAGAGGGGAATCCGGCGGTCATCGGGATCCTCATCACGATCAACGCGTGGGCGGGACTGGGGCGGGCGATCCGCTCGCAGGTCCTCACGCTCCGGGACGCGGAGTACATCGAGGCCTCCCGGATCATGGGGATCGGAACGCCGAGGATCGTCCTCGGCGACATCGTTCCGAACCTGATGCCGTACATCACGATGAACTTCGTCCAACAGGCCCGTGCCGTCATCTTCGGCTCCGTCGGGCTCTACTTCCTCGGCGTCCTCCCCTATACGAGTACGAACTGGGGCGTCATGATGGACGCCGCGGTCAACCGGGCCGGGGCCACCTCCTCGGCCGCGGCCCTCCACTGGCTCGTGGTGCCGATGGTGACGGTCATCGTCCTCGCGCTCGGGCTGACGCTGTTCGCACAGGGTACCGACCGGGTGTTCAACCCACGGGTGCGCGCACGCCACGCCGAGACCATCGAGGACGACGAGGACGAGGGCGGCAAGGGCGGATCGACGACGACCACTGCAACGGCTACAGGAGGGGTTTGAATGGCACACACACGGAACGATTCCGATTCACTCACCCAGGAGGAATCGACCGCCGGCGCCGGCGACGAAACCATGGCCGACTCGGCGGATCCGATCATCGAGGCCCGGAACGTCAGCGTCACCTACGACTTGGAGAGGCGAGACGCGATGGTCCTCGACGACGTGAGCGTCGACCTCAAGCGCGAGGAAATCCTCGGCGTCGTCGGGGAGTCGGGTTCGGGCAAGTCGATGCTCGCGAACTCGATGATGGACGCCGTCGAGGAACCCGGGATCACGACCGGCGACGTGCGCTACTACCCCGAACAGGGGGCCGACCCGGTTCACGTCCTCGATCTCGACGGCGACGACCTCGAGAAGTTCCGCTGGGAGGAGATCGCGATGGTGTTCCAGGGCGCACTGTCGTCGTTCAACCCGACGATGACGATCCGGGGCCACTTCGAGGAGACGCTCGACGCCCACGAGTACGACGCCGAGGCGGGGATGGATCGGGCCCACCAGCTGCTTTCGGATCTCTATCTCGATCCCGACCGGGTGCTCGACTCTTACCCCCACGAGCTGTCGGGCGGGATGAGCCAGCGCGCGCTGATCGCCCTCTCGCTGGTTCTGAAGCCGAAAGTGTTGCTGATGGACGAGCCGACGGGGGCGCTCGACCTGCTGATGCAGCGTTCGATCCTCAGCCTGCTGGACGATCTAAAGGAGAAGTACGAGCTCTCGATCCTGTTTATCACCCACGACCTGCCGCTGGTCGCGGGACTGGCCGATCGGCTGGCCATCCTGTATGCGTTCGAACTCGCGGAGGTCGGGCCCAGCGAGCGGATCGTTCGGGAGTCGGCACATCCCTACACGCGGGCGCTGCTCACGGCGGTCCCGAACCTCGACGCTCCGCTGTCGACGATGACGCCCATCGAGGGGACGGCCCCGAACCCGGCTCATACGCCCGACGGCTGTCACTACGCCCCGCGGTGTCCGCTCGCGACCCAGGAGTGTTTCGACACGGTCCCGCCGTGGTTCGAGGCCGGTCCCGACCAGCGGACCGCGTGTTTCCATCACGAGGAGGCCGCCGACGCCGTCCCGTTCGATCCCGGCGAGGAGTTCGCCGCCGACGTCGGCGACCACGGGTTCGACGAGAACGGGGACGGGAACGGCGAGACGTCCGGGCCTGCGACCGCCGGCGCGACCGTGGAGAGTGACGACGACGTCGTCATGTCGCTCGAGGACGTCTCGGTCCACTTCGAGACGGAACAGGGCCTGTTCGACTCGCTGTTCGACGAGCCCGAAACGGTCCGGGCCGTCGACGACGTCTCGCTGGATATCACGGAAAACGACGTGGTCGCACTGGTCGGCGAGTCCGGCTGTGGCAAGACGACGCTCGGCAAGACCGTCATCGGCGTCCAGCGGCCGACCGAGGGCTCCGTCACGTACCACGGCCAGGACGTCTGGGACGCCAAGGACGACACGGGTGACGTCGACATCGAGTATGGGGAGATCCGCCGGGCGCTCCAGATCATCCACCAGGACCCCGGCGCGTCGCTCAACCCCAACAAGAAGGTCCTGACGTCGCTCGAGGCACCCCTGAAGCGCTGGGAGCCCGACATGTCGACGGAGGACCGGCAGGCCCGCATCTACGCGCTTCTCGGGCGCGTCGGGATGACCCCGCCCCAGGACTACGCTAACCGCTTCCCACACCAACTGAGCGGGGGCGAACAACAGCGGGTCGCGCTCGTGCGGGCACTGCTGATGAACCCGGACGTGATCCTCGCCGACGAGGCGGTTTCGGCGCTCGACGTCTCGCTTCGCGTCGAGACGATGGATCTCCTGTTAGAGCTCCAGGAGCAGTTCGACACGTCGTTCGTGTTCATCTCTCATACGCTGTCGAACGCCCGGTACCTGGCCGAGAAATCCGGCGGGCGCATCGGCATCATGTACCTCGGCGAGATCGTCGAGATCGGGCCGCCTGAGGAGGTCCTCGGGAACCCCCAGCACCCCTACACGAAGGTCCTGCGGTGGGCGACCGCCGACCTCGATCCGAGCGCCCAGGAGATCGCCGACCCGCCGGTGCGGTCGATCGACATCCCTGACCCGGTGGACCCGCCCTCGGGCTGTCGATTCCACACGCGCTGTCCCGAAGCCCGCGAGGCCTGTACCCGAACCGCCCCCGCTCTCGGGGACGACGGGTCGACGGGCCGTGCGGTGGCCTGTCACCGGTCCGACGAGGACCACGAGTACTGGGAGAGCGAGCCCCTCGAGGGAGTTGAAGAGTCTTCGACGCCGGCGACCGACGGGTGATCGACGGTGGTGTACGCGTCCGATACGAACCGCCGATCGGGGTCGTTCGGAGCGGAAGGCCACCGACGCTCGCCATGATTCCACGCGCACCGGCTCGTGGTCGGATACCGAAGGAACCGCCGAGGGACCGCTCTCCGTCGGCGATGGGGGCCGCTTCGGGCCGGAGGACGGTCCCGTGACGGCCGTGTGGCGCGTCTTCTTCGGGTGTAGCGTCGTCCTGCTCGCCTTCCTCGCGCTGTCGGTTCCCTTCGTCGAACGGGGCACCGGGTCCTACGTCATCGCGGTCGTGAGCACTGCGATGCTCCTGGTGATCCTGGTCAGTTCCGCGACGTTCATCTACCTCGACTGGGACCCGTTCGAGGACCTCCTTCGATGACGAACCCCAGGACGGAGAAGGTCGACGAACGGAATCGACGCGTGCGCGCGACCGCAGTACTCGGTCATACCGATCGACCGAACGTCGGCTCCCGACGTCTCGCCGGCCCGGCGATACGCACTAACCGAATGACACAACTACGCACCCGGTCCTATGAGGGATAGATGACGGAACCGAGTCGAGCGGACGACCTGCGCGAGGAGCTGGGCGCCTTCGGCCTCTCGGACACGGAGATCGACGCCTACCTCACCATTCTCTCGACCGGCGAGACGACGACGCGGGAGGTTTCCGAGGAGTCCGACGTCACCCAGCGTGCGGTCTACAGCATCGCCGAACGCCTCGAGGACCGGGGCCTCGTGCGCGTCAACGATCACGCATCGCCGACGACGATCCGTGCGGTCCCGCCGGACGAAGCCATCGCCACGCTCTCGAAGCGGCTCGAGTCGATCCGGCCGGTGCTCGAGGCCCGGTACACCGAGACCGCGCCCAAGGCACCGGAGATCCAGATCGTGAAATCCCGCGAGACGGTGCTCAAACGGTTTCGAAACGCGATCGCCGACGCCGACCACGAGATCGTGGTCGCGATCCCCCACGACGTGTATCCCGAGATCGAACCCGAACTACGAGCCGCCCACGAGGACGGGACTCTCGTCTTCTTGCTCATCGGGGAACTCGACGACGCCGGTGGGAGCCAACGGACGTTTTCGGACGCGGCGGACGTGGTCAGACAGTGGGGCGCGGACCTCCCCTTCCTCTATGCGGTCGACGACGAGGTCTCGATGATCGGCGACTCGGGACTCCCCAGGGGAACCCACGAGGCCGGGGAGAACGCGGTGTTCGTCTCGGAAAGCAACCTGGCGGGGGCGGTCTTCGGGCTGTATCTGGGCACCTACTGGCCGGCGTCGACCGAGCGGTACGTCACCGACCCCGACCCGCTCCCGAACCACTACGACTGGTTCCGGACGGCCGTCTTACACGCGTTCCTCCACGACCGAAACGGACGGGAGCTGTGGGCGGACGTCGAAACCGTCGACGGGGAGCGCGTTTCGGGGCGCGTGAGCCGGATCAGACAGCCGTTCGTCGAACCGGCCACGAGCGAGTTCGCCCTCGAGAACAGCCTCTTTCTCGAAACCGAAGAGGGAGAGGTCAGCATCGGCGGCAGCGGCACCTTTCTGGAGGACTACGAAGGCATCGCGGTCACGCTCCGCTCGGCGTGAGGCGATCTCTCGATCCGTCGGTCGTGGCGGGAATCACACGAACGTTCGTGTATCCTTCTCAGCCTCAGATCGTTATCCTACTAGGAATACTAGCAGGTCGGTGGTGTATGTCCACTAACCTTATATGCGGTTTGCTGGTATCACGAGCCACTCATGTACGAACAGACGGTTGAGAACGTCACCGTTGGTCTGCCGCCGACGGTCACCCCCGAGACGCCGGTCTCCGAAGCGGCCGAATACCTCCGCGGGATCCGGGTCCCTGCACTTCCGGTGCTCGAGGGCGACACCGTGGTCGGGATGGTTACGGAGTCCGACTTTGCCGCACTCGTCACGGAAACCGACGACCGGCCGACGGTACAAACGATCATGTCCGCCCCTGCGGCTACGATCTCGCCGTTCACGACGCTCGGCGAAGCCGCCGCCACGATGCGGTCGGCCGGTGTCAAGCACCTTCCCGTCATCAGCGACGGCGTCTATTCGGGGGTGCTGTCAGCCGAGTCGCTCGCGCCGTATCTCTCCCGTCGGCGCCTCGATCTCGAGCGCCGGAACGAACCACTTCGTGTCAACTCGGCCATGAACCAACCGATGCGAGCGAGCGACTGAATCCGGCCCTCGACGCCGGGTACTCACTCGACACCACCGCTCCGTGGTCGAACAGGTGGTGAGGATCGGCTGCTCAGTAGTAATGCTCTATTACTTTCTTCCATAGAATAAATTCAATATAAATTATAATACAAAATTACTTATTCATAGGCGTATTTTCCTTCCCACTCGTGACTCGCTCGCTGTGGTCGTGACGCGTGGAGCGGCGATCAAGGGGCCCCTTCCCGACGAGATCGGTATCGACAAGCGAATCGAGATCCGGCTACAGTCCTCCATGAGTTATCTCTGTCTTGAAATAGATATTCGGATCGATTGGCCAGACGGTTGATCGCCACCAGCGACCACGTATTGCAAGTCCCGCCGAAATCCAACGGGTGTATCCATGGGTGGAAGCTCTACCACCGTTACCATTGGATTCGTCGATCCACCGCTTCCTATGAGTTTGGCACTTCAGACCCCGATCTAAGGCACGCTTTCTGGACGGTAGGGAGCTTCTACGATCCGAAAGTCAGTATTCCGTGTCTGTTAGATACTCGCTACTTGCTGACAGTCACCGGATATTTAATATCGTAATTCCGGACGAGGTGACTGCGATCTGAACCGACACCAGCGGAACGGGGCTTACCACCATGCCAGCACGAGCCACGCGTCGATGTCTGCCTGTCGATATCGTGAGAGGTATCGTCGGTTCGGCTTCGGCGCTCGAGAACGCGGCTCACGGGGCGTGTGCGTCAAGCCCGGCATCGGCGGCGAATCGTGTCATCGGTCGGGGAGGATCCGTCGAAGAGGCGCCCGGAACACGTCGGTCCACGAGCGTGTTATGGGAACCTTACACATGGAGCGATCCACACAATGACTAACGGAAACAACGAATCCGATCGACCCCTCGCGGAGTCGATCGATCTGACGCGACGACAGTTGATGAGCACGGTAGGCGGCCTCGCTGCTGGCGCGGCTGCGACGGGAGTCGCGGGCGCTACCTATCGGAACGGATACGAGGGACCGCTGTACTACACCGATTGGACGTGTCGCTACGGGACGAGATCCGATGAGAAGGGCGATGAGCGTTCGACCGAAGTCGGCCATCCGTCCGAAGCGATTCACACGCGCGACGAACTCGCCTCGAAACGCTACGAAACGGGGTATACGGCTCTATCGGACGGAAAGAAGAAGACGATCGACGAGGCGTTCAGAAAGCAGTATCCCCACGACGAGGAACGCACGCGGTCACCGGAGGTCGACTTCGGAAAGTTCACGCCAGGCCAGAAGGGCTCGCTCGAGTTCAGAACCCACGTTTTGGAGCAGCGGCTCGTCCTCAGACTGTGCGCTCCCGACTACGAGAAACGGGAGTGGATGACTCACGTGCGTGCGACGCTTCGGTATACGCCGTGTCCGGACGACTGCGACGAGGTCATCGTCAGCGGCTCGCTCTGTGACGTCCTCGAAGCGGTGAAAAAGGGCGTTCCCCTCGACGGGAACCGGAGCCACGGCGACCGCGGTGACTTCGAGCCCGGGACCACTCACGGGTTCGAACTCGAGTGGGAGGTCCCCAAGAGCTGTCCACTTCCCGACGATCGAAAACGCCTCGACCTCACGTTCAAGGCGAAGCGCCGTCCGAAACACGCCGAACCCACGACCCGGAAGTACACCGTCCACGCGATCGACGTCGAGATCACCTACAACTCCTTTGGCACCCACAACCCCGTGGGCGCGATGTACGTCCTCGAGGAGAACCTCGAGGCGGTTCGCGAGGCCGAGGGCGTCGACCCGGGGACGACGGGGGTCGACACGTCGGTGATCGAGCCGCTCGTCTTGCGGGCCAACGAGGGCGACACGGTCGAGATCGAGTTCGTCAACAGTCTCGGTTGCCATCCCGAACGAGACGACTTCGAGAAACGACCGGCTTCGATCCATCCGACCGGGATCGCCTACGAGGTCGACGAGAGCGACGGGATGGCCGTCGGCTACAACGAGAACACGGTCGTCGATCCGGGAGAGTCGACCACCTACACGTGGCATGCCGACAGCCAGGGAGCCTATTTCTTCCAGGACGGTGCCTACCAGGCGTGGGATAGTATCCCCGACGACGGCAACAACGAGGAGATCAACTCGATGGCTCGAGGGCTGTTCGGCGCGCTCATGGTCGAGCCCGCAGGATCGACCTGGACCGACCCCTGTACGGGCGCTCCGCTGCGAAGCGGAACTCGTGCCGACATCCACCATCCGGAGTTCCCCGATCACCGCGAGTTCGTTCCGATCTACCACGATCACGGCCGAACCAGGCCGGAGGGACTGACCGTCCCCGGGACGGACATCGAGCAGATGCTTCACGCGATCAACTATCGGGCCGATCGAACGAGCGAGCGGATCGGCGAGACCGGCGCGGAAGGCCGGACGTTCTACAGCTCGTGGCTCCACGGCGATCCCGGTGGCGGCGACAACGTCTTCGAGGCCTACCAGGGCGACCCGCTCAAGTTCGCCGTCGTCGGTGCGAACCCCGAGGAGAACCACGTCCATCACCTCCACGAGCACCGATGGGACCAGATTCCCCTCAACGGCGAGAGCGCGACGCTCGACTCCCAGAATCTCGGCATGGGCGAAGGATACCGTCAGTATATCACCGTCGCGCACGGAACTCGATCCCTTCGCCCTGAGCAGTCCGCTGAGGAAGCGTTCTCCTTCGGTGCTGGCGGCTTCCATGGCGGCGTCGGAGACCTGTTGTTCCACTGTCACATGTTCCCTCACTACGGCGAGGGGATGAACGGAATCATGCGGGTTCACAATCAGCAACAGCTTCACCTGCAGCCATTGCCGAACAACGAGCCGACGCTGTCACTGGACTCGGATATCCTTGGATTCCCCGACTTCATCCCGGCCGAGGAGGGAGAGATTCCGCCGAAACCGCCGCTATCACAGCCTAACAACCCGCGCCAACCCACTTCCGAAGAGGAGGAGGCACTCGGGGCCCTCGTCCCCGGCGCGCCGTACACCGACCCATGTGATGTCGAGGATGCCGAGGCGGGCGCAGATCCGATGCAGCCCGATCCGACGGAAGTCGAACCCGATATCGTCTACGACATCGTCGCGATGGAAGCCAAACTCGTCTACAACGATCACGGCGACTACGATCCGGACGGCAAGGTGTTCGTCCCCGAGGAGGACGCCGAAGCGGTCCGAAACGGCGAAATGATGCCCGAGCCGCTGTTCATCCGGGCGAACGTCGGCGACTGCGTCGAGTTCAACGTGCGCAACGAGCTCGACGGAGCGACGTCGGCACACGTCCACTTCGTCGGCTTCGACCAACTGGGGTCGGACTCGACGATGGTCGGCTACAACTACGATTCGGGGACCGACGCAGGCGACACGATGACCTACCGCTGGTTCGCCGACGACGAGGGGATCATCTTCCTGCACGACCACATGCGCGGCATCGGCGAAATCATGCACGGCGAGTTCGGTGCGCTCATCATCGAACCGGAGGGCTCGGAGTGGCTCGACCCCCACACTGGCGAACCCATCCGCCACGGCTCGCAGGCGATCATCAATCCGCCGGACGACGAGGCGTTCCGGGAGTTCTGTCTCGAGTACCACGACTTCGCGCCGCTGATCGATCCCGACGAGGACGGCGATGGACTGGACACTCAGCCCGACGATCCCGACGACAACGCCTTCGTCAATCCCAACGAGCAACACGGGGTCAACGCCGGCGTCGGCGCGATCAACTACCGGAACTCGCCGTACTACCGCCGCGGGCTCGATCCCGACCCGGCGTACGTCCACAGCTCGTTCGTCCACGGTGATCCCGAGACGCCGACGCTCGAAGCCTACCCGGACGAGCAGGCCGTTATTCGACTCGTCCACGGCCCCTACGAGGAACAGCACAACTTCGTCCTGCACGAACACCAGGTCGACGAGTTCCGACTCGGCATCGAGGACGGAGTCTCCCAGATGACCGGCTCCTCCGAGCAGTTCAGCTTCACTGTCCACGAGGGCGATAGTCACGAATTCGAGCACCTGGAGAACGCCGCGGAACTCCCGTTCCAGGACTACCTGTACGGGTCGATGATCTCCCACGACCTCTGGGACGGCATGTGGGGCATCCACCGGATGTTCGACGCCGAAGTCGACCACCTGTACCCGGTGCCCGGCACCGAACCGCCGGAGGGAAAGATCACCACGGAGGAGCTTCGGGAGGTCGGTCATCCTGCGGCGTTCGACCGGCGCGCCGAACTCGGGCACAAAGCGACGCTGCTCTACGACGAGCCGACGGACGACCCCGCGCACCTGCCGGACCGTCCGCACCGCCGGAACGGATGCATCGACGGCAGTCCACCACCACAGGCACCCGATCCGGGCGAGCCCTGTCCCGACGCCGCACGAACGCTCGAGTACGACGTCTCGGCGCTGCAGACGCGGATCGACTTCAACGAGTACGGCGACCACGATCCACACGGGATCGTGTTCGCACTCGACGAAGATGTCGAGGACGTCCGGGAGGGGAACTATCCCACTGACTCCCTGTTGTTGCGAGCGAACGTCAACGACTGCATCGAACTGACGCTGACGAACTGCCTCCCGACGGATCCGGACGACCACGACGACCACCCGCGGATGCGAACGCCGGAGGGCGACCTGGACGACTGGAAGCGATCGAACCGAATCTCGCTACACCCCAATCAGCTCAGCTACGACCCCAATGGGTCCGACGGCGCGACCGTCGGGTTCAACTACGACCAGACGATCGCCCCCGGCGAGTCGATCACCTACCGCTGGTACGCGTCCCAGGAGACGCCGCCGGTCTCGCTGTGGGACATGGCGGACCTGCGGAGCAACCGCCACCACGGTGCGTTCGCCAATCTACTCGTCGAGCCCGAGGGCTCGGAGTGGCTCGACGGCTGTACGGGCGAGCCGACGGTCACGAGTCGAGAGGCGATCATCACGGGCCACGACGAGGCGGACTTCCGTGAGTTCGCGCTCACGATGAGCGACGGTCGGTACGTCGTCAACGACGACCTCGACAGCTGTGTCGTGCCGTTCGATACCGAAGACGACGACGTAGACGCGGACGATCCCTGCAACCAGCACGGCGACGCGGAAGACCAGGGCTATCTGGCGTTCAACAACCGCGCGGAGCCGTTCTGGCGACGGTTCGAACTCACTGACGACCGTCAGGAACGGGTCTACGACTCGGACGTTCACGGCGATCCAGCGACGCCGATCTTCAACGCCCACTGCGACGATCCGGTCCGGTTCCGCGTCACACAGACCGGTGACACGTCCCGCGGGTTCTCGTGGAACCTCGCGGACCACCTGTGGCCGCGGTTCAACGAGGAAGTCGAGAACGCCCCGCTGATCAGCACCGACGCCCGGTTCACGCCCGGAAAGGGGATCACCTTCGAGTTGGAGAACGGTGCCGGCGGCCCGCTGGGCGACACCGGCGACTTCATCTACAAGGAGATGAAAGAGCGCCGCCGCCTCGAGGCCGGTGCCTGGGGGATCTTCCGCGTCGACGCTCTACCCACCAAGCAGGCCGACAAGAAAAAGCACACTAAAAAGAACAATTGCGCCTATCCGCTTCCCGACCGGCTGAAGAACGTCAAGCCCAAAGATTGACCCGGTCGGACCGCCGATACCAGTGACTATACTGGTGACAGGACCGATGACGACCCGATCGGTGTTTCGAACCGACCGCGCCTACATGGACGCCGGCGCGGCGTGCCTGTTCTATGGGGCAGTCTCCCGGGCGGACATCACCGACCTCGGTGGCGCCGACGCCGTCCTCGAGGGCGAGCACGTCGGCGACAGGGCAGGGTCGTCGGTCTCGATCCGACAGCGGACGATCACGACCGACACCTGTGACGGCACGCGGTACGTCCAGTTCGGGGACGACCTCCTTCACGGAGAGCTGTCGCTCGGAGACGTCCACCGGAAAACCTCTCTCGAGTGATCTGCCGTTCGGGGAGTCAAACCGGGCCATCGGCCAGTACGACGTCCCCGTCACGCCTTCCGAAACGAGCGAACGAATCGTGCGGATCCACGTCTCCTTACTTCCCGACGACGAGGAGATCCGAGGGGGCGTCCTCGCGTCCGAAGCCATCACCGACTCACGTGCGAGCGGCCAAGCGTCTGCTCCTCGAAGCCAGAATGACCGAGAGGGTGCTTCGAAGGGTGGATGTGGCCGATGAGATCGCCCACCACCTCTTCCTCGCGGTCAGTGGCCTCGACGGTGGTGGCCATAGAAGACAGTTATGCGCCCACTGTACGGCGTCGGGGCCGGTGTTCGTGCGGATCGTATCGGCCTGTGGCATAGGGTTTTCACCATTCTGTACCATGTGTGAAAACTACGGGACGCGGCGGAGCCGCGTATGCTCCGTCTGAGCTTCGAACCCGAGGTTCAATGCCACATTTTTAAATAGGCCGGCTTCAACGGCGGTGCTATGACCGATAATTACCGTGCAAGGATCGAACGGCTTCGAACCCGAATCGAGACAGGCAACGAGTTGGGGCCGGACGATCAGAAACTTCTGCTGGCCTTCAGCGACCGACTTGATCTCCTCGCTCAGAACTATAGCGAAGCCCGTCACGATAAGCTGCTCCGGCACGTCGTCGTTCTCGCTGAAGAGCTCCCCGATGGGACGCTTGCGGCAACGATCGAAGACCGGGACGACGCCGAAACCGCTGTTGCCTGGATCAATCGGAACTATGACAACGAGGATACGAACCGTGATTATCGCATTGCGCTCCGTGTGTTTGGGAAGCGCGTCACGGAGGGAGAGGATCACCCCGAGTCGATTGGCTGGATCCCCTCGGGAACGTCGAATAACTACGACCCGACGCCCGATCCCCGCGATATGCTCCGGTGGGAAGACGACGTCCAGCCAATGATCGAATCCTGCTACAACGCGCGCGACGCGGCGATGATCGCCCTCCAGTTCGACGCGGGCCTCCGTGGGGGAGAGTTCAAGAACCTCGCCGTCGGGGACGTGCAAGATCATGACCACGGCCTTCAGGTCACTGTCGAGGACAAGATGGGGCGACGAACGATTATGCTGATCCCGTCGGTTCCGTACGTCAACCGCTGGCTTTCGGATCACCCCGACGGTGACAACCGAACCGCCCCTCTCTGGTCGAAGCTCCACCAATCCGACTCGATCTCGGATAAGATGGTGCTGAAGGTTCTGAAAGAGGCGGCTAGCCGAGCGGACGTCTCGAAGCCAGTCACACCAACAAACTTCCGCAGGTCCAGCGCTGCTTTCCTGGCGAGCCGGAACCTCAATCAAGCCCATATCGAAGAACACCACGGTTGGGTACGTGGCTCGCGGGTTGCTTCCCGGTATATCTCCGTCTTCGCCGAACAAGCCGACCGCGAGTTGGCTCGCCTGCACGGCCTCGACGTTTCTGAGGAGGAGGATGACCCAATCGCCCCGCTGGAGTGTACCCGTTGCGGGCGGGAGACGCCTCGCGACGAATCCCTCTGTGTGTGGTGTGGGCAGGCAATGACTCCGCAGGCTGCCGTCGAACTTGACGAAAGTGATAGCGAACTCAACGAAACGCTCGCTGAGCTCCCACCCGAGAAAGCTCGGCAATTGCTCGATTTCGCTGAGTCCCTCGACGATCCCGAAATTCGAAATGCCCTGCTGCCCGAACGATGAATCGCCAGTTGCTATAGCAACCATCTCAATATCCCTCCTCGTCAAGCTTTTCGAGAAGCCTCTCGGCCCGCTCGGCGAAGGGAGTTCCCTCCTCGATACACATTTCGAGTGTTTCCCGGTGTGCGGCTAGCTGCTTCCACGGATCACTGTCATCTGATTTCGAGGGGACGTGAGTTTCAGTCATCGCCCTCTCACCTCTTGTGATCCATCTCCAATCTGGAGCACACGCCCGCAGTACCGTCTACCTCTGGTCCATCGATCAGGCTGTAGCTGATGGCCACTTCTCGCTCGTCGCCTCCATCGAGATCCGAGTGACCGTGTATAGCGTGTTCGACTACCTGCTGTAGAACGAAACAGGTGGTGGTGAAACCTCTGACAAGCTTTACAATCCGGGGCTCGAAATCCTCGGGTGCTCTGGTCCCTTGATGTCATCATTATCACTGGTGCCAGAGCTGCTCGGTGTGCCCGCGAACGTGGCTGATGTCTAGGTCCTCGTTCGCGGGTACCCCGCTATCACGTACCCGTGAGCCACAGGTTTGGGGCACGCGGCGCTGCTCTGACGACTGTTCTTTGTTTCCTCACCATCATAAAACTATGTATTTCAAATAAGAAAGATAGTTGCTACTGCCACTAATCGGGCATCACAAGGAATTAGTCGAGATTAGAAAACCTATCCTCAGTTCATGCTAGATATGCCGAACTGATCAAGGATTTCTCCTAACCCAGAACCGGGTTTCAGAGAGATATTCACAGGCTGTGGTGGATCACTACTGGTGATTCCGCTTGGACGGTCTTAGTGACATGGGCGATAGCCATGTTATTATGTGTGCCGATGGTAAATTAAATATAGGGGACTATAAAATTGGAAGCTGGACTATATGACCACATTGAGCCCTTCAAACCAATTTTCTATATAACTGTTTTACGAGTTGTTGATCGAATATCTTTTTATCTATTCGACGATCTATCTAATCCCATATGACATCATCGACCGGATGGGTGTTTTCGCGGTAGCGCTCATAGAGGTCAATCCCCCACTCGACAATCTCGTCGTTCGTAGAGACGAGGATCGCGATGTGTTCCCCATCACCCTGTTCGTTATAGGCACCAACGGCGATTTTCCGGTCATCGTAGATGCCGATGCCGAGCGTCAGTGACTCCTCGTGAATCAGTGGCCGATAGTTCTTGTAGGCGGTACTACTAATTACAAATGCCAGGTGGGGCCTCTCAAGCACGTCCAGAAGCGTCGAGAGATCGAGAATCGCCTCACAATCAACCCCTGCCTCAAGATTCGCCCGATACGCATGGAAGAGAAACGGGTTATAGACCGAACAGAGAGCACGAAATCGGGTTATCTTCCTGTCGAACAGTTTGAATGCCGTGCCCAGGCCTTGCCATGGCCGGAATGGATTTGTGACTGTGACATCAGCATCGGCCAAGGCGGTCAATGGTACCGTCGCAGCCTCAATCGGTAGTCGTTGTACCCACTGTGCTTTCCATACTAACTGGGCGACCGACTCCTCTAGAATATCATACTGTTCGGCAGCTTGTTTCCCGTCGGTGGTGAGCCCATGCCTATTTCCGTCCGTTCGGCTCCACCCATACTCCTGGAATGTGCTGAGAACTCGTCTAACAGTCCGTTGCGAAGGACCGTTCTCAGTCGTTGACTGGAGTTGGTCTTCCCGGCAGGGATGGCGTGCGAGCGTGCGTAGCAAATCAACGGGATGTGCAGACCGTGTATGGAAGGCTAATTCGACTCGCTCAACATCTTGAAGATGGGTATCGACAGCATCAAGAAGGAGTTTCCCACCTCCTGTGAACTCGATGCCCGCACTGTGACTATTCACGAGTCCCCGGTCTCGCAGCTTAGCAAGATGATTCGATGCGACTTGTCTCGATAGATCTGCCTGAGACGCGATTCGGCTTACTGGTTCGGGATTCTCGAGAGCTGCTACAATACGGAGAACTTCAAGTCGAGCTGAGTCGACGAGTTCGTTAATCTCGGATCGGATTTCGAGTCTTTGCCCGGTGAGTGGGTTTGTAGCGTATGTATCCATCGGTGATGTAGTGCGTATGAGGTATTTTATTCAGTTTTTACTCACTCTCATGTTTATCTTACTAGTCATAATTTTACTATTTAGTTTGCTTATCAGCCAGTACTTCTAAGTTGGATCTATTGAATACAATGGTTTATTTACCTGGCAAGGAGATCTAGTCTTAGTTATGGCCAATCGCTTCCCGCGACCACCTGCTCCCTCGGGAGATCCTGTCCTCGGCCACACACTCGATTTCGCTCGCAGCCCGTTCGAGTTCGTCAATCGTGCAATCGGCGAGTGCGGCGACGTCTATCGAATGGAACTCCCAACTGTGGATGTCTACGTGCTCGCCCATCCGGACTATTTCCGACAGGCGCTTGTAGATAATATCGACGCGTTCGGGAAGACTGCAGATTTTCAACGCGTCTTTCGGAGTGGATTGCTCTCGACGGAAGGACAGCAATGGAAGCAACAACGTACGGTCCTCCAACCACTCTTTCACCCGAAACGAATTCAGGGGTACACTGATCAGATGGTCGATGCGACCTACCGTCGGATCGAGACGTGGTCGGCTGGTGAGGTCCGCAATATGGAATCAGAGATGCAAGACCTCACCCTCGAGGTCCTCTTCTCGACATTGTTCGGTCGCGAACTCTTGCCAGGGGAAGGGCAGGAATTACGCAAGGCTTCAGATGGGCTCAACAAGTGGTTCCAGCCAACGTCCTGGCTCTTGCCGAACTGGGTACCGACGCCTGCACGCCGGGAGTTTCGCCAGTCTGCCGAGCGCCTTCGTAATGAGGTACGCCGGCTATTAGCCGAACACGACGGCACCTCAGGAACAAGCGAAGAGGGAAGTGCAACGCTTCTGTCGAAGCTCTCCGAGGCGAGCGAGGACGGCGCACTCAGCCGGACGGAGATCGAAGATCAGATGCTTACGATGATCTTTGCGGGATACGAGACGACCGCTGCTGCTCTTGGCTTTGCCTGGTATGCCTTGGCGACGAATCCTGCTGTTCGTCAGCGCTTCCACGACGAACTCGAGACTGTCTTGGGTGGGGAACCACCGACACTCGAGGACGTCGACGATCTCGAGTTCACTGATCGGATCATTACCGAGACGATGCGAAAGTACCCGCCAATTCATACGATCCCACGGCAGGCAACTCGGGACGTTCGTGTCGGTGAATACTGGATCCCCGCTAATGAAGAGGTTCATCTCTCGGTTCTGGCAGTGCATCGAGACGATCGCTTCTACGAGGATCCGCTCGACTTCCGTCCGGATCGATGGACCGAAGAGTTCGAAGCGGAACTCGATGATTACGCGTTCATCCCCTTCGGTGGCGGTCGACGAACGTGTATTGGACGGGATTTCGCGCGATTGGAGGCGAAACTGGTGTTAGCGACGGTCGGACAACAGTGGGCATTCGAGTGGGGCCGTGAGGAGTCGACACTCACGCTTGAACCCGAAATCACGACTCAAACGAAAAATGGGCTTCCGATGCGGCTTCATTCTCGATAAGAAACACGCATCATTCCGTGCTCGATTCGGCCATGTCGTTCGATTTCTGTCCCGGCACGTGCAACCCGACCATGTTTTTTGCCGGATCCGATATTCCGTGTACTGATGACAGTAGCAGGTGATCGGTCCGATCTACTCAAGAACGCAAGCACAGTGTCGACAATCATCGATGCGGCAATGGAAGTCGTGAAGGGGCGGCGTCTCAGTGGACTGTTTCTCCTCGGTGCTGCAGCCCTTTCCTCTCGCATTCCCGGAGTTGGTACGGCTGCATCACTCCTTCTTCGGGCGTACCGTCGACTTCGCTAACGCTACTGCTTTGAGAATCAGCGCCACTCTTTCTCTGCTCACTGGGGTGTCATAGAACTGTTCTCACGCCTGCTGTCGTCTCTGAAATCGGCATCATCTGTTTGCTACCGCCTACGTTACACCCCTATTTCGATGTGCAAAGGCGAGGAACGAATTAAGAATTGCCGGATAAGGGATGGATTGCCTGTCACAAAAATGAGTGAGGTGCTCCTTAGATGAGTTGGGCGGAGAGACGACTGGTAAATCTGCGCATTGCAGCTCTCTGATCTCCATTTTCATAGGAGTGTTCGAGAGCGACATCGCCCTCAGCATCCTTGACGATCACGGTGTCCCCATTTTCATCCCAGACCGTGGTCCGGAGCCCCCAGTGAAGCACGTCCTCCCTGTCCTGGCTTTCGTCACCACCGGTATGAATATAGACGTTCTCTCCGGGCTCCAGCGTAAATCCATCCGGGAAGCGGAACGGGGACGGTCCCCCGGGAGACCCAACTACTCCGTCGTCGGGGTGGTCACGCATCGTCCAACCCGTGAAATCGATAGGGGTGTCACCATCATTCTTAAACATCACGAACAGCCCTTCGAATTCGTCGTCCCCTCTATCGGCGACGTTGATCGCTCCGAGCGAGAGTTCGGCGTCCGCGGCGTCGGTCACGACCTCCTCTTCGTCGTCCGTCGCTTCCGCGATCGCCTCCTCAGTGTCGGTATCAGGACTGATCTGGCCCCGGATCTCACCGGCAGGATACTCCTCCGTATGGAGATTGACATAGGCATTTCCGTCGATCATCGCTGAAACGATCTCGCTGCTACTGGCGTCTTCAAGCGGACCAACGAGGTCGTCGACAGTGAACCTCCCCTCGGCGAGAGTGCCGTCGAACCGGCCCTCAATAAGCTGTGGCTCCTGGCCCTCTTCGGGGTAAAGCCACGCGACCACAGGGCCGTCTTCACCCTCTTCGCCGAGGTGAATGTGGGCCTGTGTTACGTAGCAGAGCCACTCGACGTCGATCCGATAGTGAATTCGGTGGTCGTCGGGTGGGATCTCAAACGTTGCTCGGCCAGTCGCGTTCGTCTCAACGTCCTCTGTCTCTGCTTCGCCTGTCAGGTCGGCATGGAACGTCCATGTCTCCTCATGGTCCGCGCTCGCTGTCCCCATTACAATACTACTCCCGACCGCGAGTCCGGCGGTTTGCAGCAGCCGCCGCCGCGTCTGCCGTGTATTCACCATGATATTGTCTCTCTTGGTACGTAGAGACACGGTTATAGTTCGCACCACTACTGATAATTCTTATTGTTATGATTGGAGTACTAGCTGATCGTTCTATCTCGATCGCCTTTTCATATCACGACTTCGGCGATGTCAAAACGGCGCGAGAACCGTACTTCGTCTTTGGTACCCTGTACTTGGAGTAACAGTTCACAAGGCGTTTGATTTCATTGCCGATAACGGTGAATCTCGTGCTACATACAGTCTTAGGACGGAGCGAATGGTCTCGCCGGTCCGTGCTTTCAGCATATCCAGACTTGACAGAACGCCAGTCTTCGGGTAGATCATTTTAATGCGTCACACGGATTCCTCCAAGGCTTAACCTGCCAACGAGAGTACGCTAGTAACCCCGTACATGAGCGCTCGCTGTGCCATTTGTGTCGACACGTTTTCACTTATTCCCGCTGCTGCTCCCAACAATTGTTGCAAACGGGTGTCGTCTTGCTCACCTTCTAATTCTTCGTTGAACTCCCTCAGAAGTTTTTCGAGCTCTTCCTTTTGTTCAGGGGGACGCTGAATGTGTTCAATGGTTTCTTCAATGTGTTCAACTGTGATGTTCATTTCTGCTGATTGTTCAGCGGTCACCTCCGTTTCCTGTGTTGCGTGTTGTTGAATCACGATTGGCTGCATTTCACCCGCTTCGCCAAGGCGTTCGAAATCTTCCATGTCCAGTTCGAACAAGTCCGCGATTTGTTCCGTTTTTAACTTTATTTTTCGGAGGTCTTCATTCGCCCGTTCATGATTTCGCAGCGACGCGGTTTTTCCTTCTACTTCGTCAATCCTATCCAATCGGTCGTTATCCGGATGTGCTTCTTGAAAATCGGTCAGAACCTGATTAAAGCGTTCAGCGGTAGTTTTTGACGATGTAGGTTCAGTAACCTGCAAGTCACTCGCAGCTTGATCGTGAACTCGCTTCAATGAGCGAACAAGGTACTCATCTACCATACAATCGTGTTATTTTCTATGTGCTATTAATCTATTTGTTGACTGGTGAGATTGAGGAGAACAGTGTCTATGTCGAGTTATGAATTGAGTGATGTTTATAGCCTCTATAGTCGGGATGCAGAATTTGACAGGTCAAATATAGATTGGTAACCGCTCGCATAACTGTTTGCTCTGTACGTAAGCTATCACGGTTCCACACTCTGTGTTAATTCTCCTGGTCACCAGCGCAATGGTTACCAGCGCCATGATCACCATTCAACCTATGACATTAGGATGCAGCAAAAACGCGGCGTGGGGACACCGCGTGTGTGCTTCCGAACCCCAGCCAGGGTGTTCCGAAGCCATGTGGGATGCGGATCGTCAATTCGACCCGCATGATTGTCTTGAAACTGTATATGAAAAACACTGTCGGTCGATGTGGTGTGCGTTCACTCAGGGCATATCGACAATTCTCTGAATCGTAATAGTCGCGTTAGACACCTTCCCCGAGATCATAGCCAGATCGGGTCTTGGATTAGTGTTTTCCGATTGTGGGCGGAATAAATACTCAAAACTCCCCTGGTAGTCAGCGGCTCTAATCGGGGTGATCAATGGCCTTCCCCGGCCTTCGGTAATCGAGAATACGCCAGTCATGCCATTGTTCCCGCCGATTTCGTTGGACAACAGCCGGAATTGATCTTGATTGTCGTAGTCTGTCTGCCCGTCAGTTGCGTCTTTCGTGACGAAACTGTAGTCTCCGGCCGAGAACGAATCGAATTGGAGGTCAACCACCTCATCACCATCAGAACAGCTCAGGCCAAGGATGCGTATTTCGTACGAGACGTTGTCGTCACGTTCATAAGAAAAAGTGAACGAGAACTCGCCGCTGAAGGAGTCCTGATATACCAGTTCCTTGTGCACTCCCGCGATCTCTGCGGACCCTGTACTTAGCAAAAAGAGGAAGCTGAGAACGCAGGTATGATACTGACGGCTAAAAGTTCATAGAGTTCGAGTCAGTAATGGCCGTATGGCCAATCTGGAGAACGTCTCTACCGAAGACCTCCGCCAGATCTTGGCGGAGGTCGATGACGGTGCAGCAGTACAGCGGCTGATGGCAGCGATCACCTACAAAGAGATCGATGACCTTACCCAGAAAGCCGCCGCCGAACTCTACGGATTCTCCGGCAGCTGGGCCTCAAAGTGGTTCAGCCGTCTCGAACGGCTCGAAACGGAGCCGTTCGAGGACGTCGTCTACGACGAGCCACGATC